>SBGZ01000078.1 GCA_006226415.1 Alphaproteobacteria bacterium
TTGGTGGCTTCGGCCACGCTTCAAACCAGAAATGGATGTGATTTAAGTGCAGATCATCGTTCGTGATAACAACGTCGACCAGGCTCTCCGCGCATTGAAGAAAAAGATGCAGCGGGAAGGGATTTTCCGGGAGATGAAGTTGCGCAACTATTACGAAAAGCCATCTGAAAAGCGGGCACGCGAAAAGGCAGAAGCCATTCGTCGCGCGCGCAAGCTGGCTCGTAAGCGGATCCAGCGCGAAGGCGGTCGGTAAAACGGCCCCGGCATTTGATTTGGATGAAGGCGCTCCTTGGGGCGCCTTTTTTCATGGGGAAAATCTCAGCCTCATCCTGAGGAGCGCCTCCTGGGCGCGTCTCGAAGGATGACCACTGCCCGCATACTTCGAGATGGTCTGGCAAGCCAGACCTCCTCAGCATGAGGGCTATTTATTCTTTGGATAGAGACACTTTATAAACGCAGCGCCGCGCGCCTTTGAGAATATGCTCTGTGCGCTCAATCGACACCTCATCGCCCATCACCTGGCAGAACACATCCAGCTCCCGCGCGCAAAGCCGCGAACAAGCGGTCGCCGCCCGGCAGATCGGGCAATGGTTCTCGGTGAAAAAGAGGCCCTCCGAGGTTTCCTGCACCTCGGCCATATAGCCTTCCTCGGAGCGAATCTCTGCGAGAATCTCCAACCGCTCACGCAAAGTCGCGCCCTTATTGACCAGCTGCCCATAGGCTGCCGCCTGTTCCGCCGCCCGGCGCTCCAGCAATCGATCGAGACCCGCATCCCCAAAGACCTGGGTCAAAGAGCTCATAAGGTCCACGGTCAGGTCCGCGTGGGCATCGGGAAACATGTCATTGGCCTTGGAAGTCAATTGCCAGTGCTTGGCAGGCCGCCCCACCCCATTTGACACCGCTTGTGCCTCAACCAGCCCCTGTTCCTCAAGCTGATAGAGGTGCTGACGCGCCGCCATGGCCGAAACACCAAGCTCGTCGGCGAGGGCCGAGGCCTCCATCGGTCCCTGGGACTTGAGGAGACGGCGGATCTGATCTTTGGATTTCTGGGCTGACCGGCGTCCGCCGGGCTTGCTAAAGTGAGTCATGTCACATTTATAAAGTTTTTACTTGCGTAATTACAAGCCCCTTGATATTTCCAAAGGAATATCTTTCGAAATAGGAGCGTGCCATGTCGAAAACATCTGAAAGTCTTGTGGAAGCCGGTTCTCTTGAAGCCTTGAAGGCCCGCGGCAAACAGATCTTTAAACACGGATCCAAGCAGATCCTGCTCATGTTTCGCGAGGACAAGGTCTGGGCCTGCAACAACCGCTGCCCGCACGAAGGTTATCCCCTGGCCGAAGGCACCCTCACCGGCAGCTGCACCCTCACCTGCAACTGGCATAACTGGAAATTCGACCTCACAAACGGAGAGACCCTTGTCGGCGGCGACACCCTGCGCCAATACCCGGTGACCCTGAAGGGCGATCAGATCTGGCTCGACATCACGGACCCGGCACCAGAGACCCGCATCCCCAAGGTCATGGACGACCTTTTTGTCGCCATCTACGACTATGATTACACGCGCATCGCCCGCGAGCTCGCCCGCCTCGACAAATTGGGCGCTGACCCGCTGGCCGCCGTTCGCCAGGCCCTCGCTTGGACCCATGACCATTATGAGTACGGCATGAGCCATGCCAATGCCGCTGCTGCTGATTGGCTCACCCTGCGCCGGACCTTAAACGGCGACCCGGCCAAAAACCTGATTTGCCTGATCGAACCTGTCGCGCATATGGCCTGGGACACCCTGCGCCAACCACAATTTCCGTATACAGAAGAAGTTCAAGAATACGATCCAGGGGCGCTCACTGAGGCCATCGAAAACGAAAACGAAGACGCGGCCATCGCACTTTGCCGCGGCGCCTTGCGAGACGGCCTGACTTTCCGTGATCTCGAACCGGTCCTCGCCGCCGCCGCCCTTGCCCATTACAATGATTTTGGCCACTCAGCGATATACGTCACCAAGGTCGGCGAATTGATTGAGCACCTTGGAGAAGAAGCAACCGCCCCGGCCCTCTTCGCTCTCATCCGTGAGCTCGTCTATGCCACCCGCGAAGATCTGATCCCCGAGTTTCGCGGCTACGCCCAAGCCCTTGCTGATTGGGACGGTCAAGGCGGCAAGCCGGTGACCTATCAAGACCTCATCGGTCTTTCGGTCAACAAGGTCATGGCGCGGGTTCTGGAATCAAGCGCCCGCCCGCAAGAGCTATATGACGCCTTGCTCGCGGCAAGCGCCTGGAACTACCTGCACTTCGACCTGAAGTATCAACGCCATACCGATCTCTCGGTCGCTAGCAATGTCGACTGGCTTGATTTCACCCATGCCATCACATTTGCCAATGCGGTCAGGACACTCTGCGAAAAAGAACAAGCCCTCTGGCCGCAGGCAGTCTTGCAAATGGCCTGTTTTGTCGGCCGCAATACGGGCTTTGTTGACAAGACCCTTGATGTCAGCGGCTGGGAAAGTGACCTCGCAAGCCTCGATCATTGGTTTGAACACCTCTTCGACCATGCCCAGTTCGAACACATTGTTTCCTGCCACTTGCTCAAAATGGCCACCGCGATCAAAGCCGAAATCGCCCACGCGCCTGAGGCCCCTTTCGTGCCGCTGGTCATTGCCGCCCATAACCGGTTCCTGGCCACCGGGGTCAAGCGCCGCCACGTCGCCCGCACCGCAACCCAAGCCCTGGAGTTTGTCGCCCGGGAGGATTAGACCGCCCCACATATGCCAAAAGTGAACAAAGCGTCACTTTTGGTCTTGCCTTGCCCGGGCGTTGCGCTAGGCTGTCGGCCCTGACATCCACATGACTTTTGACCCCGGAGAAAGACATGGCCGAAGCAAATACCGCGCAGAAATCGATCGAAGAGCGCCTCAAGGAAAAGAATGCGGACACCCTTGCCCGCTGGGCGATTGACCCCCTGCGCGATCCCTATGACATTCCGCTAGATGAGCTGAACCCTGCCCACCCCAGCCTTTTTGAGGCGGGCCAGGACATCAAATATTTTGAGCGCATGCGCGAAGACGCGCCGATCCACTTCACACCCGAGAGCCAGGACGGCGCCTATTGGTCGATCTGCAAATATGACGACATTCAATATGTCGACACCCACCATGATCTCTTTTCATCGGATGTCATGAACGGCGGCATTCGCCTTGGCATGCAGCCGGTGGAGGGCGAGCCGGACCCGCTCACCCACCTGCCCATGTTCATCCAGCAGGACCCGCCCATCCATGATGAGCAACGCAAGGTCGTGCAGCCCAGGGTAACCCCGTCACGGCTGGCCGAGATGGAACCTCTCATTCGCGAACGCGCCGGAAAAATTCTCGACAATCTGCCCATCGGCGAAGAATTCAATTGGGTGCCCACCGTCTCCAAGGAGCTGACCGGGCAAATGCTCGCCACCCTCTTCGGCGTGCCGCAGGAAGATCGCCACAAGCTGATCCACTGGTCCGACACGGTCGAGCGCATCGGCAATCCCGAATATTTTGAAACCCTGGAAGACGGCTTTAAGGAGCTGTGGACCTGCTTTGAATATTTCGATGGTGTCTGGAAAGAACGTTTGAAAGACAAAGTGCCAGGCGACGATCTCATTTCCATGCTGGTGCACGGCGAATCCACCAAGAACATGCCGCCAAACGAATATCTCGGCAATATGCTGCTGCTGATCGTCGGCGGCAACGACACCACCCGCAACTCGATTTCGGGCGGCGTCCTGGCGCTCAATCAGAACCCGGCTGAATACGACAAGCTGAAGGCCAACCCAGAAGTGATCCCCAACATGGTCTCGGAAATCATCCGCTGGCAGACCCCCCTCGCCCACATGTGCCGCACGGCCATGGAGGACACAGAGATCAAGGGTCACAAGATCAAGAAATGGGACAAGGTCTGCATGTGGTATGCCTCAGGCAACCGCGATGGCGACTTTATCGAAAAGGCGGACCAGTTCCTCATCGATCGCCCCAATGCCCGGCGCCATCTTTCCTTCGGCTTCGGCATCCACAGATGCCTCGGCAACCGTCTCGGTGAAATGCAGCTCAGGATCATCTGGGAAGAAATCCTCAAGCGCTTTGAGCACATCGAGGTCGTGGGCGAGCCCAAGCGCCTCAAATCGAGCTTCGTGCGCGGCATTACAGAGCTGCCCGTGGTTTTGCACGCCAAACAATGATTTTCCTGGGGAGGAAACCGAAGGGCGGCCTTCCTCGGAGGGTCGCCTTTTTTCTTGGCCCACATGTTGACGAATACCCGAAAAACGGGTCAAATCTGCCGCACTTGCTCTCCTAAAGAGCAAAAGAAGGGACGCAAAACACTTGGCCGATATTTTCATCAGCTACGCCAGCCGGGATTTGCACCGGGTCGAACCGGTTGTCCGGCATCTGACCGAATCTGGCTATTCCGTTTGGTGGGATCGCAAGCTCCAGGGCGGCACTATGTTCTCCCGCGAGATCGAGGCCGAGGTGCAAAAGGCCCGAGTAGTGATCGTGGTCTGGTCCCCTGCCTCATTGGAATCGCGCTGGGTCGCCGACGAAGTAGATCTTGCATTGCAGACCGGCAAGCTGGTCCCGATCGCCGTGGACGGCGTAAAGGCGCCCATGGGCTTCCGGCAGATCCAGACCATTGACTTCAGCAGCTGGGGCGGCGGCCAGGAACCTTGCCTGGAAACACTGCTAAACGCCGTGAGCCATCACATGGCCGGCACAACGCCCGAAACCAAAGAAGAGGTGCCGCGCCCGGCCCGTGAGATCAACGAGGCCTCCATCGCGGTCCTGCCATTCGTCGATATGTCGCCGGAGAAGGACCAGGAATATTTCACCGACGGCATCTCAGAAGAACTGCTTAATCTGCTCGCCAAAATCCCGCATCTGCAGGTCACGGCTCGCACCTCTTCCTTTTCGTTCAAGAACTCAGACAAACAGCTTTCAGAGATCGGCGAGCTCCTCGGCGTCGCCCATATTCTCGAGGGCAGCATGCGCAAGGCCGGTAACCGCATTCGCGTCACCGCGCAGCTCATTCGAACCGACACCAATTTCCACGTCTGGTCGGAAACCTACAACGGCACCCTCGACGACATCTTCGAAGTTCAGGATGAAATAGCCGCCTCGATCGTCAAAGCGCTAAAGGAACACCTCCTCGGTGATGTCGCAGTGCCGGAGGCCCAATCCTGCAACAGCGTTGAAGCTTACGAACTCTATATTAAGGGTCAGCAGCTGCTCGCGCGGCGCGTGGCGAGTGAAATGGAAGAGGCCCGCGACTGTTTTGAACAGGCCCTCCAGAGTGACCCCAACTACGCGCCCGCCATGGTGGGATTGGCCGATGCCTATTTTCTTCTCAGCAATTCCCCCGGTTGCTACGGCCAAACACCGGTCTTTGAGGCAGCCGCCAAAGCCATGCCGCTCCTGAAGAAGGCTCTGGAAATCGATCCGAATCTGGCAGAGGCCTACACCATCCGCTCCATGGGACGCCAGATTGAAGGTCGACATGAGGACGCCATTGCAGATGCCAAAAAGGCAACAGAACTGAACCCCAACTCGGTGCGGGCTTGGCGCGTCATGATGCAATCCCTGGTCTTTGGTGGAGATCCAAAGGTCTATCAGGAAGATATTCAAAGCAAAACACTTCAACTCGACCCGCTCTCACGTGTCGACCTGTTCAATTCCGCAGGCGAGCTGATGGAACTGAACAAAATTGATGAGGCGAACGAATGCCTTACCCGCATTCGTCAGGTCGATGCTTCTTCCCAGTTTGTCGACATGGGTGAGATCATCCTCGATGTCACCCAGGGCAATTACAAGGAAGCCTTACGTCGTTTTGCCGACCGCCCGGAGCTACGACACAATCAAGTGGGCGCCTGGAGCCTCCTGGAAACGCTGACAAGCTTTGGCTACGGCCCTCAGATTGAGCAACTGGACAAACTACAGGCCATGCAGGTCTATTGCGTTCACGGCAATTTGTTGGAAGCCAATCGATTAGGGGAAGAAATTGAACGGGATGCCGCTGAATATCTGCAAAACAGTTTTGGCGCCGCCATCATTTCGTTCTGGCATTCTCTTTCCGGGCGTCACGATCGCGTGTTGGAAATACTCGGCCGTTACATCCCTGACGACCCCAACAAATGGGGACCACTTTTTAACCCCAATGATTTCTATTATGGCGCGCGTCTTTGTTTCCTCGCCGCCATTGAGCTGGGCCGTGAAGATCTGTGTGCCTTCTTTGACCGGAAATTTGAAGAACGTGTCAAAATCATGGAGGCCGATACAGCCGGGGTCAGGACCGAATGCTTCCGCTTGAAGGCAATATTGGCTGCATCGCGCGGCGATACCGAAACAGCGCTTACCGCGTTGGAGAACTATTTCGGCCGTCTGCCGATCCTCGCCATCGAAATTACCCATGACGAGACTTTCAAATCGCTGAGCCAGGAACCACGCTTCCTCGCCCTGATCGAAAAATGCCGGGCCCGTATCGCCTCCGAAAAACTGGCCGCCTTTGAGGCAGGCCTGCTCCCGCCCGCGCCAGCCCTGACAAGCACGTCCGACTAAACCCTATTGATCCCAAGGCCCTTCAGACCTAACCTTCAAATCTGCAAGAAGCCAAAAAGGGGTACACCATGAAAACATTTGCACGCGCATTGAGCGCCGCCGCCATGACAATGGCGCTGGCAACACCGGTCTGGGCGCATAGTCACGAAGCGCAAGAAAGGACCACCGGCCCAAAACTGGAAAATCTCATGCAGACAGCCCTTGAGGGCGTTGAAAACACCGAGATTATGGTCAGCCGTGTCACCGTGCCGCCCAACAGCGCTTTGCCCAAGCACTGGCACCCCGGCGAAGAATTTGCCTATGTGCTCGAAGGCTCCGTGACGCTCTGGCAAAAGGGCAAGGAAGATACGCTCATCGGCCCCGGCGAAGTCGCCAAGGTTCCGCTGAAACAAATCCACACCGCCGTGACCGGCGAGGAAGGCGCGGTCATCCTCGTCTTCCGTGTTCATGAAGAAGGCCAGCCCGAACGTATTTTGGCCGAAGAGTAGATATTCGCCACGTCTCCCTCGGGGGGAGAAGACCACTTAAAAAAAACCTCATGGGTTCGGGAGAGGCCGCGCGGCCTCTCCTCGAAAAGCACTGAGCCGTGCCCCCGCGAAGGCGGGGACACCTCGGACCATTAGCTGGGGTGCGAAACGCCTTTTCGGTTTTGGTGGAAGAGGAACCGTCCCCTCACCCAAAACATTGTCATGTTTTGACCTCTCCCTTAGGGCGAGGTTCTTCCCCCTAAAGCGACTTGATAATCCGATCCAGATGCTAATTGTTAGCCTGCATTAACCTGTCGAGCGTTGCCTCAGCCAACATGTATTGGATCACCACAAAGGCTTCCGTCTCAACAGATTGCCCGTAATGGAAAACGGCCCTTTTAGGATCACCCGCCATTTCATAGTAAGCCCCCAAATAATAGTGACCCAGACACCTCCCTAGTGTGTCACTATGTGCTCCCTCCGGCTTAATCGCATCCAAGACCTCTCCTGGGGTCACTTCATTCGTAAACAACCGACCCCAAAATACCGAGATATTTCGTTCTGGCGTCTCCCGGGAAATCTGTTTTCTAAGCACATCCGAAGCATCACTTCGCCCCAACTTTACTGCCGCCAAATATCGAAAAATCTGATGCTCATCTACGACCCTTACGCCGCCAAGGGCCTTATCATAGGCAGTGATTGCAGCGGAATAGTCCCCTTTGACAAAGTGGGCATCTCCCAGAGCGGATTGATATCTCCCAAGTTTAAGTCGGGCAGAAAATCCAGACTCGTTGCTAAGATTTTGTAGCTCAATGGCCTTGGAAAACTCTCGGACGGCATGTTCATAATTCTTGAGTCTGATATGTGCCATACCATTTGCATAACGGTAAGGCGGCCATTCTGGAATCAAATCAGCCGCACGACTTGCGTCCGACAACGCATGCTCAAACTCCCCCAGCGCGAAGTAACTCGAACCCCGACTACTGTACAAGTGAGCATCATCCCCTTGTAGACCAATTGCCTTGTCATAGTCTGAAATTGAAAGGCGGATTTCATCGGGTAGGTTCTGAGAAAAGCCAATCAAATAGTGGAGGTTTCCTCTACCCACATAAGCACCGGCATTCGAAGGGTCGAGACCAAGGGCCCTCTCAAAATCCAACAATGGATCTTTTGAATTAAATGGATCACTCGTGAGTGTGCCCCTGCCTGAGTAAGCCTTCGATTTTTCTTGTGAAGTCGAATTTCCCGACTCAATAACCGCTTGGCAGGCCACTATTCTTTCAGAAAATGGGCGAGAAGGCTCAGAGCAAATGCTCAATTGCTCGGGCAAATTTATCGTGGGTGCCTGCGTCTCGGCGACTGATCCGACGGTAACGACCCAATACCCAGTCAGAAAAGTGAGCCCAACTCTTAATTTCCTGCACCACACACTCATTGCCTCTGCTCCACGCCTGAAAATGCACAACCTACATCTGACAGGCGAAAGTGCCACCTCAACTAAAGCGTGTCAACGCACTCCGCGCACATCAAAAAAAAACGCGGCCCATTTCTGAAGCCGCGTTTTGTATTCCGTTAAGATGCTTTCCTAAAGCGACTTGATGATGTTTTCGACCATCTTCTTGGCGTCCGCGAACAGCATCATGGTGTTGTCCCGGAAGAACAATTCGTTCTCAACGCCAGCATAGCCGGCGCCCATAGAGCGCTTGACGAAGAGCACCGTCGCTGCTTTTTCAACGTCCAGCACCGGCATGCCAAAGATCGGGCTTTGCGGATCGGTTTTGGCCGATGGGTTGGTCACATCATTGGCGCCAATCACAAAGGCCACATCCGCGTTGGAGAAGGAGGAATTGATGTCTTCCAGCTCAAACACTTCGTCATAAGGCACCGACGCCTCCGCCAGAAGCACGTTCATGTGTCCCGGCATCCGGCCTGCCACCGGGTGGATGGCGTAGGACACCTTGACGCCTTCTTCCTTCAGCTTGTCCGCCATTTCCTTCAAGGCATGCTGGGCCTGGGCCACCGCCATGCCATAGCCTGGCACGATGATCACCTGGCGCGCGTTTTTCATGATAAAGGCCGCGTCTTCCGCCGAGCCCTGCTTGACCGGCCGCGTTTCCACATGGCCGCTGGCAGCGGACGTGTCGCCGCCAAATCCGCCAAGGATCACCGAAATGAATGAGCGGTTCATGCCCTTACACATAATGTAGGAAAGGATCGCGCCGGAAGAGCCCACCAGCGAACCGGTGATAATGAGCGCCATATTATGCAGCGTAAAGCCGATACCTGCCGCCGCCCAGCCTGAGTAGGAGTTGAGCATGGAGACAACCACCGGCATATCGGCGCCGCCAATCGGAATGATGATCAAAAAGCCGATGATAAAGCTGAGCAGCGTGACAATCAAAAAGACGGTCACCGTCTGATTGCTGGCATCCATGCAGAGCATGACAATGCCTATGACGATGGCCATAGCCAGTCCGCCATTAATCACATGCCGCGCGGGCAAAAGGATCGGCGCCCCGGACATGAGCCCCTGCAGCTTGGCAAAAGCGATCACAGAACCGGAGAAGGTAATGGCGCCAATCGCCACACCGATCGACATTTCCACCATCGAGAGCGTTTTGATATTGCCAAAGGTTCCTATGTGAAAGGCCTCTGGCACAAAGAAGGCGGCCCAGGCCACCAGCACCGCCGCCAGGCCCACCAGAGAGTGGAACGCCGCCACAAGCTGCGGCATGTCGGTCATGGCAATGCGCCGCGCAATCACCGCGCCAATGCCGCCGCCAATACCAAGCCCGGCAAAGATAAGTCCCCAGGTAAGCCCGGAAGAGGCATCCAGCTGCAAAAGCGTGGTCACCACCGCGATGCCCATGCCGATCATGCCGTACATATTGCCCCGGCGCGAGCTGTCCGGCGAGGAGAGCCCGCGAAGGGCCAGGATGAAAAGAACGCCAGACACCACATAAAGCAGCGCCGTCTGACTGTCAGAGAGAAGAGAGCCGCCACCCATCTCGTTGACCACGATGTCGGCCTGGCTGTTTGCCAGATCTTTAAGAGAGTTCATTGTCTGGCCCGTCCCTATTTATCTTTTTTCTTGTACATGGCCAGCATGCGCTGGGTCACCAGAAAGCCGCCAAAAATATTAACCCCCGCCATGATCACCGCGAAGAAACCGAGCCACTTGGCCGCCGCGCCATGGGCCTCACTGATGCTGCCACCGGCCTCAACGCCAAGTGCGATGAGGGCGCCAACAATAATCACCGAGGAGATCGCATTGGTCACCGACATGAGCGGTGTATGCAGCGCCGGAGTGACCGACCAGACGACGTAATAACCGACAAAGATCGCAAGTACGAAGATCGTCAGCAAAAAGACAATTTCTGAAATTCCCATGGGGAGCATTCCTCCTATTGCGATGTCAGTTGTGGGTGGACGATGGCGCCGTCACGGGTCAATGCCGTGCCGGTGATAATTTCATCTTCCCAGTCAATATTGAGCGTGCCGGTTTCTGTATCCACCAGAGGCGTCAGAAAATTCACAAGGTTGCGCGCATAAAGCGATGAGGCATCCGCTGCGAGGCGGCCAGGCACATTGGCATAGCCCACGATCTTTACACCGGAAACCTCGACAATTTCTCCCAGCTTGGAAAGCGGGCAATTGCCCCCCTGCTCCACGGCCAAATCGACGATCACCGCACCGGGGGCCATGGATCTCACCATCTCCTCGGTCACCAAAACCGGCGCCGGACGACCGGGAATGAGCGCGGTACAGATCACGATGTTCTGCTTTTTGATGGTTTCGGCAATGAGAGCAGCCTGCGCCTTTTTGTAATCCTCGGACATTTCCTTGGCGTAGCCGCCCGAGGTTTCTGCCTCCTTGGTCTCTTCTGATTCGACCATGACGAAATTACCGCCCAGGCTTTCCACCTGTTCTTTCGCAGCCGGACGCACGTCCGTTGCCGAAACAACCGCGCCCAGACGCTTGGCGGTCGCAATCGCCTGCAAGCCAGCAACCCCCGCGCCCATCACCATGACCTTGGCCGGGGCAATAGTGCCCGCTGCCGTCATCATCATCGGCATGGCGCGGCCATAAATCGCCACCGCATCGATCACCGCTTTGTAACCTGCAAGGTTGGATTGGGAAGACAGCACATCCATCGACTGTGCCCGGGTAATCCGGGGCATGAATTCCATGGCAAAGGCATTGACGCCCGCATCGGCGTAAGTTTTGACGCTTTCGGGGTCCCCGTGGGGCGACAAAATCGCCGCCAGAAGTGCGCCGCGCTTCATCTGGCCAACCTCTTCGGCGCTGGGTTTGCCAACCTTCAGCACCACTTCGGCGTCCGCCAGTGTTTCGGCGGCATTGGCGCCAATGGTGGCCCCCATTTCCTTGTAGGCATCATCGGAAAAATAGGAGGCATCACCCGCCCCCGTCTCAATCATGACATCAAACCCGAGCGCAATCAGTTTCTTGGCGCTTTCCGGGCTCGCAGCAACGCGCGTCTCCGCAGCGCCGCGCTCTTTCAAGACCGCTAGTTTCATGGGAGTTTCGTCCTTGTCAGAAATGAAGGGTCAGGATCTGTCAGCTTAAACGCAGGAACACAAAAGCGCAAAGCCGCCTCTAAAGAGGTCGGCTTGCGCCTTAGGCTGATGAGATCCTCAAAAACCGGATCAGCCCAGCCAAACGGTCAGGACAAATACCAACGCCGCCACACCAATGGTGCTGAATTTCACCAGTGTCGTAAAGGCGCCCCAGGTTGACTGATTCTGGGAGATATCCATTTCGCCGCGTTTGTACTCTTCCGACATTTTTTTATCCTTTTTGTTTTGGCCCGGGAAGGCACGTTGTGCGGTGCAAAAATAGGAAATTAATGCCGCCGGAGCAAGACCTTAGAGCCTCAACCCCGGCAATTCATCACAATCAGGGCCTAAGCGCCCACCACCCGGCTGGGATGAGAATGATTCCAGTCTTCCAGAAGCGCCCGGATGGCCGTGACAAAGGCCAGCGGCTGATCGAGCATGATGTGGTGGTGCGCTTCCGGCACCTCGATCACCGGCACCTGGCGGCCTAAAAGGTTGTACATGTAGTCGCCCACCTCATGCGGGAAAATCAGCGAATTCTCGCCGCGCACAAGGGCGAGCCGGCAGGGGATTCGCTTCAGCCGCTCCGCCGCATCGCCCACTTCGTAGCGCCGCCAGATTTTCGGATCAAACTTCCAGATCCAGCCACCCTCCACTTCGCGCAAGGAATGCCGAGCAATGTAATCGACAATATAGTGGTTGTCGCAGCCCTGCGGCGGCATCAACCGAAAGCGGCCGAGCGCTTCTTCCAGGCTTGCATAGGGCCGATGCGGCCGGGGCTCGCGCTCCGGCGGACCCCCTTCCCGGCCCGGTGGATTGATCGGCGAATCGACAATGACAAGCCCGGCAAACTGGTCGCCATAGTCCGAGCCGGTTTGGATCGCAATACGCCCGCCAAAGCTATGGGCCACGATGATCGGCGGCTCTTCATGGGCAAAGAGGCCGCTGTCTTGCGCAACCGCCATCATTTCTTCAGCGAAGACATCCATCTCATAGGTATCGCGGTGACCGCTCTCCCCCATGCCGGAGATGTCATAGGCCACCACATTGTATTCCGTCGCAAAAAACGGCGCGATGAAAGACCACCACTCCGAGTGCGCGCCATTGCCATGCACCAGCAAAAGCCCCGGCCGCGTCGGATCGCCCCATTTTAAATAGCGGATCAGGGAGCCCTTAACCTCAATCCAGTGCTCAGAAGGCCGGACCGCAACCGCTTTCTCAAACCAGCCCGGCGCCTCGGGCACGCGCCCCTCATAGGCTTTAAGCGGACCCTCATTGCCGTATTGCGCTTTGATCTGTTGCCAGCGTTCAAATTGATCGGGGGTGTCACTCATTGTGCGGGCCTCCGCGGCGGACGCGTGCCCAGCGCCTTGAAGACACCTGAGCCCGTCATCAAAATATTGTCGCCAGCCCAAATGGTCCCGCGCACCGTATAAATATCACCCTCAACACCAACAATCTCGCCGGTGCCTTCCACCCAGTCACCGACTTTGCCGGGCCGGATAAAATCCGTCATCAGCCGCACCGTCGCCCAATAGCGATGTACTTCCATGGTGATGGCGTGACCAAAGGCCATATCCGCAAAGGCCATCAACATACCGCCATGGCAGTCGCCCCGGCCATTGATGTGATGCTCCGACACCCGGAAGGCCCGCCGAAAAGGGGTAATGCCTGGTTTGGTTTCATAGATCGGGCCCACCTGGCGACCGAAACCTTCAAACCAGTTCATCAGATGATAGTCATCGGGGATCTTGAACCCCTGTTCTTCAAGAAGATCGTCTGTCATTGTTTATTTTCTTATTTTTCTTAAGCGTCTTCCAAAGCTCAACACGTTCACTTTTCCTTAACCCTGAATAGAGCGGCAAAACGTTAGGTCAAACAACCGCCTTTGCCAATGAAAACAAATTCTTTCAACGCGGCCAGGCAAAACCGGCGCAAACCCTGGCCCATTCACCACCTATTCATCACTTCAAATGATGTGTCCCTTTTTAAGCCAGTTTTTACCCTTGTCTGTAAGACTGCCGCCTTGGTGAGTTGGAAAAACATCCAACCAAGGGTGGGGTAAAAAGGGCAAGACACAATGTCACAAACCATATTGATTGTGGACGATGATCCAACGCAGCGACGCCTGCTGGATGGTGTTCTGCAAAAAAACAACTACAAGACTGTCATGGCTGACGGCGGCGCCAAGGCGCTCGACATCGTCTCTTCAGGCTCCTCGACCATTGACCTCGTTCTTTTGGATCTGGTGATGCCGGAAGTCGACGGCTTTGAAGTTCTCAGCCGACTGCGCCCGATCAACCCGGAGCTTCCCGTCATTGTTTTGACCGCCAAAGGCGGGGTTGAAACTGTTGTCGAAGCCATGAAAGCAGGCGCTAAGGATTTTGTCGTTAAACCCGCCAGCCCTGAACGCCTCATTGTTTCCATCCAGAATGCCCTCCACCGCCATCAACTCAGCGACGAAGTCTCACGCCTGAAGCGACGCCAGGAAGGCCATCTGACATTTGAAGACCTGTCGTCTTCAAGCCCGGCCATGCAGCAAGTCACACGCCTCGGCGAACGCGCCGCGCAGTCGCAAATCCCGATCCTCATCGAAGGCGAAAGCGGCGTTGGCAAAGAACTCGTCGCCCGCGCCATTCAAGGCTCGTCCGACCGTCGCGGCAAGCCCTTCGTGACAGTCAACTGCGGCGCGATCCCGGAAAATCTTGTGGAGAGCATTCTCTTCGGACACGAGAAAGGCTCCTTTACCGGTGCCGCCGAAAAACATCAGGGCAAATTCGTGGAGGCCGATGGAGGCACCCTCTTCCTCGACGAAATTGGCGAGCTGCCTCTCGACATGCAGGTCAAGCTGCTGCGTGTCCTGCAAGAAGGCGAGGTAGACGCCATCGGCTCGAAAAAGCCTCGTAAGATTGACATTCGGCTGATCTCCGCCACCAACCGCAATTTGCTGGAGATGGCACAAAAGGGGGAGTTCCGCGAGGATCTTTATTATCGCCTCAACGTCTTCCCGATCTGGATCCCGCCTCTGCGCGAGCGCATGGGAGACCTGCCGCCTCTTGTCCAGTATTTCATTCAGAAATTTGCCTCCGAAGAGGACAAGCCCGTTCACACCATTCGTCCAGACGCACTTGAAATGCTGCAGTCCTATAAATGGGCGGGCAATGTACGCGAGCTTGAAAATGTTATCTTCCGCGCGGTGGTTCTGTGTGACGGGCTGGCCTTGCGGGTTTGCGACTTCCCGCAGATCGCCAATTTTACCGGCACCGATATGCGCTCTTCCCTGATGGAAGAAATAGCGCCCGCAAGCAATCTGCCGCAAGGCTTCCCCAACATCGAGATGCCTCACGGGCTTCAAGATCATGGCATGACGAGCGCCTATTTCGACGAAACAGACAGCCAGATCCAGGGCGACATTCATGCCCTCGACGACACTGGCCACATGCGCAAGTTGGAAGAAGTCGAAGGTGAAATGATCCGTTTCGCCATCGAACATTACTCTGGTCAGATGTCAGAAGTGGCACGCCGCCTCGGTATCGGACGCTCAACCCTTTACCGCAAAGTCCGCGAGCTCGGCCTTGATGTGCGCGGCACCGGCACCGACGACTAGACTTGAAACAGACGTTTCAATAAGAACATTTCAGCAATCTCACCACTTGTGTCCCCGCGGAGGCGGGGACCCAGGGCAGCTGAGTCACACGCCCCTGGATTCCCGACTCAGTCGCTTCGCTCCCTCTCGGGAAAACAAGATTGTTGGGCTTACAAGATCGCAGACTCCAGTCTTGTCACCGAGATGCCTCATCCTGAGGGCGAGCAAAGCGAGCGTCTCGAAGGATGAGACCAAGGTCCCTCCTCAGCATGAGGTCACTTTTTGATTGCTGGATCCCGTGGTCAAACCACGGGATGACGATGAATTCTTTTAGCGCGACAAGCCAAAATCACGACCGCCCGGGTCTTATTCAGCCGCCATGCCCAGAGCATGCAGATAGAGGTCAAGCAAAGCCTCTTGCTCCTGACGCTCGTTTTGATCCTGTTTACGGATGCGCACAATTTGACGCATAACCTTGGCGTCAAATCCGGTCCCTTTCGCTTCCGCGTAGATCTCTCGAATATCGGCGGCGATGGCGGCTTTTTCTTCTTCCAGCCGCTCAATCCGCTCAATAAAGGATTTCAACTGGCCCGCGGCGACACCGCCGCTGCCTTTTTGTTCGTTTGCCATTTTTGTGTTTCCTCTGGGGTAGGTCCGTGCCGCAACAAATTGGATTAGGATTTGTTCGCCGCGTTAAAAGCCGCAAGCTGTTCAGGCGTTGCTTCTTTCTGATACTTTTCTTTCCAGGCATCGTAGGGCATGCCGTAAACAGCCTCCCGCGCCGCCTCTTTTGACACCTCAAGGCCCATCTCGTCAGCAGCCTCCTGGTACCAATTGCTCAGGCAATTCCGGCAAAACCCGGCAAGGATCATCAGATCGATGTTCTGGACATCTTTACGGCCATCCAGATGGGAGAGCAGTCGGCGAAACGCTGCTGCCTCCAGTTTTACCCTCGTCTCTTCATCCATGTCGTCACCTTGCAGTTTTGTTTAAAGGATCGCCTTGTCCGGACCCTCACCCTGCTCGTCAGAGTGAGACCCGAAGTGGCGCACCTCAAAGATCGATTGAAGGGTTTTCACATGGGCCAGCGCATCGGCAATTCGCCCTATCCATGCCTCAACCCCTTCTGGCGCGCTGATCAGATCCTGACGGATCTCAATCAGTGCATGCGGCAAGCCGCGCCGCGTTCCGTGGTTATACATGGTGTCGCCCGCAAGCTCACCGCTATAGGGTTGGTTATCCCCAACTACCAGTTCCTTGTCTCGCGAGA
This sequence comes from Alphaproteobacteria bacterium, assembly GCA_006226415.1. Taxonomy (GTDB): domain Bacteria; phylum Pseudomonadota; class Alphaproteobacteria; order M2410; family M2410; genus M2410. Next base: position 16,475 of record SBGZ01000078.1, read on the forward strand.
AAAACTCGATCAGCGGCTCGACAACACGGTTATCCCGGTCCCACAAGAGGCCCACATGCCAGGGCCGTTCCCGGGTTTTCCAGTAGCGGGTAAAACTGTGCACCGAGATCAACACGGGCACACGCCCCTGGGCCAACACCCCGTCTATAAGCGTCGCCACCGCATCATGATAGGGGACGTAATAGGTATCGATGCGCCTGGCCACCTCATCTTCTGAAATCGGGTGGTTGCCCGGAACAATGGCGCCATCGGAAATTTTCATGATCAGCGTAGGATCATCCACGCCGCGATTTAGGTCGATGAGAAGTCGCGAATATTTCGCCAAAACTGCCGGAGCGCCAAAATACGCGGCCAGGCCGCGCACCACATCGGCGGCCCCGATATCCCAGGCAATATGGCGCTCAAATTCAGACGCCTCCAGCCCCAAAGATCCGTAAGCTTCAGGCACCAAATTTGAGGCATGATCACACAGAAATATAAATGTGGGATCGCCCTCCCGGTTTAAGACTTCACAAGACATACTTTAAACGTTGTGCCAGAATCATCTCCAAGGCTAAGGACTGATCACGCGGGCGCGTGGAAAAAACAGCAGCCCAAAAGCAGGAAGGGCGTCACACATATCAACACAATGACGAGAACGCCAGAACATATCTTAAAAGAACTCTTCGACGTCGCCGTCACGCGCTGCCATCCGAAGAATTGCATGGGCCACCTTTCTCTGCCAGACGCAAAAGGACGCACGCTCGTGGTCGCCGCCGGCAAGGCCGCCTTCCCCATGGCCGAACAATATGTGACGGCGGGTTGGCCCTGCGCGCAAGGCATCATCATCAGCCCCGACCCCTGCCCAAAGGCGCTTGCCGGATTTGAATTCTTTCAGGGCCGCCACCCGATTCCCGACGAAAATGGGGTCGCCGCCACCCACCATATTTTAGAGGAAGCCAGCAAACTAGGTCCGGACGACCTTCTTGTCCTCTTACTGTCCGGCGGCGCATCGGCCCTTTTGACAGCCCCGGCGCCGGACCTCACTCTGGCGCGCCTCAAGGCCCTGACGGCGGACCTTCTGGCCAGCGGCGCCGCCATTGAGGAAATCAATACGGTCCGAAAGCACCTCTCGCGCATCAAAGGCGGCCGACTGGCGACCGCCGCCGCCCCGGCCCGATGTCTGACCTTCGCCATTTCCGACGTGACCGGCAATGATCCTTCGGTCATTGCGTCAGGACCGACCTGGCCCGACGAAACGACCTCAGACGATGCGAAGAATATCCTGGCGCGCTACAAGATCCCAGGTGCCAAAACACTGGCACGCAGCCTTCTGCCCTCGCCCACCATCACCAACCCCGAGGCTTTGAAGGCCGACTATCACCTCATCGCCACGCCGGAAGACGCGCTCACCGCTGCTGCAAGCCACGTGCAGGATCTTGGCCTTGCCGTCCATGATCTGGGCACGACCCTCAAAGGCGAGGCCCGCATCGTCGCAAAACAGCACGCAGACCTTGCCAGAAAACTGGCCGCTACCGGCGCCCCAGCGCTGCTACTCTCCGGCGGCGAATTGACCGTTACCGGCGCCCCGCCCCAAGCCACGGGAGGCCCCAATCACGAATATGCCCTCGCCTTCGCCCACGCCATGGCCCACGCGGACATGTCCAATATCCACGGCTTTGCCGCCGACACCGATGGAAAAGACGGCAATACCGGCGCGGCAGGCGCCTTTTGGGGGCCAGACACCCTCACCCGGGCCAAAAGCCGGGGCCTTGACGCGGAAGCAGCACTCAGGGACCATCTCTCCGGATCTTTTTTTAAACAGCTGGGCGATGCCCATGTCATCGGCAGTACGGGGACGAATGTGAATGATTTCAGGGCGATCTTGATCAACCCCGAGGGGGCAGGACGATGAAAGCCGGGGTGGGCTGTGTGCTTTTTCTTGCGACCCTCTTGCTCGGTCTGAATGTCTCAACCGCCCGAGCCGATTTGACCGCCTGCAACCAGACCGGTGAAGAGATCGCCATTGCATTGGGCGTTCAAACCCCTTCACAGGCCACCAGTTATGGATGGTGGGTTCTCGCGCCCCAGACCTGCCAAAGCCTCCTCAATCTCGGTGAAGCCTCCACCAAAGTCTACGCTTACGCCGAACACCATGTGGTGGCGGGGGGCTGGTCAGGAGAGGAGACATTTTGCGTGGCCACAGGGCAGTTTGAAATATCGGGTCGCGACAAATGCTTCGCGCGAGGTTATAAGCCTGTTGGATTTTTCGAAATCGACATGAAATCGTCACAGGACATGCGTTATGACTTTGTCGATTCCGAAGGATCCGAAACCACTCAATGAACCGCTCCGTTTCCGTTTTCCGCCTACAACTAACAAACAGTGAGACCTCCCTTGCGTAGAGACCGCAACACAAAGATTATTGCGACCCTTGGCCCCGCTTCCTCCAACCCCGAAGCCATCCGCCGCCTGTTTCTGGCAGGCGCCGATGTCTTTCGCATCAACATGAGCCATACCTCAGGTCCGGCTTTGAAGGATCTGGTTGGCATGATTCGAGGCGTCGAGTTGGACCTGAAGACAACCATCGGAATTCTTGCCGATCTGCAAGGCCCCAAGATTCGCATCGGCGAAATGAAAGGCACCGTCACCCTGGAAGAAGGCGCCACGGTCACCCTCGACCAAAACCCGGAGGCCGGAGATGCAAGCCGTATTCCCCTGCCACACCCAGAGGTTTTCGATGCCATCACCAATCAGTCCACATTGTTGATCAATGATGGCAAGGTTCGGCTGCACGTGAGCGAAGCCAGGGATGATGTCATCGAATGTATCGTCGATGTCGGCGGCGAAATCTCAAGCCGCAAGGGCGTAAACCTGCCCGACGTTCTCATCCCCATCAGCGCCTTGACCCCAAAGGATCGCGCCGATCTGGATGCAGCGCTTGATGAGCAAGTGGATTGGATCGCCCTTTCCTTTGTCCAGCGCGCTGAAGATATTATCGAGACCAAGGAAATCGTCGCCGGGCGCGCCGGAGTGCTTGCCAAAATTGAAAAGCCTGCCGCTTTGAACGACCTCGACAATATCCTGACCGCCGCCGATGCCATCATGGTCGCGCGCGGAGATCTCGGTGTCGAACTTCCTTTGGAGCTGGTGCCGGGCAAACAAATGCAGATCGTGCGCAGTGCCCGAATTCACGGCAAGCCTGTGGTCATTGCGACCCAAATGCTCGAATCCATGATCGATTCGCCCGTTCCCACCCGCGCGGAAGTGTCGGACGTGGCCAAAGCCGTTTTTGATGGCGCCGATGCGGTGATGCTGTCTGCTGAATCGGCCGTTGGCAAATATGCCAAGGAGGCCGTGGCCACTATGAACCGGATCGCGATTGCCATCGAGGGCGAAGATGCCTATCGCGGGATCATTGACGCTCAGCGCCACGAGCCTGAGGCCACAACCGCCGATGCGATCACCGCCGCCGCGGGCCAGGTGGCGCACACCATTTCAGCCACCTGTATTGTTTGCTACACCACAACAGGCTCCACCGCCTTGCGCGCCGCGCGCGAGCGGCCGGACCGACCGATTCTGGTGCTCACACCTTCGCTGGCAACAGCCCGCCGCCTCGCTTTTGTTTGGGGGGTCACCCGCACCCTTACCGAAGACGCCAAAGGCGCCAATGATCTGGTCAATCGGGCCTGCGGACTGGCCAAGAAAATTGGCTTTGCAAAGGTTGATGACCGAATCGTCATCACAGCCGGCCTGCCGGTTGGAACACCCGGCGCCACCAACCTTTTGCGCATTGCCCGCGTTCACAAACACCACTAAATCACGCCCAACCAACAAAAAAGCCGCCTGACATCAGGCGGCTCTTCCATTTTTTTTGGCAAGGCGTCGGTGTTTAGCCTTGGCGGGCCTTGAACCGGCGGTTCGTCTTGTTGATCACATAAAGACGGCCACGACGGCGGACAACACGGCAATCGCGATGCCGATTTTTAAGCGATTTCAATGAGTTACGAACTTTCATCAGTCTGGCCTTTCGCCTTTGTCGTTTTCGCGCGCTCAATCCCTTAACCGTCAAAAGCGCCGGGAAAGCGCGGAAAAACGCGAATAATTGTCTTACAGGCGGCGCAAAATAGGGATTGCCCCCCGCCCTGTCAACCACTTTGATACCCACGGCATCAATTCACAGAAATTAGAGGAAAACCGCCTGAAAAGGCACCAAATCCTCGCAATTTTATGGCAGGCTGTCCTCCACGCCTGATCAGCCAGTTCTAGGGGAGACAATGAACGCTTTCAAGACCCGTGCCCACCTTGTTCATATGTTGAAAATCACCGCGCTTCCGATCGCGATCGCGCTCGCAGGCCTGACAGCGGCCCCGACCCAAAGTCTGGCGCAGACGCAGTCACAACCCTCCCTGACCGAGGCCGATCAGGCCGAATTTGCCGCCTGGCTCAAAGATTTCCGCAAACAGGCCCGCGCCACGGGCATTTCCAAGAAAACCCTGGATTCGGCGCTCTCTGACATCCACCCCAACCCGAAAGTCATCCACCTCAACAACTTCCAGCCCGAGCACTCCAAACCCGTCTGGGAATATCTCGACGGCGCCATCTCCGATGCACGGGTCACCAAAGGCAAGGCGCTGTTGGCTGAACATCATGCCCTTTTGTCCGAAGTTGAAAAAGAATATGGCGTACCGCCGCGTTACCTGGTGGCGATCTGGGGCATGGAAACAAGTTTTGGCGCCTTCACAGGTGGCTTCAATGCCATCGAGGCTCTCGCAACCCTTGGCTATAAAGGCAAACGCGCGGACTTTGGCCGCACCCAGCTCATGGCCGCCCTGCAAATTGTTGAAAACGGCGATAAATCTGCCCCTGAAATGACGGGCTCCTGGGCAGGCGCCATGGGGCAGACCCAGTTCATTCCAACAACCTTCATCACCTATGCGGTGGACTATGATCGCGATGGCCACCGGGACATCTGGACAAACCTCGGCGATGTCTTTGCCTCAACCGCCAACTACCTAGAGAAATCAGGGTGGGAGCAGGACCGCTCCTGGGGCCGGGAGGTGACTTTACCCAAAGGGTTTGACTACGCGCTCGCCGACCGCAACAAAGTCAAAACACTGGCCGAATGGTCCGCCCAGGGAATAAATTTCGCGAATGGGTCAGAGATCCCCGCACTGGAGGACAGAACCGCTGCCGTGATTGCGCCGGCAGGCCATCAAGGCCCTGCTTTCATGATCTTTGGCAACTTCCGCGCCATCTTGCGATACAACAATTCCACCTCTTATGCCCTGGCGGTTTCCTTGCTTGCCGACCAATTGATAGACGGCGAAAAAATTGCTGCCACCTGGCCGCGGCACGAGCGCGCCCTGTCCCGGCAGGAACGTTTGGAGTTTCAGCAAAGGCTAACCGAGCTCGGCTTTGACACCAAAGGCATAGACGGCATATTAGGCGCCAACACCCAAGCCGCGCTGCGCGCTTATCAACGCGCCAACAACAAGATCCCGGATGGCTTTGCCACAGGTTCTTTGTTGGAAGAAATCCGGGCGCTTACGCTTCCGGCCGATCAACCACTTCCCGGTGGCGATGTTCAAGAATGACCTTGAAGGCGGGGTGCACATAAAGCGTTACCAGCAGTAACAACATCAACCCCAGACAGAGCCAATAGACCGACTGCGGCCCCACCCCCTGGTAAAATACCGCGACAATGACCGGGGCAATGATATGCCCAACAGCGCCGGTGCCGCCCAGAAGGCCAGCAACAGCGCCTTGCTCCTCTGACGCAACCGCCAGTGAGGCGGCAGCAGAGTGCCCGGGCCGGATCATGCCAAAGGCGAACCCTTGCAAGACCATGGCGAGAGTCAGAACAGAATATTCAGGAATAAAAATAAACAGCACATAAGTCAGAATGCCCACCGCCGTCCCGCCGCGCATCAGCGCCCGCGTCGACAGACCGAACCGCTGAACCACAAAGAGCTGTGAAAAGAGGGCCGCCAGGGCCGAAGCCATAAAGGCGACAGCCACGAATTGCGCCGCCTCCTTGGGGGAAAACCCGATCCGATCCATGAAATAGAACGTAATGGTTTGAACAGTCGTGGACTGAACAACAGAAAGCCCCATGCCAAAAAGGACAAACGGCAATACCCGCCGATCATTCAACAAGGTCCAAAAGGGTGTTCGCGCGCGCGGCGTTGGACGGGTGCGTTCCGGCAAGAGCTTTAATATCGCCAGAAAAGAGCAAAGCCCCAAAAACGCGACAAAATAAATGGGCGCCAAAAGGTCAATCGCTGAAAACGCGCCGGCCACCCCCGGTCCCAGGATCCCGCCAACCCCGAAGGCGGCTCCGAGTAGCCCAAGCCCGGCAGCCCGTTCGCCCGGCGTCGTCCGATCTGCCACATAGGCATTGGCTGCCGGATTGGTGCTCGACCCAAAAACCCCGAATATGGCCCGGGTCCCGATCATCAAGGCAAAGGCAACCGAGAGCGGCAGCAAAGCCAGCTGCGCCACCTTAATCGAGCCGGCAAACAAAAACATCGACACGGTGTAACCGGCTGTTCCGATCAGCATGGCTTTTTTACGACCCCAATGGTCGCTTTTGTCCCCCCAATAGGCACTGGAAAACACCCAGCAAAAGGCCGACAAGGCAAAGATCGAGGAGACCTGCCATTCATGCATGCCGATCTCACGCGCGAGCGGCGGCAAAATTGTAAAGACCAGGCTCTGACCCATGCCGACAGCAATAAGACTGGCAAAGAGCACCTGCAATCCACGTCGACGCTCTTGGGGGGTCGTCGGTGACTGCAAGAAACCTTCTTGAACCGCATCATCCGTCACCGGACCGCCGGTCACATTAATCTGACCGGTGGCTTCGACAGGAAAAACGGTATCCTCTTTCGTCTCTTTCGAGGTCTTGTTGTCAGGCGTGTTATTCATCGGGGAAATGCTTTGGCGCTTTTTATTATATTTGTTTTTCCAGAGTGCCTGAGTTCACAACGAACCGAAACAAAAAAACCCTTCGGCCCGCATCCAGGCCGAAGGGCTTAAATGATTTATCACGCGGATAATCAGTCTGGATGAGCTTCGTTATAGGCTTTCGCCGCCGCGCTAAAACTTGCGGCCAGTTCTTCTTCCAGATCAACACTGGCGTTATAAGCGTCAACCAGTGCCTTTTTCTGCTCCGGCGAAATGTCTTCGCCCAGCATACGTTCCTTGGCCGCCAGACACTCCCGATAGTCCTTCATAGCGCCAGTTTGATAATCCACAATGGTATTGCGAACCTCAACAGCATGCTCTTCCGATTCAAAAGTTGCCGGAACGGTCGGAGCCGGTTGCAGACGGCATGTCATTTCCTCGTCTGCAAAGCTCGGCGCGGCGATCACTGCCAAAGTAAGGGCAGCAACACCTAGGATGGCTTTTTTCATGAAACAAATTCCCTTTAATCTACGGTAACAACTGATGCCCCCAAAAACACCCGTCGAACCGCCATTTTGTACCGGGAAATCCCGAACCTTTCAATGATTGGATGACGAAGATGCGCTGACAGTCACACAAACCGGCTCTGATTCTCAGCGCGCGCCACAAAACGCAACTTACAGTAGCTGGGCTTGTGGCAATTGCACCACACCCGACAAGAGTCTTGAATAAACAGGGGAAACCTTAGGAAATCCGTTGAAACCGCCGGGGATTTCGGTCAACTTTTTACCGTAATAAGGTTAAACATTGTTAAGAAATGGGTTAGTCTCATTTCTGGGTTTCCTTGGCTTGCCGATGTCAGGTGAGAGGCAGGTTAAGGAGCACGACCCACGAGGGGTGTTGCGCGGATTAGTCAGCCGCCAAGACAGGTAGTAATTGAGTATGCAATAGGCGGGGGCCAATGCAAAAGCGGGTGCTCGAAATTCAAAAGGGGAAGCGTAAGGCGCGCAGATCAGGGGCTTTTGCCTTTGCTTTGGCTTTTGCCTTAACCAGCCCGACCAGCCTGTTCCTGAAAAATGAAACCTCTCCTTACGCAGCCCAGGCGCAGACCCTTGCGCTCGAATCCCTCGATTCACTGAAGCGCAATGCCGCCGGCTACAAGGGCTCTATCGAACAACAAAAACGAATCGGTGACATCTACATGGGTCGATTCGAGCCGGGTTATTACAAAGGCCAGCTCTACTCTTCCACGGAAGTGAATTCCGTCGAAGCCTTTGTCTGGTACGCCCTGGCCGTCGCCCGCGCCGACCACAATGAGCTTCTGCGCGAAGCGATGAAGGTCGACCCTTCCATAGAAGCGGAAGTTCTTTCCCCCCAGGACCTTGACGGTATTAATGAGGCACGTACGGCCTTGAGCCGTCTGAAAGCTCAAAGCCGTTTTAAGCGCGGCGCCGCCGGATGGGCGGCCGAACGCATGTTCTCAGAGCAATATGAGGCAAGCCCGCCGCCCGCCTATTACATCCTTGCTGAAATGTACGGTTCCGGCCAATACATCGTGCGTCAGGACTATTATCAGGCCTATATCTACATGCGCGTGGCCGCCATGGCCGGCTTTGCCAACGCCGCTGAACGCGCCGACTATTATCGTGGTCACATCACTTTCAACCAATTGGAAACAGCCGAGCGCAAAGCTGCCGAGCTTTACTCTTCCAACGCCAACCGGGCGCAGGTCTCGCCGGCACCGCAATACGGCGGCTCCGGATCACCGACCTGGCGCATGGGTTCGGCCATTTCCTCCGGCACCAGCTGGGGTTCTGACTTCCAGACTAGCCGCCAGAACCTGAACGCCGGCAGCGGCAAAATGAACACCCCGGCAGGCGTGGATGCCCACAACATGGCGCAGTCCTATTATGACAAGGGCAACAGCTTCCTGGCATCGGGCCAGGTGGACCAGGCCAAGACATCTTATGAAGCCGCCATTAGCGCCGAGCCTTCTTCACTGGCCGCCTTTAGCGCCTCTCGCCAGCTGCAGGCTCTCACCCTGACTTGTTCCTTAAGAGATGACCGTATCCGCCGTATGGTTCGGCCAGAAAATCGCCAGCGGGTGGAAGATGGCATCTCCTGGGAGCGTATTCAGCTTGCCCTTAAGGCCCTCGGCTACTACCCGGACGAAGTCGATGGCAAGCCAGACCTGAAAACCCGCCGCGCTATTCGCGAGTTTCAGCGTGACGATTTAAATGTTGATGAGACCGGTTACCTGACGACCGATCAACGGGTTGAACTCATCTGTGCCGCCGCCCAGGACGTGCGCGATGCGGATGCGCAGGTTCAACTGGGCATCATGTATGCCCGCGGCATTGGCCTCAATTGCAACACGGCTGCCGCCCATGGCTGGTTCCAGCGCGCCGCGGATCAGGGACACCCCACGGCCCTTTACAATCTCGGCATGATGTACCTGCAAGGCTTTTATGATCGACAGGCGCCGGGTTACTATCCGCCTGGCACACGGGCCCTGACCAGCGGCCCTGCGCAAGGCCAGGATATTTCAATTCGCCCGCGCAAAATTCGCGATGCCGAAGTCGCCCGCTATTTCTTTGAAGAGGCCAAGGGGCGC
>SBGZ01000081.1 GCA_006226415.1 Alphaproteobacteria bacterium
CAGAAAAAGATCAGACGCACCGGCAACATCTCCCGCTAGGTGTTATCGCTAAAAACAGCAATAAAGACAGTTAGATGGACGAAACTCTGCAAGAACTAGGCGAGCATATCTCGACCGCCCTTGAAGACGAGGTGACGGGCTATCAAATCGCCTTTGGTGAACTCACCATCCAGGCCGATGTAGACGCCATCGTTCGGGTGATCCGTTTCCTCAGGGACGATGCGAGCTGCCGCTTTTCAAATCTGATCGATATCTGCGGTGTTGATTATCCAACCCGCGAAAATCGCTTTGATGTGGTCTACCATCTTCAAAGCCTACACCAGAACCAGCGGGTTCGGGTGAAGGTTCAGGCGAATGAGGAAACCATTGTGAACTCCATCACGGAGCTCTTCCCGTCGGCCAATTGGTTCGAACGGGAGGTTTTCGACATGTATGGGGTGCTCTTTAAAGACCATCCGGACCTGCGCCGCATTTTGACCGACTATGGCTTTGCCGGTCATCCGCTGCGCAAGGATTTCCCGCTATCAGGCTTTGTGGAAGTACGCTACGACGAAGATCAGAAGCGGGTGGTTTATGAGCCGGTCAATCTGCCTCAGGAGTTCCGCTCGTTCGATTTCCTTTCGCCGTGGGAAGGGGCCAAATACATCCTCCCTGGCGACGAAAAGGCGGAGGGTTGATCCATGGCTGAAAATCAAATCCGCAATTTCAATATCAACTTCGGCCCGCAGCACCCGGCCGCCCACGGCGTTTTGCGTCTGGTGCTGGAGCTGGACGGTGAAGTGGTTGAGCGGGTGGACCCGCATATTGGTCTCCTCCACCGGGGCACGGAAAAGCTGATCGAGCACAAGACCTATCTGCAGGCGGTGCCTTATTTTGACCGGCTCGACTATGTGGCGCCGATGAACCAGGAGCATGCCTTCGCCCTGGCGGTGGAGCGTCTGCTCGGGATTGAGGTGCCCAAACGCGCCCAATATATCCGTGTGCTTTATTCAGAGATCGGCCGGATCCTGAGCCATCTTCTCAATGTGACCACCCAGGCCATGGACGTGGGCGCCTTGACGCCGCCGCTCTGGGGCTTTGAAGAGCGCGAAAAGCTCATGATCTTTTATGAGCGGATTTGCGGCTCACGCCTGCATGCGGCTTTCGTGCGTCCGGGCGGTGTCCATCAGGATATGCCCGCCGGGCTTGTTGATGACATTCTGAAGTTCTGCGAGACCTTCCCCAAGGTGCTCGACGACATTGAAGGCCTTCTGACCAACAACCGTATTTTCAAGCAGCGCAATGTCGACATCGGTGTTGTCTCTCTTGAGGACGCACTGGCCTGGGGCTTTTCCGGCGTCATGGTGCGCGGCTCTGGCGGCGCCTGGGATCTGCGCCGGTCGCAGCCTTACGAGTGCTACAACGATCTCGAGTTTGAAGTGCCGATTGGAAAAAACGGCGACTGCTATGACCGTTACCTGATCCGCATGGAAGAGATGCGCCAGTCAGCCCGCCTCATGCGTCAATGTATTGAACGCATGCCCGAGGGGCCGGTAACGTCGAGGGATGGCAAAGTCTCGCCGCCGCGCCGCGCCGAAATGAAAACATCGATGGAAGCCTTGATCCATCACTTCAAGCTGCATACCGAAGGCTACCGGGTGCCGGAAGGTGAGGTCTATGCGGCCGTCGAAGCACCGAAGGGTGAGTTCGGGGTCTATCTGGTGTCAGACGGCACCAACAAGCCCTATCGCTGCAAGATCCGCGCGCCTGGATTTGCGCATTTGCAGGCTATGGAATTTATGTGCAAGGGCCACATGCTTGCGGATGTCTCCGCGATCCTGGGCTCGCTGGATATCGTGTTTGGTGAGGTGGACCGCTAGAGCGGCGCCTTAAGACGTAAGGATTTGAGTTATGGCGGTCAGACGACTTTCGCCAAATCAGCCGAAAGAGCCTTTCGAGTTTTCGGAAGAAAATCTCGCCTGGGCGAAAGAACAGCTGAAGAAGTTTCCGGAAGGGCGTGAGCAAAGCGCGGTCATTCCGTTCCTCTGGCGGGCGCAAAATCAGAACGGTGGGCATGTTACCCAGCCGATCATCAACTACCTGGCTGACATGCTCAACATGGCCGAGATCCGCGTCTACGAAGTCGCGACGTTCTACACCATGTTCAATCTGGCGCCGGTGGGCGAGCATCTGGTGCAGGTTTGCACCACGACCCCGTGCTGGCTGCGCGGCTCTGATGAAATCGTCAAAGTCTGCAAAAGCAAGATCGCCGAAAAGCAGCAGACCCTTTCCGAGGACGGCAAATTCTCCTGGATGGAAGTTGAGTGCCTTGGCGCCTGCGCCAATGCGCCGATGATCCAGATCGGCGACGACTATTTTGAAGATCTGGATGAAAAATCCATGGAAGAGATTCTCGATCGCCTGGCCAAGGGCGAAGAGGTCAAACCCGGTTCGCAAACGGGCCGCACCTCCTCGGAGCCGGTTGGCGAGCTGACGAGCCTGACCGACCCGGAAGTCATTCAGGGAGGGGCCAAGTAATGCTGCAGGACAAAGACCGCATCTTTACCAACCTCTACGGTCGTCAGGACTGGCGGCTGGAGGCAGCGCGCAAACGCGGCGCTTGGGACAATACCAAAGAGCTGATCGGTAAGGGCCGCGACTGGATCATCGATGAAATGAAGGCCTCAAACCTGCGTGGCCGTGGCGGCGCCGGTTTCCCGACAGGTCTGAAATGGTCCTTCATGCCCAAGGACTCCGGTCTCCAACATTATCTCGTCGTCAATGCCGACGAATCTGAGCCAGGCACCTGCAAAGACCGTGAGATCATGCGCAATGATCCGCATCTCCTCTTGGAGGGCTGCCTGGTGGCGGGTTTCGCCATGGGCGCCACCAAGTGCTACATCTATCTGCGCGGCGAATATATCCGCGTGCGCGAGCGCTTGCAGGCGGCTGTCGATGAAGCCTATGACGCAGGTCTTCTGGGGCCGAACGCGGCAGGTTCCGGTTGGGACTTTGACATCTATCTGCACCACGGGGCAGGGGCCTATATCTGCGGTGAGGAAACCGCGCTCCTGGAAAGCCTCGAAGGCAAAAAAGGTCAGCCGCGCCTGAAGCCGCCATTCCCCGCCAACATGGGCCTCTACGGCATGCCCACCACGGTCAACAATGTTGAGTCCATTGCGGTGGCGCCGACCATCCTGCGCCGTGGCGCGGCCTGGTTCGACGGCCTGGGTCGTCCCAACAATGCGGGCACGAAAATCTTTTCCATCTCCGGTCACGTCAACAATCCTTGCAACGTGGAAGAGGAGATGGGCATTCCGCTGCGCGAACTCATCGAGAAACATGCTGGCGGCGTGCGCGGCGGTTGGAGCAATCTTCTGGCGGTCATTCCCGGCGGCTCTTCTGTACCGCTTATCCCTAAGGATGTCTGCGATACCGTTCTCATGGACTTTGACAGTCTGCGGGAGGTGCAGAGCGGCCTTGGCACGGCAGCGGTGATCGTCATGGACAAATCCACGGACGTGATCAAAGCGATCGCCCGGCTCGCATATTTCTACAAGCACGAGTCCTGCGGTCAGTGCACGCCTTGCCGCGAAGGCACCGGCTGGATGTGGCGTGTCATGGAACGCCTTGTAACCGGCGACGCGGATAAATCAGAAATCGACAAGCTCTTCGATGTGACCAAGCAGATCGAAGGGCACACTATTTGCGCATTGGGTGACGCGGCCGCCTGGCCGATCCAGGGTCTCATTCGCCATTTCCGGCCAGAGATCGAAAAGCGGATCGAAGAGGCCTCCATTTCGCGTTCCATTGCGGCGGCGGAGTAAGCATATGCCAACAGCAACAGTCGACGGCATTGAAGTAGAATTCGAATTGGGGGCCACGGTTCTCCAGGTCTGCGAATTGGCAGGCAAGGAGATCCCACGTTTCTGTTACCACGAGCGCCTGTCCGTTGCTGGTAACTGTCGCATGTGCCTGGTGCAAATCGAAGGTGGTCCGCCCAAACCGGCAGCGAGCTGCGCCATGCCGTGCGCGCCGGACATGAAAATTCACACCGACACACCCATGGTCAAAAAGGCGCGGGAAGGGGTACTGGAGTTTCTCCTGATCAACCACCCGCTTGATTGCCCGATTTGCGATCAGGGCGGTGAGTGTGACCTGCAGGATCAGGCCATGGCCTATGGTGTTGACCACACCCGCTTTGAAGAAAACAAGCGCGCGGTCGACGACAAGAATATGGGCCCGCTGATCAAGACCATCATGACCCGCTGTATCCACTGCACCCGCTGTGTCCGCTTCTCTACTGAGATCGCTGGGGTCACCGATATGGGGCTTGCCGGTCGCGGTGAAAATGCTGAAATCACCACCTATCTGGAAAAGGCGCTGGATTCTGAACTCTCCGGCAATGTCATCGATCTTTGCCCGGTCGGCGCGCTCACCTCGCGGCCATATGCCTTTACGGCGCGCCCCTGGGAGCTGCGCAAAACGGAATCCATCGACGTCATGGACGCGGTAGGCTCCAACATCCGCATTGATGCCCGGGGCCGCGAAGTCATGCGTGTCCTGCCGCGCCTTCACGAAGACATCAATGAAGAATGGATCTCCGACAAGACCCGCTACATTTGGGATGGCCTGAAGCGCCAGCGTCTCGACAAACCTTATGTCAAAAAAGATGGCAAACTGCAGCCGGTTTCCTGGGATGAGGCATTTGACGCAATTGCCGCGCGCCTGAAGGGTGTGGACGGCAAGAAGATTGCCGCCATTGCCGGTGATCTGGCTGACACCGAAGCCATGTATGCCCTCAAAGGCCTGATGGCGAACCTTGGGAGCGCAAACCTTGACTGCCGCCAAAATGGTTCTAGCCTCGGCGGCGAGCGTTCGTCTTACCTCTTCAATACGACCATCGCCGGGATCGAAGAGGCCGATGCCATTCTCCTTATTGGCACCAACCCGCGCACCGAAGCGCCGCTCATTAATGCCCGCATTCGCAAGCGCTGGCTGGAGGGCGGCCTGAAGGTCGCAAACATCGGACCGGTCGCCGACCTGACCTACGATGTGGCGCAATTGGGCGCGGGACCTGAAACTCTGAGCACCGTTGCAAGTGGCGCGAGCGACTTCGCCAAAGTGCTCAAAGGCGCCGAGCGTCCCATGCTCATCATCGGGCAGGGCGCACTTGCCCGCGCAGATGGCGCCGCCATTCTGGCGGAAGCTGCCAAGGTCGCTGAAACGACGGGCATGGTCAAAGACGGTTGGAACGGGTTCAACGTCCTCCACACCGCCGCCGCAACAGTTGCCGGGTTGGACCTTGGTTTCGTGCCAGGCCAAGTCGGCAAGGGGACGCGCGACATTCTAACCGGTGCCATGGGCGGTGAGATCGAGGTGGTTTATCTCCTTGGCGCTGACGAGATTGACACCGGCGCGCTTGATAAAGCCTTTGTTATCTACCAGGGCTCTCACGGCGATGCGGGCGCCCATGCGGCCGATGTCATTCTGCCGGGTGCGGCCTATACGGAAAAAAATGCCCTTTGGGTGAGCACCGAAGGCCGGGTTCAGGCGGGTCGCCGCGCGGTATTCGCGCCTGGGGACGCCAAGGAAGACTGGGCGATCCTGCGCGCGCTGTCGGCTCAACTCGGCAAGACATTGCCCTATGACTCCCTCGGGGAGCTGCGCACCAAGCTCTTTGCTGATCATCCGCATATGGCAGAGCTGGACACTGTACAAACGGGCGCCTCGCTCGACCTTTCCAAAGTCGGTAAGGCCGGGGAGATGGACGGCAGTGCCTTCCGCCTCGCCATTTCTGATTTTTATCTGACAAATCCCATCGCCCGCGCCTCCGCCATCATGGCAGAGTGCAGCGCGCTCTTTGATGGACGACGCCAAGAGGAGGCCGCAGGCTAAGCCCCATGGAAGCTCTCGCAAACTTCTTCGCGACCCCCTTTGGCGTGTTTCTGATCATTGTTGGTCAGGTCCTGGCGCTCTTGGTTACGCTTTTGATCCTTCTGGCCTTCTTGCTTTTGGCCGACCGCAAAATCTGGGCGGCCGTCATGATGCGCCGGGGACCCAATGTGGTGGGCCCTTTTGGTCTGCTGCAGTCCTTTGCGGATTTCTTCAAATTCATTTTTAAGGAAATCGTCGTACCTGCGGGCGCTAACAAAGGCGTCTACTTCATCGCGCCGATCCTCACCTTTACCCTCGCGGCGGCGGCCTGGGCCGTGGTGCCGGTGGGCGATGGCTGGGTGATTTCAGATATCAATGTCGGCATCCTTTACATCTTCGCGATTTCCTCGCTCGGTGTTTACGGCATCATCATGGGCGGCTGGGCGTCGAACTCGAAATATCCATTCCTCGGCGGCCTTCGTTCTGCGGCGCAGATGGTCTCTTATGAAGTCTCCATTGGCTTCATTATCGTAACGGTCCTGCTTTGGGCGGGCTCCATGAACCTTTCTGAAATTGTCGAAGCGCAGCGCCAAAGCAATTGGTTCATCGCAACGCCCTTGTTCCCGATGTTTGTGGTCTTCTTCATTTCCGCCCTGGCCGAAACCAACCGCCCGCCTTTCGATCTGCCAGAGGCTGAGTCCGAACTCGTCGCCGGTTATCAGGTCGAATATGGCTCCACGCCTTATCTGCTCTTCATGATCGGGGAATATCTCAACATCGTGCTCATGTGCGCCATGACCACAATCCTCTTCCTCGGCGGCTGGCTGCCACCGATCAAGGCGCTGGGCTTTATTCCGGGCCCGGTCTGGTTCCTGATCAAGGTCTGCATGGTCTTCTTCATGTTTGCCATGGTCAAAGCCATGGTGCCCCGTTACCGCTATGACCAATTGATGCGCCTTGGGTGGAAAGTCTTCCTGCCTCTGTCTCTCGCCTGGGTCATCCTGATTTCAGGCATCGTCACTTACGTACCGGCCTTGCCGGTGCTGAAATAGGAGGCCGCGCCCATGTCGAGAGTTGCCAGCACAGTCAAAGCCTTCTTCCTTTGGGACTTTGTGTCAGCCTTTTTCCTGACCATGCGCTATTTCTTCGCGCCCAAGGTGACGGTGAACTACCCTTACGAAAAGGGACCGCTTTCGCCGCGCTTCCGGGGCGAGCATGCCCTGCGCCGATACCCGAGTGGGGAAGAGCGCTGCATTGCCTGCAAGCTCTGCGAAGCGGTTTGCCCGGCACTGGCCATCACCATTGAAGCGGAACCGCGCGAGGATGGCTCGCGCCGCACGACCCGCTACGACATTGATATGACGAAATGCATTTACTGCGGCTTCTGTCAGGAAGCTTGCCCCGTGGATGCCATCGTCCTTGGACCTAATTTCGAATTCACAACCGAGACCCGCGAAGAGCTCTTCTACGACAAGGCGAAGCTGCTCGATAATGGGGATCGCTGGGAACGCGAAATTGCAAAGAATTTGGAGCTCGACGCGCCCTACCGCTAAGGCGGCAGGCTGCGGAAAGGATTGACGTAACCATGTTACCGACCATTGCCTTTTACCTCTTCTCCGGGATCGCCGTGGGCTCAGGCCTTATGATGATCTCGGCGCGCAACCCGGTGCACTCGGTCTTGTACCTGATCCTGGCCTTCTTTTCCTCGGCCGGCCTCTTCGTACTCCTGGGCGCGGAGTTTTTGGCCATGCTTTTGGTGGTCGTCTATGTGGGCGCCGTTGCTGTGCTTTTCCTCTTTGTCGTCATGATGCTCGACATTGATTTTGTCCAGCTGCGCCAGGGCATGATGCAAAACCTGCCCGCCAGCGCCACGGTCGGGCTTATCCTGCTGGCTGAACTGATCCTGGCCTTCACCGCCCGAAACGGGGCAGGGGAAACGGCAGAAAAGGTCGCTGAGGTCGCGCCGATGGCCGAGCAAACCGCCAACACCAATGCCCTTGGGCAAATCATTTACACCGACTACTTCTTTATGTTCCAGACAGCCGGTCTCATTCTGCTGGTCGCCATGATTGGCGCCATCGTCTTGACCTTGCGTCACCGCGAAGGTGTGCGGCGTCAGAACATCTCTGAGCAAGTCAACCGGGACCCGAAAGAAGCTGTGGTTCTGACCAATCCCCGCCCGGGTCAGGGATTGTAAAAGGAGCGCGCGCCATGGAAATCGGACTATCACAATATCTCATCGTCGCCGCGATCCTCTTTACCATCGGGATCTTCGGTATCTTTTTGAACCGTAAGAACATCATTGTCATTTTGATGTCGGTAGAACTCATGCTGCTCGCCGTAAACATCAATCTGGTGGCTTTCTCCAGCTTCCTCGGAAATTTGATCGGGCAGGTTTTTGCCATGTTCGTGCTCACCGTTGCCGCCGCTGAGGCCGCGATTGGTCTGGCCATCCTGGTGGTTTACTTCCGCAATCGCGGCAACATTGACGTTGAAGACGTCAATCTGATGAAGGGCTAAGGAAACATTTAGGTTATGTGGATTTATAAGCTCATAGTTCTTCTGCCGCTTGTTGGAGCGCTCCTGGCGATGCCAACAGGTCGCATGTTCTCCGCCCGGGCGGCAGAACTTCTGACCAGCGGTCTGATGATCCTCGTCGCGGTCTTCTCCTGGACGGCCTTCTTTAGCGTCACGGGTTCGCAGGCAGACCTCACCGTGCCGCTCTTCACCTGGATAAACTCCGGTGATTTTCATGTCGCCTGGGCGCTCAAGATTGACAGCCTCACCGCCGTGATGCTGGTGGTGGTCAACACGGTATCCTGCCTGGTGCATATTTATTCCATCGGCTACATGAGCCATGACCCGCACCGCCCGCGCTTCTTTGCCTATTTGTCTCTCTTTACCTTCGCCATGCTGTCGCTGGTGACAGCCTCGAACTTCCTGCAAATGTTCTTCGGTTGGGAAGGCGTGGGCCTTGCCTCTTATTTGCTCATCGGCTTCTGGTTCCACAAAGACTCAGCCAATGCCGCCGCGATTAAGGCCTTCGTCGTCAACCGGGTCGGCGATTTCGGTTTTGTCCTTGGCATCATGGCAACCTTCATGGTCTTCGGCTCCATTGAGTTCGATAAGGTCTTTCCGCAGGTTCACCATTTCGAAAATCACACCTTCCACTTCCTTGCCTGGGAAGTGCCGACCATGACGACCATCTGCCTGTTGCTCTTTGTCGGCGCCATGGGCAAGTCGGCGCAGATTGTTCTGCACACCTGGCTGCCGGACGCGATGGAAGGTCCGACCCCCGTGTCGGCGCTCATCCACGCCGCCACCATGGTCACCGCCGGCGTCTTTATGATTTGCCGCCTGAGTTACATGTTTGAGGCCGCGCCCACCGCGCTTGCGGTCGTGACTGTCGTCGGGGCGACCACCGCCTTCTTCGCCGCGACGGTGGGGCTCTTCCAGAATGACATCAAGCGCGTCATCGCTTATTCCACCTGTTCCCAGCTTGGTTACATGTTCTTCGCGGCAGGTGTATCGGCTTACCCGGTCGCCATGTTCCACCTCTTTACCCACGCTTTCTTCAAGGCCCTCTTGTTCCTTGGCGCAGGTTCGGTGATCCACGCCATGTCCGACGAGCAGGACATGCGCAAAATGGGCGGTATCTACAAGATGATCCCCATGACCTGGGCCATGATGCTGATCGGTACTTTCGCGCTTACCGGCGTGGGCATTCCGGGTGTTGAAATCTTTGGCGCGCCACTTGGCTTTGCCGGGTTTGTCTCCAAGGACGGCATTCTTGAGATGGCCTATGCCGCCCATTCAGGTGTTGGCAAATATGCCTTCTGGATGGGGATTGCCGCCGCTGTGATGACCAGTTTTTATTCCTGGCGTTTGGCCTTCATGACCTTCCACGACAAGCCGCGCGCGTCCACTGAGGTAATGAGCCACGTCCACGAAAGTCCTGCCGTCATGACCATACCGCTCGCCATCCTGGCGGTTGGCGCGGTGCTGGCAGGCATGGTGTTCTATGGCGGTTTCATGGGACATGACCTGGCGGCCTTCTGGGGGGCTTCCTTCCCGGAACACGGCGCCACTCATGCCGTGATGACCGAGGCGCACCATGTGAAGCAAACCGTGGCCGTAGTGGTCTGGGCGCCTTTCGTGGTCATGCTCCTGGGTCTTGGTATCGCTTACTACTATTACATTCGTCATCCAGAACTGCCGCCGAAGATGGGCCAGAGCCGCAATGGTCTCTACCTCTTTGTTAAAAACAAATGGTACTTCGACGAGCTCTACGACTTCCTCTTTGTGCGTCCGGCACAAAAGATCGGCCGTTTCTTCTGGAAGAAGGGGGATGGCTTGACCATCGACGGGTTTGGGCCTGATGGTGTTTCGGCATTGGTGCTTAAAATCACCGGTCAGGTGGTCCGACTGCAGACCGGATATCTCTACCACTACGCCTTTGCCATGCTGATTGGTGTTGCGGCACTGGTGACTTACTTCATGTTCTTTGGGGGCGCGAACTGATGCTTGACTGGCCGCTTCTTTCCGCGATTACCTTCCTGCCCACTTTTGGGGCGCTGATCCTGCTCGTCACCTCCAATGACGAAAAGACCGGCGCTGCGCAAGCACGCTCAGTGGCGCTCTGGGTCACCACGGTAACTTTCCTTCTGTCGCTCTTCTTGTGGGCGGGCTTTGACAGCTCCACGGCAGAGTTTCAGTTCGAGGAGAAAGCTTCCTGGCTTGGGGGCAACATCAACTACCACATGGGCGTCGACGGCATCTCCATGATGTTCGTCATTCTGACGACCTTGTTGATGCCGCTCTGCATTCTCGCCTCCTGGAAGTCGATCGAGAACCGCGTGCGCGAATACATGATTGCTTTCCTTATTCTGGAAACGCTCATGATTGGCGTGTTTTGCGCGCTTGATCTCTTCCTCTTCTATCTCTTCTTCGAAGCGGGCCTCATCCCCATGTTCCTGATCATCGGGATCTGGGGCGGTGTGCGCCGGGTCTACGCCTCATTCAAGTTCTTCCTCTATACGCTTCTGGGTTCCATCCTCATGCTCGTGGCAGTGGTCTGGATGTATGTCACAGCAGGCACATCCGACATTACGACCTTGCTGACTTATCAGTTCGACCCGGGCATTCAGAAATGGCTCTGGCTCGCCTTCTTCGCCTCCTTCGCGGTGAAGATGCCCATGTGGCCGGTTCACACCTGGTTGCCCGATGCCCACGTGGAAGCGCCCACGGCCGGTTCAGTTATTCTGGCGGGTATTCTTTTGAAGATGGGCGGCTATGGCTTCTTGCGATTCTCACTGCCCATGTTCCCGATCGCATCGGAGTATTTCGCCGGGCTGGTCTTCTTCCTTTCGGTCGTTGCGATCATTTACACCTCGCTGGTGGCGCTGGTGCAGGAAGATATCAAAAAGCTCATCGCTTATTCGTCTGTCGCGCACATGGGCTTTGTCACCATGGGGATCTTTACGTTTAACATTCAAGGGATCGAAGGTGGCATCTTCCAGATGCTAAGCCACGGGATTGTCTCGGGCGCGCTCTTCCTTTCCGTTGGTGTGATTTACGACCGCATGCACACCCGCGAGATTGCGGCCTATGGCGGCCTTGTTCACCGCATGCCGGTCTATGCGGCGGTCTTCATGCTCTTCACCATGGCCAATGTGGGGCTGCCGGGCACCGGTGGGTTTGTGGGTGAAATCCTGGCATTAATCGGGGTCTTCAAGGTGAACACCTGGGTTGCGCTCTTTGCCGCGACCGGCGCTATTCTCAGCGCCGCCTATGCGCTCTGGCTCTACAGAAGGGTTATCTTCGGCCGACTTGAGAAAGCCAATCTGAAGTCGATCGCTGATATGGATCGCCGCGAAATTCTGATCATGACACCGCTTGTTTTGATCACACTCTGGATGGGCTTTTATCCGGTCCCTGTGCTCGACATCATGGCGGTCTCGGTTGACAATCTTGTGTCCCAAGTGGATGCGGCGCTCACAGCGTACCACGGTGTAGAGGCGGTCGCGCCTGCCGCTGAAGCTGTCGGCCATGCGGCTGGCCATTAGGAGGGAATAATGGAAACGATCAAAGTGATTGACACCTTACATGCTTCCCTCGATCTGGCATTGCCAGAGGTCGTGATGGCCATTGGCGCCATGGCGCTCATGATGTTTGGTGTCTTCCGGGGCGAAAAATCTTTCAAAGCTGTGTCATGGGGTGCCTTCGCGCTCATCGTTGCGACCGGCCTGGTTATCATGGATCAGGCCGCCAATGACATCACCATGCGCACCGTCGGTTTTTCGGGTGCCTTTTCGGTGGAACCGTTTTCCATCTTCTTGAAATACATGATCCTTGCGGGCTCTGGCGCCGCGATCCTCATGTCCATGGAATACATGAAGCGCGAGAAACTGGATCGGTTCGAATATCCAGTGCTTGTCGTGCTGGCGACCCTGGGCATGATGATCATGGTTTCCGCCAATGATCTGATTTCGCTTTATATGGGGCTGGAGCTGCAAAGCCTGGCGCTTTATGTGCTGGCTGCTTTTAACCGCGACAGCCTGCGCTCAACAGAATCCGGTCTGAAGTACTTCGTCCTCGGGGCGGTCTCTTCGGGCCTTCTGCTTTATGGTTGCTCTCTCCTTTACGGCTTTACCGGGGTGACAAACTTTGACGCTCTATCGGCTGTCGCAGCGGGCGAAATCAGCGATGCCACAAGAATGGGCCTGATCTTCGGCATGACCTTCCTGCTCGCAGGTCTGGCGTTTAAGATCTCCGCCGTGCCGTTTCACATGTGGACGCCGGATGTTTACGAAGGCTCACCCACGCCAGTAGTTGCCTTCTTTGCAGCCGCACCAAAGATCGCGGCCATGGGGCTTTTCATCCGTGTCACCGTAGGGCTGTTCCCGGTCAGTGATGGGATCCATCAGCCCTGGCAGCAAATTGTTGTCTTTGTCGCCATTGCCTCCATGGTGCTGGGGGCCTTTGCCGCCATTGGCCAGACCAACATCAAGCGCCTGATGGCTTACTCTTCCATTGGCCACATGGGTTATGCGCTCGTCGGTCTTTCCGCCGGCACGAAAGAGGGCGTCGACGGCGTCTTGCTTTATATGCTGATTTATCTCTTCACGGTGACCGGCGTGTTTGTTTGCATTCTGGCCATGCGCCGTAAAGAGGGCATGGTCGAGCACATTTCTGACCTGGCCGGCATGTCGCAGAACCACAAGATCAGTGCTTTCGTGCTGTCCATGCTGTTTTTCTCCCTGGCGGGTATTCCGCCGCTTGCCGGCTTCTTCGGAAAGCTCTTTGTGTTCTTGCCTGCAATTGAAGCAGGGTACATCACCCTGGTGGTGATCGGTGCCCTCGCCAGTGTCGTAAGCGCTTTCTATTATTTGCGGGTCGTCAAGATTATCTACTTCGATGAGCCCGAAGGCGCTTTTCAGCCTCAACCCATGGCATTGCGTTTGATTTTGGCGGCTTCTGCCATCTTCACGCTCGGCCTTATGCTCTTCATGCAGGTGCCGCGAGAGTGGACAAGCTTCGCTGCCGGGTCTCTTTTCTAAAGAGGCCCGTCGGCCCACCTCCCGACCATGGAACCTTTGGATCTCAAACTCAAACTCCCGACCGGTCACCAGGTTTTAGGGTTTGAGTCTCTGGGGTCGACCTCAGATCTCGCGCATTCTATCGGCGACAAACAAGATTACGCCGATGTTGAGTTTCTGTGGATCTGGACCAAACGTCAGACCCAGGGCAGGGGGCGGCGGGGCCGAGAATGGCTTTCGCGCGAAGGCAATCTGACAACGACACTTCTGCTTCGGCCAGGCTGTGGGCCTGCCAAAGGGGCGGAGCTTTCCTTTGTTGCCGCGCTTGCCATTGCTGATCTCGTCGGGGGCGCGCTGCGCGGCGCAAGTGTGCAAATCAAATGGCCCAATGACGTGTTGGCCAACGGCAAAAAAATCGCAGGCATTCTGCTTGAAAGCACCGCCAGCGATGGGGCGCAGCTCGATTGGCTTTCCATCGGCATGGGCGTCAATCTCGCGTTCCACCCAGAAGGCACGCCTTACCCGGCAACCGATCTGAGCGCGGAAGGCGCTACTCTGTCAGCCCTTGAAGGCCTGACCCGCCTGATCGACACATTCAGTTTTTGGCATGGTGAGTGGCAGAAGGGCGGCTTCGCCCCGATCCGGCAGGCATGGCTCGCCCGCGCGCGCGGACTGGGCGAAACGGTGATCGCGCGCCTCGCTCATGAGGAAACATCCGGTGTCTTTGAAGACCTTGATGAAGCCGGGAATTTGATTATTCGGTTGCCTTCGGGGGGCAAGCGGCTAATCTCCGCCGGTGAGATCTTTTTTGCTTGAGGGACCCCATGCTGCTCGCAATTGATGCAGGGAACACAAATACCGTCTTCGCGGTGCTCGAGAACGAGGAAATGCGGGGCCAATGGCGCCTGGCGACCAATGGTTCGCGAACCGCCGATGAGTATGTCGTCTGGCTGAAACAGCTCATGGATTTGGACGGCCTTAAGATGGAGGACATTGGCGCCACCATTATTTCGACCGTTGTGCCGGAAACGCTTTTCAATTTGCAGACCCTTTGTCGGCGCTTTTTCAAGAGTGAGCCGCTGGTCGTTGGTTCGCCCGGGGTCAAATTGGGATTTGATGTGCGCATCCTGCAGCCCGGCAATGTCGGTGCTGACCGTCTGGTCAACACAGCTGGCGCCCATCTGGCATATCCCGGCGATCTGATCGTGATCGACTTTGGGACCGCGACGACTTTTGATGTGGTCGCCGCCGATGGCGCTTACGAAGGGGGTATCATCTCGCCAGGCATTAATTTGTCGCTTGAAGCCCTTCACCGGGCCGCCGCCCAATTACCATTGATCGCAATCACACGGCCGCAAGCCGTTGTCGGAACTGATACAGTCAGCGCCATGAAGTCCGGTGTTTTCTGGGGGTATGTGGCGATGATTGAAGGGCTGGTGGAACGGATCAAAAAAGAGCGCGGAAACCCGGATATGACCGTGGTGGCCACGGGTGGGTTGGCCTCGCTCTTTCGCAACGCCACGGATGCGATCCAGCATGTGGATCATGACCTCACCATTCGAGGCCTGCGCGAGATTTTCCGCCGCAACCAGGTCGGGGCGGCGTGAGTAAAAAAGAACCGAGCGAACCTCAGCTAACTTTTGTCCCCCTGGGCGGGTGCGGCGAAATCGGCATGAACCTCAATCTCTTTGGCTATGGCTCCGAGCGGGACCGCAAATGGATCATTGTGGATTTGGGGGTCACCTTTGGCGATCTGACGACGCCGGGTGTGGATCTCATTATGCCGGACCCAGCGTTTATTGCCGAGCAGCGCGACGACCTTTTGGGGATCATCGCGACCCACGGCCATGAAGATCACATCGGCGCCATTGCCCGGCTTTGGCCGCTGCTCAGATGTCCGGTCTATGCCACGCCCTTCACCGCCAATCTGATCGAGAACAAGCTCGCTGAACTGGGTCTTTTGGACGACGTCACGCTTCACGTGGTGGACCTGGGTGCACGCTTTGATCTCGGTCCCTTTGATATTGAATATATTACGCTGACCCATTCCATCCTGGAGCCCAATGCGCTGGCGATCCGCACGCCCCTCGGCACAATTTTGCATACGGGCGATTGGAAAATTGATCCCGATCCACTGCTCGGGGATCTCACCAACGAAAACCGCCTGCGCGAAATCGGCGAAGAGGGCGTACTGGCGATCATTTGCGATTCCACCAATGTCTTTGTGCCTGGCACGGCAGGCTCCGAAGGGGCTGTCCGCGAAAGTCTCATTGAACTGGTGGGAACCCTCACAGGGCGGGTCGCAATCACCACATTTGCGTCCAACTTTGCCCGGCTCACCTCCGCCATAGAGGCCGCCCGCGCCAACGACCGTCATGTCTGCCTTGTGGGGCGCTCCATGCTGCGCATTACCGAGGCCGCGCGGGAAACGGGCTATATCACGGACTTTTCTGGTTTTGTAAGCGAGGAAGAGGCTGGGTTTTTGCCGAAGGACAAGGTGCTATATCTGTGCACCGGCTCGCAAGGCGAGGGCCGCGCAGCGCTGGCGCGCATTGCAGCCGGAGACCATCAGCACGTCAACCTCTCTGAAGGGGACACGGTCATCTTTTCGTCCCGCATCATCCCCGGCAATGAGCGCGGGATCTATGCCTTGCAAAATCAGCTCATCGAGCGCGGCGTGGATGTTATCGATGCGGACGACCATTTCGTTCACGTTTCCGGCCACCCCTGCCGGGATGATCTGGCGACAATGTACCAGTGGCTCAAGCCAAAGATCGCCATTCCGGTTCATGGCGAACTCCGCCACCTGCGTGAGCACGTCAAATTCGCAAAAAAATGCCAGGTCCCCGAAGTTGTCATGGCCCGCAATGGCGAAATGGTGCGGATTGCTCCACATAAGGCGCAGATCGTAGAGGAGGTTCCCTCCGGCCGCCTTCATCTGGATGGTGAGTTTCTGGTGTCCGATCGTGACCCCGCCTTGAAAGACCGCAAGAAAATGTCCTTTGCCGGTGCCCTGGTTGTGACGGTGACCCTTGATGATGATGGTCAGGTTCTGGAAGATCCAAGAATATTGGCCTTGGGCATGCCCAACGAAAGGGGGCTGTCCGGCCGGCAGCTGCTAGATGTTCTGGAAGAAGATGTGGACGCTGCCCTGGAGCGCCTCTCGCCGCGCCAGCGCCGCGATGACGGGGAGGTTGAGCAAGCCTGCCGGCGGGCTATTCGTCAGCGGATGCGCAACTCCTGGCAAAAAAGACCTCAAATTGAGGCGCAGGTGATAAGGTTGGAAAGTGTCTAGCTCCAAGGGGGCAACGCCAAACGAAGAAGGACAATAAAAATGATTGGCAGATTAAACCACGTAGCGATCGCAGTTCATGACTTGCAAGCCGCCGCAAAGACCTATCGCAATACCCTGGGCGCGACAGTGTCTGATGCCGTGCCGCAACCCGATCATGGGGTGACCACGATCTTTGTTGAGTTGCCCAACACCAAAATCGAGCTTCTGGAACCGCTCGGCGAAGACAGCCCGATCGCCAAGTTCCTGGAACGCAATAAGGCCGGCGGCATCCACCATGTTTGCTATGAGGTTGAGGACATCAAGGCGGCGGTTACGCATCTGAAGAAGGAAGGCGCCACGGTTCTGGGAACCGGCGAGCCGAAAATCGGTGCCCACGGCAAACCTGTCGTTTTCCTGTCGCCGAAAGATTTCTGCGGAACTCTTGTTGAACTCGAAGAGGCTTAAGCCCTCGCAGGCGGAGGGACTTGCCCCATGTCTACCTTTACAACAATCGCTTCATTCATCGTTCTTTGGTGGATATCGCTTTTCCTCGTCCTGCCATTCGGTGCGCAAAGCCAGATCGATGATGGAGAAGTGAAGCCGGGCACGGAGCCCGGCGCGCCATCGAGTTTTAGTTTGGTTAAGAAAGCATTAATGGCCACGGGCCTGGCGTTGTTTTTTCTGGTGATTCTAATTGGGCTGGTTGAGTCGAATCTCTTCGATCCACGCGATTCGTCGCAGGATCCTTGGGCAAAACCAAGGTTAGAGAGCACCGACCAGGCCGGGCGTTAACCATAATCTGTTGCTAAAACACCAAAACTCGCGCAGAAATGGCCAAAAAAATGGGCAAGGCCAGTCAATAGCCTTGCCTAAGATCCTGAACTACGCCATCCTGAAAACGGTTAGAGCATTGCTCTCTAACTGCGCTAAATGGCGTTTCCTCCCTAAACTTCGGGCCGCTTTTCATTAAGCGGTCCTTTTTTTTGGCCAGATGTCCATCTGACAATTTTAAATTAGATCGAAACTGACGATTTGTCATCTAAAAAACGCATTGCGGATAACAAAAATTCAGCATTTGCCAAATTTGTGCCTGAAAATTGCTCACATATAAGTTTACTCAAGTTTTAACGGTTAACGGAATGATAAGAGGCTGGCTCTAGCCTTGAACCCATGAAGATGAGCGAAATGATAGTTTTGAGTACGTTTGGCGCTCTGGTGCTGGCTGGCACCTATGGCGGGCAGCATTATTTTGTGCCGCAGGAAACAGAAGCGCCGGCCACTTCTGTAGAGCGTTTTGCCGAACAAAAGCGCACGCTGGAAATCAGACCCACGCGTGAGACCTGTCGCTGGATGGCTGAAAATGGGGTGGAGCCGATCCCCGCTGCCTATAAGGCAGGAGAGGGTTCGAAAACAGTTGCCGCTGACACCGACCGGGTTCTGCGCGAAACAGGTACATTTGAAATTGTCGTGGCGCCGGGCTGCGAGGAAATGACCACCGCTCATTAAGGGACGCTCCACAATTGCATTCGGTGGCGTCTTTCCATACAAGATGGGAGAACTTTGGCGCCTCCAGGCGGGGCGCCGTCATGAATGCTCTAAGGTCCCTCATGCGTCTATCTAAATATCTCCTGCCCACGATCAAGGAAAACCCCTCTGAAGCTGAGATCGTGTCTCACCGCCTTATGCTGCGTGCTGGCATGGTCAAGCAATCAAGCGCGGGCATTTACACCTGGTTGCCGCTTGGGCAACGGGTGCTGCAGAAAATCTCCCAGATTGTCCGCGAAGAGCAGGACAGGGCAGGAGCTGTTGAACTCCTCATGCCGACCCTGCAATCTGCCGACCTCTGGCGCGAAAGCGGCCGTTATGATGATTACGGCAAAGAGATGCTGCGTATTCAGGACCGTAAAGAACGTGATCTGCTCTATGGACCAACCAATGAGGAACTGATCACCGACATCTTTCGCCAAACAGTTAAGTCTTACAAACAATTGCCGCTCAACCTCTACCACATTCAGTGGAAGTTCCGTGATGAGATCCGGCCCCGTTTTGGCGTGATGCGTGGCCGCGAATTCTTGATGAAGGATGCCTATTCCTTTGACATCAATGAGGCGGATGGGCGCAAGGCCTATCAGAAAATGTTTGTTGCTTATCTGCGCACCTTTGACCGCATGGGGCTAAAGGCAATCCCGATGCGTGCCGACACCGGACCAATCGGCGGTGACTTGAGCCATGAATTTATCATTCTCGCCGAAACCGGCGAAAGCGAAGTCTTCTGCCATAAAAATCTTGTCGAATTCGACGCGCCGCCGTCTGACATTGATTATGAGGGCGACCTGGACACCATTATCCGTCAGCGCACGGAGCTCTACGCTGCAACCGACGAAATCCACGATCCCTCTCGTTTTGACGCCGAAGTACCGAAAGAAAAACAAATGTCGGCGCGTGGCATTGAGGTGGGACACATCTTCTTCTTTGGCACCAAATACTCTGAGCCCATGAAGGCGGTGGTTGCAGGACCGGACGGCCAGACCGGCGTGCCGGTTCAGATGGGGTCCTATGGCATCGGGGTATCGCGCCTCGTGGGCGGCATCATTGAGGCCAGCCATGACGAGAGTGGCATCATCTGGCCTATGTCGGTGGCGCCTTTCCACATCGGCCTTGTGAACCTGAAGTCAGGTGATGCGGAAACCGATGCGGCCTGTGAAAAACTCTATAGCGAGCTTGAGGCGGCTGGCGTGGAAGTGCTCTACGATGACACCGATGATCGCGCGGGCGCCAAATTCTCGAATATGGATCTCATCGGTCTGCCCTACCAGTTGGTGATTGGCCCCCGCGGGCTGAAAGAGGGGATGGCTGAAGTTAAAAATCGGGCAACCGGCGAAAGAGAGAATATTGCACTTTCCGAGGTGGTGGCCAAACTGGCGAATGAGGTACAGAGCGCCCTATGAGCACGAACGTCAGAGCGACAAAACCATTCTCCAGATTTGAATGGATGATTGCCGGGCGCTATTTGCGGTCGCGCCGCAAAGAGGGTTTTATTTCGGTCATCGCGATTTTGTCCTTTGTCGGCATTATGTTGGGGGTAGGGGTTCTGATCACGGTCATGGCTGTGATGAATGGATTTCGCACAGAACTCATCGGCAAAATTCTCGGCTTTAGAGGGCACATTACTATTCAGGCCGAAGCCTCGACCGAACTCATGGATTACATGGCTCTGGCCGAGCTGGTGAGGCCTGTGAACGGGGTCGTCAGCGTAACGCCCATCGTTGAAGGGCAAATAATGGCGCAAGGCCGAGGCGCCATGACCGGTGCGCTGTTGCGCGGGATCACGCTGGAAGATCTCAATCGTCTTGGCACATTGGGAACCCCAGCCACGCAATACAACGGAATTAAGTTTGGTAACATTAACCGGTTCGGTGAAAAAGATACGGTCATGATCGGTGCCCGTATGGCGAACAATCTGGATCTGAGGCCGGGTGACAAAATTACGCTGATCGCGCCCAACGGACCGCGCACGGCTTTTGGAACAGTGCCGCGCCGCAAGGCCTATACCATCATCGCGTTATTTGAGATTGGCATGGTGGAATACGATTCCTCGGTCGTCTTTATGCCTCTCAATCAAGCGCAGGGATTTTTCTCAATGCCGGATGCTGTGAGCAATCTGGAGGTCATGGTGAAAAATCCAGATGAGGTTGAGGCCGTGAGGCCTGCATTGGCAAACGCACTGGGTCAACCAGTCCGCATGTATGACTGGAAGGAAACCAATAAGACCTTCGTGAGCGCCCTGATCGTCGAGCGCAATGTCATGTTCATGATCTTGACTTTGATTGTTTTAATTGCCGCTTTGAACATCATTTCCGGCCTGATTATGCTGGTCAAAGATAAAGGCAGGGGCATTGCCATTATGCGCACCATGGGCGCCACGCAGGCCTCAATCATGCGCATCTTTTTTATCGCTGGCGCCAGCATTGGGGTGACAGGAACCCTGACCGGGTTTGGCCTTGGGTTGCTCGCCTGCAGATATATCGAAGACATCCGCCAGTTCATCATGTGGGCCACACAGACGGAGATTTTCGATCCAGAGATTTATTTCCTCAGCCGCATGGTTGCCGATGTCGATTCAGGAGAGACAATTTTGGTGCTGCTCATGGGGCTGACCCTTTCCGTTTTTGCCACGCTCTATCCGTCCTGGCGGGCGGCCCGGCTCGACCCGGTGGAGGCCCTGCGTTATGAGTGAAGCAACACCGGTCATGTCATTGCGCGGCGTGGTGCGCATTTACAACGAGAACACCGACGCGCCCCTGAAGGTTCTCAACGAGGCAGATCTGGACATCTACCGCGGCGAAATCGTCGCGCTGGTTGGCCCTTCTGGGGCGGGCAAGTCGACCTTTTTGCATATTGCTGGCCTCTTGGAGCGTCCCAATGCGGGCGATGTTCTGATTGATGGGTATTCAACAGCGGGCATGAATGATTTGCAGCGCACGGCGCTGCGCCGCGAAGCCCTCGGATTTGTCTATCAGTTTCACCATTTGATGCTCGAATTTACCGCGCTCGAGAACGTGATGGTGCCCCAGCTCATTGCGGGAACGGACCGCAAGACGGCTCATGCGCGGGGTCTCGAGATGCTGGCCGCCATGGGGCTGGCCGATCGCGAAAGCCACCAGCCGAGCCAGCTTTCAGGCGGTGAACAGCAGCGGGTCGCCATTATTCGGGCGCTGGCCAATCGACCTCAGATCCTGTTGGCCGACGAACCCACCGGCAATTTGGACCCCAAAACCGCGCGTCACGTGTTTGAGGCTCTGATTGAACTGGTCCGCGAAGAGGGCCTGGCAGCCATCATCGCGACCCACAATCTCGAGCTGGCGGCCAAAATGGACCGGGCGGTTCTGCTCCATGAGGGCAAGCTGGTCGATGGGCGCGAGCTCTTGGAGGCGGAAAACGGCCGTTAACTAAGGTTTTCAGATGTTCGCAATTTGTTCTTGACAGAAACAGAACAAAAAAGGAACATACATCTCCAGAATGAGGAGATGACAATGACCCCAAAAATGATTGAACCGATCCTGGAAACCCTGTCTCTGACGGGTCTTATGGGTGTTTTTGTCTTTTGGCTCGGTGTGGCCCAGTCTGGCGCGCCATTCTAGGGGCAACTTCCGGCGCCGGGCGCGCCGGAGAAATCTGTGCATAAGATTGCCTGTGGCAAGACTTGGAGAGCGGGTCTCTCCAAAATGAGATTTCCTCGTTTTGAAATTGTGACTAGGTCGGGTATTCCATGGCGCCTGCAGGCTTTGTTCATTTGCGCGTCCATAGCGCCTATTCCCTGGCCGAGGGAGCCATCCGCACACCGGAAATTCTGAGCCTCTGCCAAGAGTTTGCCATGCCCGCTGTCGGTATCGCCGATACGGGCAACCTCTTTGGCGCCTTGGAAATGTCGGACAAGCTGTCCTCAGGAGGGGTACAGCCCATCATTGGTTGTTCGCTTTTGGTCGACATTCCTGAGCTCAACGCCCAAGCCAAAGAGAGTTTTGGCGGCAACCGCCTCAACGCCAAACCAACCCTCAAGACCCTCGCCATCTTTGCGATGAACGAGCGGGGGTATTTGAACCTGATGGAGCTCTCCAGCCGCGCCTTTCTCGATACCGATGGATTGCAGCTGCCTCACATCTCACTCGAGCTTTTGAAAAAACACCACGAAGGGCTCATTCTCCTCACCGGTGGACCGGACGGGCCAATCAACCATCTGGTGGGCGAAAACAAAGTCCTCCTGGCCCGCGATGTTTTGGTGGGGCTTGAAGAAGTCTTTGGGGATCGGCTCTATGTAGAATTGCAACGCCACTCCCGTGAGGAAGAGCTACGTGCCGAGCCGCATTTGCTGGAGCTGGCTTACGATCTCGAATTACCGATCGTCGCGACCAACGAACCCTATTTCCCCAAGCGCGACATGTATGAAGCCCATGATGCTTTGCTCTGCATCGCCGAGGGCGCATACGTCATGCAGGAGGATCGCCGCACGCTGACCGAAGAGCACTATTTCAAATCGCCAAAGGAGATGGAGCTGCTCTTTGCGGATCTGCCTGAGGCGATTGAAAACACCATCGAGATTGCTCGGCGCTGCCACTTTTTCCCCAAAAGTCGCGGGCCCATTCTGCCCAAGTTTTCCAGCGAGGAAGGACTCGACGAAGCCGCCGAGCTGCGCCGCCAGGCAGAGGCCGGCCTTAAGGATCTCCTGGCGCGCAATGAGCTTTATGTCGATGAACAGGCCTATTGGGATCGGCTTGAAAAAGAACTCGACATCATCATCACGATGGATTTCCCGGGATATTTTCTGATTGTTTCCGACTTCATGAAGTGGACCCGGGCGCAAAATATTCCCGTCGGCGTGCGGGGCTCCGGCGCGGCTTCGATTGTCGCCTGGACCCTTGACATCACCAATCTGGATCCTCTGCGCTTCGATCTTGTTTTTGAACGCTTTCTCAATCCGGAGCGGGTCTCCATGCCCGACTTTGACATCGACTTCTGTCAGGAGCGCCGCCATGAAGTGATCGAATATGTGCAGGACAAATACGGCCACGACCGGGTCGCGCAGATCATCACCTACGGTAAGCTGCAGGCGCGCATGGCGCTGCGTGATGTCGGCCGTGTTTTGCAGATGCCCTATCCGCAGGTCGACCGCCTCTGCAAGCTGGTGCCCAACAATCCGGCCAACCCGACAAGTCTCACCGAAGCTTTGGTCATCGAGCCCAAATTGCGCGAGGCGCGGGACGCGGAAGAAATCGTCGACCGAATGCTGACCATTGCCATCAGTCTGGAAGGCCTTTACCGCAATGCCTCCACCCACGCCGCAGGGGTGGTGATCGCTGATCGCCCCCTGCAGGAGTTGGTGCCGGTTTATCGCGACCCGCGTTCCGACATGCCGGTCACTCAGTTTTCGATGAAATGGGTGGAGCCTGCCGGTCTCGTTAAATTTGACTTTCTGGGGCTCAAGACCCTGACCGTTATCGCCAAGACGGAAAGACTTTTGGCGCGGCGTGGCATCAAGATCAAAACAGATCAGGTACCCTTCGACGACGACAAGGCATATGAGATGCTGGCGCGCGGGGACTCCATTGGTATCTTCCAATTGGAAAGTTCCGGCATGAAGGACCTCTTGAAAAAGATGAAGCCGGACCGCATTGAAGATCTGATCGCCCTTGTGGCGCTCTACCGGCCGGGTCCGATGGACTCCATCCCACGCTACATCGCCTGCAAGCATGGCCGGGAAGAACCGGAATATCTCCACCCCATGCTGGAGCCAATCCTGAAGACAACCTTCGGGGTGATGACCTACCAGGAAGATGTGTTGCAGATCGCGCGTGATCTTGCCGGATACACCCTCGGCGAGGCCGACTTGTTGCGCCGCGCCATGGGCAAGAAGATCCCGGAAGAAATGGACATGCACCGCTCGAAATTTATCGAGGGGGCCGGGCTGCACGGCATTGAAAAATCCGTGGCGGAGAAAATCTTCGATCAGGCCGCTAAATTCGCAGGCTACGGCTTTAACAAGGCCCATGCGGCGGCCTATGCGCAGGTCGCCTATCAAACCGCCTATCTGAAAGCCAATTTCCCGGTCGAGTTCTTTGCCGGGGCCATGTGCCTCGATATGGGCAATACCGATAAGCTGGCGATCATCCGGCAGGAAGCCCTGCGGCTTGGGATTGTCATCAATCCTCCCAATATCAATGTTTCGGAAGCGGATTTCTCGGTGCGCGATGGTGAGATCGATTATGCGCTGGCCGCCATTAAAAACGTTGGCAAGCAGGCAATGGAGCATATTGTCGAGGAGCGGAAGGAAAATGGTCCCTTTGCCGATCTCTTCGATTTTGCCCGCCGGGTGGACCCCAAACAGATCAACAAACGCACCTTTGAAAATCTGACGCGGGCAGGGGCTTTTGACTGCCTCAATCCCAACCGGGCGCAGGTTTTGGCGTCAGCGGAAATGATCCTCAATCATGCACATTTGGCAGCAGATGAGCGCCAGTCGAGCCAGGAAAGCCTCTTTGGGGAGGCGGGCCTGGAGATTGAAAACCCGCCCTTGCCGGCGGTCAATGACTGGATGCCCCTCGACCGCCTGGGCGAAGAGCTGTCAGCGGTCGGCTTTTATCTTTCAGGTCACCCACTCGACGACTATCAATTGGCGCTACGTCAGTCACGGGTGACCCCTTATGCGGAGCTCTTGGGCGATCCCCAGAAAAAATCACGGGAAGTGCGCCTGGCCGGCACGATCATCACCAAGCAGGTGCGTAAATCCCAGCGCACGGGCAAGCCCTTTGCCTTTATCATGATGACCGACCCGACCGGTCAGTTCGAGGTGACGCTTTTTTCCGAGGCCCTTCAGGCCGCCGGAGAATTGCTCGAGGTCGGCCAATCTATTGTGCTCACCGCGGATGCCCAATGGGAAGGGACTGCCGAGGGCGATGAGCAGCTCAGGCTGCTTTGCCGCTCTGTGGCCTCTCTCGACAGCGTGGCCGCCAACGCCGCCAGCTCGCTTAAAGTCTTTTTGGACAGCGCCGCCCCAATGGACAGCATCCGCGAGCGATTGGACCTCCTGCACAAGGAAAAGAAAGCAGGGCGCGGCAAGGTGGTGCTGGTCATGATGTTGAACGACCAGAACCGGGAAGTGGAAATGGAGCTCCCCGGTCGTTTCGACGTGGGCCCCAAGCTGCGCGGCGCCATGAAGTCCATCGATGGGGTCCTCGAGGTCGAGGAGCTTTAGCGATCAAGGGAAATCAAGGTGCCAGGTACACTTGAAACGCTAAAGGCGACCGACGGGCGGTCACCGGGGCAGGGCGCCCTTGCGGAGCCGGGCCAGAGAGGCACTAGCGAGAGCGAAAAATACCATTTCCCTTGCCAAAGTGCCGTTTTCGGCCTATAGAGCGGCCCATTCCACACGCGGGCTTAACGGACCGCGGCGCAAAATCGCCGATGGCCCGTTCCGGTGTTTGAAGAGATTCAGACGTTGTCCCGCGGAGGTTAAACCGGAAAAGGAGTTAAAAAACATGGCGTTGCCAGATTTTTCCATGCGCCAGCTGCTTGAAGCTGGTGTGCACTTTGGTCACCAAACCCACCGCTGGAATCCGAAAATGGAGCGGT
>SBGZ01000060.1 GCA_006226415.1 Alphaproteobacteria bacterium
TTGCGCGGCATTATGATCTTCGCCGCCGATGACATAAGCGCCGCTCAGGCGTGGATGCAAGGAGACCCGACCGTTACCAGCGGCATCTTCGAACTGGAATTCCACACCTTTTACGGCACCGCCGCTCTCCTGAAGATCGGCGAGATCCATGCCCGGATCGCCAAGCAAACAGTAAAATAGGTCTCAGACAATGTTGATAGCCTCCCTCCCCGATGCGTTCCGCCAGGCCATAGAACTGCGATTGGTTGAAGTTGATGCCTTGCCAGAAAATGTTCAAACCTGGATGGTTTTCATGCGCACCATGTTTTTGTCGAGTGTCCTGTTTGCCTGGTGGCGTATGGAGGCACGGGTGGTACTCGCCATGGCGGTGACCACCGCCCTCCTGCTGTTTTCTTTCAAAGCAGCCATGCTGGAGGTGCACTCCGGCGAGATCGGCCGGATCATCCACATTGTGATCTGGACCCCGGCGCTGATCTATCTTTTCAAGCGCCTAACTTTCCGCCTGGAAGACTTCCGCTCGCGCCAGCCTTTCGCCATCGTCTACAGCCTCTGGCTCTCGCTGGTGATGGCGATCCTGACGATATCGCTCGTTCTCGATTACAGCGCGCTGATCATGCGGATGGTGGGCTGAGGCTTTGAGGCGGATTCGCACCGACCGATCAAACCTTCCCCCCTCCTTTGTTAATGGCTAGACTGTTACGGACAAGTCCGTTCGAACCGGAAGGAAACATCGGTGAAAGAGGCACGTGCACAGCAAACCTTAAGCCCGGAAGATCTTCGCTGGTATTGCCCGGCCGATTGGCTGGAGTTTGAGACCACGGCAGATGTTGAGCCCGCCGCGGGGGTGGTCGGTCAGGACGATGCCCTCGAGGCCTTGCGCTTCGGTCTGGAATTTAATGCGGAAGGCCAGAATGTTTATGTGCGCGGCCTCACCGGCACCGGCCGCATGAGCCTTGTGCGGCAACTGCTGGAAAAGGCGCCCGCCGCCCGCCGCCCGGTTCGCGACTATTGTTACGTCCATAATTTCAAACACGCCGACAAACCCTGCCTCATCGCCCTTCCCAAGGGCGAAGGCAAACAGTTCAAATCCATGATGGAGCGCTTGATCGAGTTCATTATCGAGCAGCTCGGTCCCGCCCTTTCATCTGAAAACATGCGGGCCCGGCGGGCAGACATTGATGAAGCCGCCCAGGCAGAAATGCGCAAGTTTGGAGAGCCCTTCGAAAGCGAACTCAAAGCCAATGGCCTGACACTTGTGCCCGTGCAGATGGGCCGGATCATTCAGCCAACAGTGATGGCGGTTATCAAGGGTGAGGCCGTGCCTTACCAGCAGCTGGAGGCGGAGCGCGAAAAATTCGGCCTCACGGAAGCGGATCTGGAGAGCTATCGCCAGAAGATCGCGCATTTTGCCCGAAGCTTTGAGGACGTCAGTCACAAGATTGTCG
The DNA here is from genome assembly GCA_006226415.1 of Alphaproteobacteria bacterium. Classification (GTDB taxonomy): domain Bacteria; phylum Pseudomonadota; class Alphaproteobacteria; order M2410; family M2410; genus M2410. The sequence continues at coordinate 1,446 of SBGZ01000060.1, forward strand.
ACTTTCAGCAAACCCACCGGGAAACCTTGCGCAAGCTCTACGAGGACGAAGCCCGCGTTCTCATGTCGCCTTACGTCAAGGCCATTGCCGATAAATTCAAAAATGAGGCCATTGCGCTATTCCTCGCTGATCTCGAGGACGACCTCATCGAGCATTATCTCCCTGTACTTGGAGATGAAAACGACTTCACGGAACGTTACCAGGTCAATTTGGTCCTCGACCGATCCCAAAACGATAACACCCCGATCATTATCGAGGCCTCCCCTTCGCTGACCAATCTGCTTGGCAGCATCGAGCGCGAATTTGTGCCCGGCGGCGCTTTTCGCAGCGACCACCGGATGATCCAGCCCGGATCGCTTTTGCTGGCCGACGGTGGTTATCTCATCGTTCAGGTGCGCGATGTCCTGGAGGAGCCGGGCTCCTGGAAAGTTCTGCTACGCACGCTCAGAACAGGTTGCCTTGAGATCGTCCCTTCCGAGTTTCAGGTCTATAGCTGGTTTGGTCCCCAGCTCAAGCCCGAGGCCATCCCCGTGGATGTCAAGGTGATCCTGATCGGTGACCCCGGCCTCTACAATGTGCTGGATATGTATGATCCGGACTTTTCCTTTCTCTTCAAGGTGCTCGCCGATTTCAATGAGACCATCCCGATCAACAAAGACGCGGTGAAGCATTATGCCGGCGTCATCGCCCGCATTGCCGCCAAGGAAGGGCTGCCGCCCTATTCAAGCGGCGCTGTCGGCGCGCTGGTGGAGCATGGCGCGCGCATCGCGGGGCGCCGCGATCATCTGACCGCCCGCTTTGGCCGGCTTGCCGATATCGCCAGAGAAGCCGCCTGGCTCTGCTCCGATGAGCAATGCCCGAGCGTCAGCGCCGCCCATGTGCGTCAGGCCATTGACCGGGGCCGTCACCGGGCCAATCTGCCCGCCCGACATTTTCGTGAAATGATTGTCGACGGCACCATCGGTGTGGCAACGCAGGGCACCATGATCGGTCAAATCAACGGCATCGCCGTCATCGAAAGCGGACCGCTCACCTATGGCTTCCCCAACCGGATCACCGCCACCATCGGCGCCGGCACCGCCGGGGCCGTCAACATCGACCGTGAAGCGGATCTGAGCGGCGCCATCCATACCAAAGGCTTTTACATTTTGAGTGGACTGCTCCGCCATCTTTTGCGCACCGATCACCCCCTTGCCTTTTCCGCCTCCATCGCCTTTGAGCAAAGTTATGGCGGCATTGACGGCGACAGCGCCTCCGGGGCCGAAATTTGCGCCCTCTTAAGCGCCCTGACCGAAATGCCCCTGCGTCAGGATCTCGCCATGACCGGCGCCATTGATCAGCTCGGCAATATCCAGCCTGTCGGCGCCGTGACAGAAAAGGTGGAAGGCTTTTATCTCGTCTGCAAGGAACAGGGCCTCACCGGCACCCAAGGCATCGCCCTGCCGCGCAGCAACGTGCGCAATCTCATGCTGCATCCGGAGGTCGTGGACGCCTGCCGCGAGGGCAAATTCCACGTCTATCCGCTCGACACCATCCACGATGCCCTTGAGCTCTTCACTGGCTGCGTCGCCGGCCAGCCGGACGCTGAAGGCAATTACCCCGAAGGCACCTTGCTCTGCCGCGCGGAGCAAAAAGCCTACGCCTATTGGAAAATGGCCATGGGCGCGAATGAGGCGGGGGCCGAACAATAGCAATCCTGTACCAACACGATTGACCCCGGACCGACAAAGGCAATCTCTTACTTGCCAAGGGGCACGGCGTTTGATAAACCGCAAGTCTTCCTTTGGGGCCGTTAGCTCAGTTGGTAGAGCAACTGACTCTTAATCAGTGGGTCGCAGGTTCGATCCCTGCACGGCCTACCAAAGGGACCTTCCCCACATTAAAGGGCTGAAACCGGGCCCTTCGCCTCACCAGAAGGCGCCGGAGTGCCGCGGCACGTCAATATCGCGGTGAATATGCACGCTCATCACCAGCCCCATGCCGATCATTATGGTCATCATCACCGTCCCCCCATAGGAGACGAGCGGCAAAGGAACCCCCACAACGGGGATCAGCCCCATGACCATGGCGGTGTTAATCGCCACATAGAGGAAGAAGGTGAACATCACCCCCATCGAGACCATCCGGCCAAAATGGTGACGGGAGCTCATGGCGATGGAGAGCCCGCGGAAGAGGATTAGCAAATAAAGAGCCAAGAGCGTCAAGGCCCCGATCAGCCCCCACTCTTCCGCCAGCATGGTGAAAATAAAGTCCGTGTGCTTTTCCGGTAGAAAATTGAGCTGGCTCTGAGAACCGTTGCCAAACCCTTTGCCAAAGAGCCCGCCCGCGCCGATGGCGATTTTCGACTGCGCGATGTGATAACCTGCCCCGAGCGGATCGCTGTCGGGATTAAGCGCGGTCAGCACCCGCTGCTTCTGGTAGTCCTGCAAAAGAAAGCGCCAGGCAAAGCCCGCCGCCACGCCGCCCAACACCGAGGCCACCGCCACAATGCGCCAGGACAGCCCCGCCAAAAACAAAAGCGCCGCGCCGCCCATGAGCAGAAGAAGCGCCGTACCAAGGTCCGGCTGACGAAAGATCAGGCCAACCGGCACAAGGATCATCAAGGCCGCCGGCACCAGGGTTTTCAGCCGCGACACCTCGTCCACCGTCAGCCCGTGCAAATAGCGCGCAAGAGAGAGCACCAAAGCCACCTTCATCACTTCAGAAGGCTGCACGCGGATTGGGCCGATCAAAAGCCAGCGCTGGGCGCCCATGCCCACCGTACCGAAAAGCTCCACCCCAATGAGCAGAATGAGCGCCGCCGCATAGGCGGGATAGGCCAGGCTCATCCACACGCGGATATCCACCAGCGCCACAACAAACATGAGCACCAGCGCAATACTGAACCGTGTCAAATGGGTCAGCGCCCGTCCGGGATCACGCACCTGCTGGGCCGTATCCCAGCCTGTCGAGTAGAGCATGACAAATCCCACGGCAGCCACGGTGCACAGAAGAAAGATAAGCCACCAATCGATTTCCCGGAACTTCTGCCAGAACGGCACCTCCCGGCCCGTCTCTCCATAGGTATAGCTACTCATGACGCGCCACTCCCAGAACCTGGCATCCCGCTCACGGAAACGGACGCCTCCCCCTTGGGGCCATAGGAGGGTCGGATCGATGGATTGCGCAGGAGCACCTCGCGCATCACTTCTTTGGCAACCGGCGCCGCCGCGCTCGACCCGCCCCCGCCATGCTCAATCAGCACCGCCACCGCATAACGCGGGTTTTCGATGGGGCCAAATCCGACAAACCAGCCGTGGTCACGATATTTCCACGCCAGATCCTCGTTCTTAATCACGCCGCTCGCGCGCTCCTCTTTCGAGATGCGTCGCACCTGTACGGTACCCGTCTTGCCGGCCATCGACAGACCCGGTCCCGTCAGCCGCTTGCCGAAGGCAGTCCCCCCCGGCTCGTTCACCACAGCAATGACACCCTGTTTGACCAGATCAACCCACTTGGGATTGAGTCCCATGTCCCCGAAGGGCTCTCCCTGACCGAGGAAATCGTCGCCCAATGCGCGCAAAATGCGCGGCTCGACTTGACGTCCGCCGCTGGCGAGCCGCGAAACCATGACGGCCAGTTGAATGGGCGTCGTCAAAAGATAGCCTTGCCCGATGGAACAATTGAACGTGTCGCCCGTGCTCCAGCGCCCGCCCTGCACGGCCTGCTTCCAGCCCTCGGTTGGGACCAATCCCGCCTTACCGCCAGGAATACCAAAGTCATGCACAGCCCCCAGGCCAAATCGCTCCGCCATCGCAGCAATCGGCTCCATGCCGATCTTGCGGGCAACTTCAAAGAAATAAACGTTGCAGGAATTTTTAAGGCCATTGCGCAGGTTCATGGACCCATGACCTTCTTTTTTCCAGCAATGGAACTCGCGGCGGCCCAGCCGCGTCTTGCCATTGCAGTAGAAATGCTCATTGGGGTCGATAAGTCCGCTTTCAAGCGCGGCAAGCGCGGTCACAATTTTAAAGGTCGATCCCGGCGCATATTGGCCCTGCAGCGCCTTATTGACGAGCGGGTTCATCTCATTGGTGCGAAGCGCGTCCCAGCTCTCCTGGCTGAGACCGGTCGTAAACTCATTGGGATCAAAGGCTGGATTTTGTGCAATCGCCAAAACATCGCCATTGGTCACATCCATAACCACAATGCCGCCGCTCTCACCCTTGAGCTGGTCATAAGCAAAACTCTGCAGACCCATATCCAGCGTCAAAACAGCTTCCTTGCCGGGCTCTCCATCTTCGCGGCTGTGCTCTTTAATTTCCCGGCCCACCGCGTTGACCACCACATGCTTGGTGCCGGCCTTCCCGCGCAGCTCCTCATCGAAGGTCCGCTCAAGGCCACTCTTCCCGATCCGGAACCCGGGCACCATGAGCAGCGGATCGCCATCATTGTCCTGCACATCCGTTTCAGAGGGTTTGGCCACATATCCCAGCACATGCGCCAATCGATCCGCATAAGGATAAAAGCGCAGCTCACCGGCGTTGGGCTGGATCCCCGGAAGTTTCGGCGCATAGGCATTAATCCGGGCAAATTCTTCCCAGGTCAGGTTTTCCGCCAGTGTCACCGGCAAAAATCGTTTGCGCCGACTGATATCCTTCAAGATGCGCGCCCGGCGCGCGTCACTCAGCTCAATAAATTTCCCGACTTGGTCCAACGTGCCTTCCAGGTCGCTGATCCCTTCCGGGATGAGCTGCACCTGAAGGTTTTGCCGATTGACCGCAAGCTCAACGCCAAACCGGTCAAAAACCCGCCCCCGTTGTGGCGGCAATATCCGCCGATTGATCCGATTGGCCTCCGCGAGTTCTTTAAACTGGTTCGAACTGACCACCTGCAGCCCATAAAGCCGCGCGGCCAAACCGCCAAAAACCCCGAGCGTGCCAAGCGAAAGGATCGCGGCGCGGCGCGAAAACTTCTCATAACGGGCACTATCTCGAACATCGGGTTTCATGGGATCAGCGTCAAACCTCCCTGGCGATCCGGACGACAAACCATGGCGTCACACGTGCAAACAAAGGGTAAAGAGCCGCGCTCAAGACCCCTTGGACAATTGCCGGATAAGGTGCCAGCCACTGCCCATGAAACAGCATCGTGACGACCCATGCCAATAAGGAGCTGATCACCACAACAAGCCCAAAGCCGACCCAGGTAAACCCGAATTCGCGCCCGATCAGAAAAGTACGTTGGCTCAGCGTCAGCCCATATCCCGCCAGAAAAACAAAGGCCCAGAGCCCAAAGGGACCGCCCCAAAGCAGGTCCTGCAAAAGTCCAATTAAAAACACGATACTGGAGGGCAACAGATCCGGGCGCGACAAGGTCCAAAGAAAAATCGCGATCAGACCAAAATTGGGCGGCGCCAAAATGGTTGATGAGAGACCAAACGGCACAAGCGACAAGAGCACACAAAAAAGCGTGCTCAGCGAGGGAAAGGCCGTCCAAAAATACTTTCGTAGATTATCGCTACTCGCCAGCGCCATCGTCAGGGCTTTCTCCCTCTGAAACCGACACGTCAGCGGCCCGATCCGGTGTGTCCAAAACATCCGGCTCGGCAAATTTGTAGGACAACATGCGAACCGCCTCGGTGTGATCGCCCCGTGAAAAGGTTTGAACGCGGATTTCGCCATTTTTGCCAACCTCGGAGACACGTCCGACCGGAAGACCTGGCGGCATTTGACCATCATGACCGGATGTCACCACGCGGTCTCCCACCTGGACTTTGGCTGCCGAGGACAAAAACTCCAGCTTCGGGTCGCGTTCGTTGTCGCCGATCAAGACCGCGCGATAATTGGACGGTTCCACCAACACCGGCACCCGGGAGTTTAGATCTGACAGCAACAACACCCGCGAGGATTTGTGCCCCGCACCCAGGATGCGTCCTACCAGACCATCTTCATCGATCACCGCCTGATTGTCGCGCACGCCGTCGCGTTTGCCTGCATTGACGATAAACATGCGCACGAAAGGCCCGCCAGTGTCGGAAATAACCCGTCCGGTCACATAGCCAACAGAAGGCTCAAGCTGCACGTTCATCAACGCTTCAAGCCGCGTCAGTCGATGCTCCATTTTCAGAGCCGCATCTTTCCAGGCCAGAAGCTCGCGGTTTTCCTCGCGCAAGCGCTCGTTCTCCCGGTAAACCTCAAAGATATTAAAGACCCGCCCGAAAAATTCGCGCACCGCCATGACCGGCGGCGACAAGGTTTCAAAGATCGGCGTCGTGACATCGGTGATTGCCTCACGCGCTTCGTCAAAGGCGTCAGCTTCCGCTTTGTCCAAGAGGACAAAGATCAGCGAAATTGACATGAAGAGGACAACCGGCAAACGCCGGGAGGCAGCCAGGACCGGGACTGCAAGACGTTCACGTCTGCTGTCACGACCAAACACGGCAAATCCTCCTTTGTCTTATGGTTGCAGGAGAGCGGGCCAATGCCTTGCGTTGCCCTAATAGGACGACAAAAGGATCGAACCCATTTCCCGTTCGTGCTCCAGCGCCTTGCCAGTACCCAGCGCCACGCAGGAGAGCGGCTCATCAGCGATCGAAACCGGCAGGCCAGTTGCATCCCGCAGAACCGTATCGAGATTTTTCAAAAGCGCACCGCCGCCCGTAAGCACAATGCCCTTGTCGACGATATCGGCGGCCAGTTCCGGCGGTGTTGCTTCCAAAGCGATCTTCACCGCTTCAACGATCTGCCCCACCGGCTCGACCAGGCTTTCGGCAACGTGCCTTTCAGAGATCTTGATCTCTTTCGGCACGCCGTTCATCAGATCGCGGCCCTTAATGGAAATCGTGTCGCCATCCTTGCCTTCTTTCGGCAAACAGGCGGACCCCACGGCTTTCTTGATCCGCTCGGCGCTGGCTTCCCCAATGAGCAGGTTATGGTGGCGACGGATAAAGGCGATGATCGCTTCGTCCATCATGTCACCGCCGACGCGCACAGAGCGCGAATAAACGATACCGCCCAGAGAAATCACAGCCACCTCGGTTGTGCCGCCGCCGATGTCGACCACCATGGAGCCCGTTGGCTCACCGATCGGAAGGCCGGCGCCAATGGCTGCCGCCATGGGCTCGGGAATGAGTTTCACCCGCCGCGCCCCGGCAGACAGGGCTGATTCTTGAATGGCCCGGCGTTCAACCGCCGTCGCGCCCGAAGGCACGCAGACAATAATTTCAGGATTGGCAAAGGACCGCCGGTTGTGAACTTTACGGATGAAGTGCTTGATCATTTCTTCCGCCACATCAAAGTCGGCGATAACGCCGTCCCGCATGGGCCGGATCGCCTCGATGTCACCCGGTGTTCGGCCCAGCATCAGCTTGGCTTCGTCACCCACGGCTTTAACGACTCGTTTGCCACCTTTTTGGCTCATGGCCACAACAGACGGCTCATTAAGAACAATGCCCCGGCCTTTAACATAGACAAGGGTATTTGCGGTGCCGAGATCGATCGCCATATCCGCGGAGAGAAGGCCAAGAAGACTAGAGAACATGTGGGTCGCCTATCGCTACAATCAATTGAGGTTTTATCTCCTCCAATTGACAACCAAATGTGAAAAATAAGGTTAAGAGCAAGCTTGCCCCGAAATCATGGCCACAAAAAGGAGTGTAAAATCTGATTGGGGTCGGCAGGGGGCTACTCTTGGCGCCAATTAGAGGCGATTCACCACTCAATTTACAGCGGAAAATCGCCCCTTACCAAAGATTTATGGAAATTCATGAGGCCAGGGGTTTAAAACCCCTCAGACCCGGTCCGTGGCGCTGAGGTCCAACGCCGGCGGAGCGGTTCGCGCACGTTTGGTCACCAGCCGGTTAAGGGCGTGGATATAAGCCCGCGCCGAAGCCACCAGGGTGTCTGTATCGGCGCCCTGTCCCATTACCAGCTTGCCCCCTTCCGACAGCCGCACGCTCACCTCAGCCTGGGCATCCGTGCCGCCTGTCACCGCATGCACCTGATAGAGCTGCAGCCGCGCCTCGTGGGGATAAAGCGCCCGAATGGCCTTAAAGGTGGCGTCCACCGGCCCATCGCCTGTGGCCGTGGTCTCCCGCACCTCGCCGTCCACTTCCATCTTAAGCGTGGCTTCCTGCGGGCCTTCGCTGCCGGCAATAATTCTCAAAGAGACAAATTTGACCGCATCATTGTCACGGCCCACTTCATCATCGACCAGCGCAATGATGTCTTCATCAAAGACTTCGCGTTTCTTGTCCGCCAGATCCTTGAACCGCCGGAAGGCATCGTTGACCGCATTGTCTCCGAGCTTATAGCCGAGCTCTTCCAGCTTGGCGCGGAAGGCGTGACGACCCGACAGCTTGCCCAGCACCAGCGAGGTCTCTTTCACGCCGACACTTTCCGGCGTCATGATCTCGTAAGTTTGATTGTTCTTCAGCATGCCGTCCTGGTGAATGCCGGACTCATGGGCAAAGGCATTCTTGCCGACAATGGCCTTGTTGTATTGCACCGGAAAGGAAGTGATCGAGGAAACAAGCTTCGAGGCCCGCGCAATCTCTGTCGTCACGATACCGGTTTCCATCGGCATGGCGTCCGACCGGGTCTTGAGCGCCATGACGATCTCTTCCATCGCCGCATTGCCAGCCCGCTCACCGAGCCCGTTGATGGTACATTCTACCTGACGCGCGCCGCCGAGCACACCCGCCAGCGAATTGGCGACCGCCAGACCCAAATCATTGTGGCAATGGGTCGACAGGATTGCCTGATCCATATTGGGAACCCGGTTGATCAGCATTTCAAAGACCGCTTGATATTCCGACGGCACCGCATAGCCCACCGTGTCGGGAATATTGATCGTCGTCGCCCCCGCCTTGATCGCCGCTTCAACGCAGCGGCAGAGGAAATCCGGATCCGTGCGGGTGGCGTCTTCCGCCGACCACTCCACATCATCGACCAGGCTGCGCGCGAGGGTCACGCTGCCGATGACCGCTTCCAGAACCGCCTCCGGTTCCATTTGCAGCTTGTGCTTCATATGCACCGGGCTTGTGGAAATGAAGGTGTGGATGCGTTTGCGTGCCGCATGTTCCAGTGCTTCCGCCGCGCGGTGGATATCCGCCGCACCGGCGCGCGCGAGGCCGCAGATCACGGGCCTGCGGGCCACCTTGGCGATTTCCCGCACCGCTTCAAAATCACCGTTCGAAGCGATCGGGAAACCCGCCTCAATGATGTCCACGCCAAGTGCTTCCAGCATCTCGGCAATGCGCAGCTTCTCCGTGAGGTTCATGGAGGCGCCAGGCGACTGCTCGCCGTCACGCAAGGTGGTGTCAAAAATTCTAACGTAGTTGTCTGATGTCGTACTCATGGGCTCTTCCAAGCTCAAAATCTGTTGAAATTGTTGTTCCGAAACTTCCCTCCTCTAGTCGCCTGGGCTTGTCACATTTGGACGAGCCCGATGAAGCGCCTAGAGGCTGCTAAGGAGGAGTAGGTCGGAAAGTAGAAGAGCGCCGAGGGGCGAGCGCGGCGAAGCGCTGGCGGAAATCGCCAGGTTTTCCAAGCTCAAGCTGGTAATGGATCGGTCCATTATTCCCTCGTCAAAATGCGAGGCCGGGCATGGGTTTCACGCCTCGGCCTTGCGCTATAGATCCTGTTTAGCGGAAATCCGCCAGTTATTGCAAGCTATAATGCTTGGTGGAGGATTAGTTCTTCGATTGATCCACCATCCGCCGCTCGGCAATCCACGGCATCATGGCGCGCAGGCGTTCGCCCACTTCTTCGATAGGATGCGCCGCATTGAGCGCCCGGGTGGCTTTAAAGCTCGCCTGGTGTGCCTTGTTTTCCAGCATCCAGTCACGGGTAAAGCGGCCGGTTTGAATATCGGTCAGAACCTTCTTCATCTCCGCCTTGGTCTCGGAGGTGATGATCCGCGGGCCAGTGACATATTCGCCGTATTCCGCCGTGTTGGAGATGGAATAATTCATATTGGCAATGCCGCCTTCATAGATGAGATCAACGATGAGCTTCACCTCATGCAGGCATTCAAAGTAAGCCATCTCTGGCGCATAGCCCCCTTCGACCAGGGTCTCAAAACCGGCGCGGATAAGTTCGACCACGCCGCCGCAAAGCACTGCCTGTTCGCCGAAGAGATCCGTTTCGCATTCTTCGCGGAAAGTAGTCTCAATGATACCCGCGCGGCCGCCGCCAATGGCAGAAGCATAAGAAAGACCAAGGTCATGGGCATTGCCGGTCGCATCCTGATGCACGGCAATAAGGCATGGCACGCCCGCGCCGCGTTGATACTCGGCGCGCACAGTGTGACCGGGCCCCTTCGGCGCCACCATCAACACATCGATATCCGCGCGCGGCTCGATCAACTTGAAATGCACAGCCAGCCCGTGGGCAAAGAGCAGCGCCGCCCCTTCCTTCAGATTGTCGCGCAATTCTTCCACATAAATATCGGCTTGCAGCTCGTCCGGCGTCAGCATCATCACCACATCGGCCCAACGGGCAGCATCGGCCACATTCATCACCTGAATGCCTTGCGCTTCGGCCTTGGTGGCAGATGCTGAGCCCGGGCGCAGGCCCACAGCGATATCGGCAACACCGCTGTCGCGCATATTGAGCAAATGCGCATGGCCTTGGCTGCCAAAACCAATGACGGCAACTTTTTTGCCCTTGATCAAATTCAGGTCGGCATCGCGGTCATAATAAACCCGCATGGGAAATTCCTTTCATAAGCGGAGGGGTTTGATCCCCTCTCCTTTTCTACAAGTTACATGTCCGAGGCGCCGCGGCCGATCGCCACAACACCGGTTCTGGAAACCTCAACAAGACCAAGTGGCCGCATCAAATTGACAAAGGCATCAATCTTCGATGGCGCGCCCGTGAGTTCAAAAATGAAGGACGAATGCGTGGTGTCAATGACCCGCGCGCGAAAAGCCTCAGACAGGCGCAGGCTCTCAACACGTTTCTCGCCTGTGCCAACCACCTTGACCAGCGCCATCTCCCGTTCAATGGAGTCATGTTCAACGGTGAGGTCCACCACTTTGTGCACGGGCACCAGACGGCCGAGCTGCGCCTTGATCTGCTCAATGATCATCGGCGTCCCGGTCGTCACGATGGTAATCCGCGAGGTATGACCTTCATGATCTACTTCGGCCACGGTCAGGCTCTCGATGTTATAACCGCGACCGGAAAACAGACCGATCACCCGTGCCAGCACGCCCGCTTCGTTGTCAACCAGCGCGGCCAGGCAGTGCCGTTCCTGAATTTCTTCTTTCATGATGGACATGTCAGATCACTCTTTCTTGGGAAGCGGCCTCAAACGAGGATCTTGCCTTCTTCAGAAACCTCATGGGCTTCTTTTTCAGTGCCGAAAAGCATTTCATTATGCGCCGCACCCGATGGGATCATCGGATAGCAGTTTTCTTCCGTGACCACCACACAATCAAAGAGTACCGGCCCCGGTGTCTCGATCATTTCAGCAATCTTGTCATCCAGTTCGTCAGGATGGGTCGCGCGCAAGCCCTTGCCGCCATAGGCCTCGGCCAGCTTCACAAAATCCGGCAGCGCCTCCGTATAGGAATGAGAATAACGCCCGCCATGCAGAAGCTCCTGCCACTGACGCACCATGCCCATATAGCCATTATTGAGGATGAAGACCTTGACCGGCAGATCGTGCTGCACGGCGGTCGACATCTCCTGCATATTCATCAAAATCGAGGCATCGCCCGCAATGTCAATGCAAAGCGCCTTGGGATGCGCCACCTGCGCGCCAATGGCCGCCGGGAAACCATAGCCCATGGTGCCAAGCCCCCCTGAGGTCATCCAACGGTTCGGATCTTCAAAATGGAAGTGCTGCGCCGCCCACATCTGGTGCTGCCCCACTTCAGTTGAGATATAAATGTCCTTGTCCTTGACCGCCTTGTAGAGGTGCTGAATGGCCTGTTGCGGACGAATTCTGTCTTGATAGGGCTTGTACTCAAGGCATTTCACGTGGCGCCATTCGTCGATCTGTTGCCACCAGCGCGCCAGCGCCTGCTTGTTGGCCTGGCGCCCCTTGGCTTTCCAGACCCGAAGCAGGTCTTCCAAAACATGCGCCACATCACCGACAATCGGAACATCCACATGGACCGTCTTATTGATCGACGACGGATCAATATCGATATGTACTTTTGTCGAGCCCGGGCTGAACTTGTCGATGCGTCCGGTCACACGGTCATCAAATCGCGCGCCAACGCAGATCATCAGATCGCAGTCATGCATCGCGTAATTAGCCTCTACGGTACCATGCATACCCAGCATGCCGAGCCATTGCTTGTCAGAGGCCGGGAACGCACCAAGCCCCATCAACGTCGAGGTAACTGGAAAACCGGTCGACCGCGCCAGTTCGCGCAAAAGCTGGCTCGCCGCCGGGCCTGAATTGATTACGCCGCCGCCGGTATAAAGGATGGGCCGCTCCGCCTTGCCGATCATCTCGGCAACCTGCGTGATGGCTTTAAGATCACCCTTCAGCTTCGGCACATAGGTCTTATGCGCGATATTTTCCGGCCCGCGATAAGGCGCTTCCGCAAATTGAATGTCCTTAGGCAAATCCACAACGACCGGCCCGGGACGTCCGTTCTTGGCCACATAAAAAGCCTCATGCATGATGCGCGAAAGATCTTCCGGGCGTTTGACGAGCCAATTGTGCTTTGTACAGGGCCGCGTAATGCCAACCGTATCTGCCTCCTGAAAAGCATCGCTGCCGATAAGATGGCTGGCGACCTGCCCCGACAGACAGATGATCGGAATGGAATCGAGCAGCGCATCCGCTAGCCCGGTCACCGCATTGGTGGCGCCAGGCCCGGATGTCACCAAAAAGACGCCTGGTTTGCCAGTGGAACGGGCGTAGCCCTCCGCCGCATGCGCAGCCGCCTGCTCATGGCGCACCAGAATGTGCCGAATTTTGTCCGTCTTGAAGAGCGCATCATAAATCGGCAGCACCGCTCCGCCCGGATAGCCGAAAATCACGTCCACACCCTGGTCCACCAGGGCTTGAACAACGATCTCCGCTCCAGTCATTTGAGGCGATGCCATGACACTCTTCCTTGAATTTCAGTTCTCAAAAACAAACAGCGCCGCTTGGAGCCCTTGACGAAAAACCTTTCGCAAGTGCGAAAAACGGCGCGAACGCGGGCGCAAGCTACCCACTTGAGCACCCAAGGTCAACCCATTTTAGCAAATAAATGATAATATTTCGTCTATTTTCTTTTCCGATTCTTGCTTTGAAATGGCCTCCCACGCAATCATCTGATTCCGAAACCAGGTCATCTGCCGCTTGGCATAGCGCCGGGTCTGCATTTTTGCGCGCAAACGCGCCTCTTCCAGAGTGAATTCATCATCAAGATAACGGCAAAGTTCCGGCACACCGAGCGCCTTGAGAGCCGGCAAATCTGGCGGCAATTGGCGACTTTTAAGGGCTCGAACCTCGTCCAGGGCCCCGCCCTCCAGCATGATGTCAAACCGTCGGTCGCAGCGCTCATAGAGCCAATCCCGCTCCGGCATCAGGACAAACTGCCCGGCCTTGCCAGTAAAGAGCGGCACGCGCGGCTCTTTCTGCCATGCACTCAAGGGACGCCCTGTCGCCTGAAAGACCTCCAGCGCCCGCGCCAGCCGCTGCCGGTCGGCGGGCTTTAGCTGGGCAGCGATCTCCGGGTCCACTTGACGCACCTCACTCAGCACTGCTTCTACGCCTTCATTCTCCAGCAGCCCGCGCACCTCGGCCCGCACCGCCTCCGGCACCTCCGGAATGGGAGAAAGCCCTTCTGTCAAAACGCTGAAGTAAAGCCCTGTGCCGCCGACAACAATAGGAAGCGCTCCAGCGCCCCGCGCCGCTTCTATCTCCGCCAGGGCCTCCGCGCCCCAGTCACCCGCCGAATAAGATGCCGAGGCATCCAAGTGCCCATAGAGGCGATGGGGCGCCTCGGCCTCTTCTTCTTTGCTGGGCCGCGCGGTCAGCACGCGCAGATCGCGATAGACCTGCATGGAATCCGCATTGATGATGACACCCCCAAGGCGCTTCGCCAGCTCAAGTGCCAAAGCGGACTTGCCGCTGGCGGTTGGTCCTGCAATAAGGAGGGCGTCAATTTTCGGCCTCATGCCACACTCTCGGATCAAATAAAGAAAACAGTCCTCGTGTCATACATCCTCACGCTCATCGCCGAAAGAGAAACCGGCCATCTTTCACGCCAACTTCTTGCCAGCCTTGCCGTTCCGGCAGAGGGCGATTGGATCTGTTTAAGTGAGAACGAGGCCTACGAAGTGCCCGTCGATCGCCCCGTGGATCTGGCGCCGCAGCTAGCGGGCAAAGCGATTGATTGGGCCCTCACCCCCGCCCAAGGCCGCCGCAAAAAAATGCTGCTCGCCGACATGGATTCCACCATGATCGAAGAAGAATGCATCGACGAAATCGCCGATCATCTGGGCGTTGGCCCCCAAGTGTCCGAGATCACCCAGCGCGCCATGAACGGCGAGCTTGAGTTTGAAAGTGCACTGCGTGAACGGGTCGCCCTCTTAAAAGGGTTGCCTGTCGCCGAATTGGAAGAAATCTTCAACACCCGCATTCACTGCCGCCAGGGGGGCCGCACCCTGGTGCAAACCATGCGGGCCCATGGCGCCAATGCGGCGCTGGTCTCCGGCGGCTTTACCTTTTTCACCACACGCGTCTCAGCCGCCCTCGGTTTTGAGGCAAGCCGCGCCAATACCCTAAACGCGCAAGACGGCAAACTCGACGGCACCGTCGGTGAGCCCATTTTAGGACCCGACGCCAAGGTCGAGGCCCTTACCCATTACTGCGCTGAATATGGCATCACCCCCGGCGATGTGATCGCTGCCGGCGATGGCTCAAACGATGTCGGCATGATCCGATCTGTGGGGCTGGGTGTCGCCATTCACGCCAAGCCGGTGCTGGAGCGCGAAGCGGACGCTTGTATTCGCCACACCGGCCTGACCAGTCTGCTTTTCTTGCAAGGCTATCGGCGGGACGAATTTATCACTGAATAAAGATCAAGTTCCCTCGCGAAAGCGGAGGCCGTGCGCGTTAAGCGCACTGGCCGTGAACGAATAGATTTATCCCTCGTCCTGAACCGTTACAAAAGTCATAATACCTTGGCGGCTCAAGAGCAAAAGAACTGGCTTGCCACCGCTGGCTTGTTTGTTTTGTTCAATCTGCGAAATAACACTGTCGGGCGAGAAGACTTCTCTTTGCCCCACTTCAACAATGACATCCCCTGGCCGCACCCGATCACGCGCGGGGCTGTCATAAGCCACATCCACCACCAATACGCCGCGCACATTGCCGGCAATGCGATATTTACTGCGCGAGGCATCTGTCAGCTCAATGAGCGTGAGACCATAGACGGTTCGTGTTTCGGTTTCTTTCGGGGCGACCTGCGCCTGAGCGATCTGCGCGGGCTCCTCTTCAAGTTTCTCAACCTTGACCGAGGCCATGTGGGTCTCGCCATCGCGCACAAAGGCGACGGGCGCCTTGGCCCCAACTTTGGTTTTGCCCACGACGCGCGGTAAATCTTTCATTTCACTGATAGGCTGATCATTAAACGACAAAATAATGTCGCCCACTTTCAACCCTGCCTTATCGGCCGGGCTTCCTTCGACAACAGCCGCGACCAACGCCCCCTTATCGCTGTCTAGTCCGAGACTGGAGGCAATCTCCGGTGTCACGTCCTGCACCCGAACACCAAGCCAGCCGCGCTCCACCTCGCCCTTATCCTTGAGCTCCGCGACAATTTCCTGAACCACCTCGGACGGAATAGCAAAGCCGATCCCGACCGACCCGCCCGTCGGAGAATAGATCGCCGTATTAACGCCGATCACACGGCCCGAAAGATCAAACAGAGGCCCGCCGGAATTGCCCTGATTGATCGAGGCATCGGTTTGAATAAAATCTGAATAGGGGCTGCCCCGGCCAATCTCCCGATGCCGTGCGGAAATAATGCCAGCGGTCACTGTCCCGCCAAGACCGAAAGGATTGCCGATCGCAATCACCCAGTCCCCAACCCGAGCTTTTTCACTGGTGCCAAGCTCGACATAAGGCAGAGACCCCTTCGGCGACACCTTAAGCAAGGCGATATCCGTTTTGGCATCCGTCCCGACCACTTGGGCTTTCAGCTTGCGCCCGTCAGAAAGATTGACGGTTATGTCGCTCGCCCCATCAATGACGTGGAAGTTCGTGACCACAAGGCCGCTCGGATCGATCACAAAGCCGGACCCCTGAGCGATCACCAGTCGGGGTGACGGCTGACGATCTAAAAACTGGCGGAACTGATCCGCAAAGGGAAGCCCATCCGGCACATCTGCATCTTCTTCAGCGGCAATCTTTTGTTCGGTCGTGATGTTGACCACGGCCGGCGCCAGAACCTCGGCAATGTCGGCAAAGCTGCGCGGCCGCTCTTGCGCGGCAACCGGCAAGCTGAGCGCCAAGGCGCCGAGCAGAAACATCGACAGAATTAAGAAATTGCGCCAGAGGTTGCGCTGGGCAACAGCCCGGGCCTTTGCTTTTGTCTTAACCATGGATCTACCCAATTTCCCCCATCCAGAGCACCATTTTTACACGGATTTCAGACCATGTAGTCAAAAAAGAGCCACAAGATGAGACATTTGAGACACTTTGGTGTGATCAACGCAAGAAGCCTGCCAACCCACCTGTCTCATAAAACAAGGTAAATGACGAGCGCCCCTGTAAGCGCAACAGCGAGCCCAAAGCGGCTAATTTGCGCGTCTGGCAGCTTGATAACCTCAGCCATTAGGCGTTTAACCAGCCCAGGAAAAAGGCCCCAGGTCAGGCCCTCAAAAACGAGAACCAGACCCAGGGCCGTAAGCACAACGGTGAACGCTGTCACCTATTTCTTGCCTGCCCGATTTGAGAAGTAGCGGAAAAATTCACTGTCAGGCGACAGAACCATGGTGGTGTCCGCACTATTTAACGACTTGCGGTAGGCTTGCATGGAACGATAAAATTCAAAAAAGGCCGGGTCCCGCGAAAAGGCTTCTGCAAAGATACGGTTACGCTCTGCTTCCCCTTCCCCGCGCAGGATCTCGGATTTCTTCTGAGCCTCCGCGAGAATGATGGTCCGGTCGCGGTCGGCATTGGCCTGGATCTGCTCTTTGATCTTCTGCCCATTTGCGCGTTCTTCCGACGACTCCCGTTGGCGTTCGGCGATCATCCGTTTGACCACCTGATCGCTGTTCTCTTCCGGCAAATCCGCGCGAATAATTCGGATATCCTCAACACGGATGCCAAGGTCGCTGGCCCGCTGGCTGGTTTCTTCCGCCGTCGACTGCATGAGCTGTGCACGGTTTTGCGTAATCACCTCTTCAATGGTCGCGTCACCGATCGCCCCGCGAAGCGAGGACTCCGCAATTGAGCTGAGCCGCGCATTCAATCCATCTACGTTTTGCACCCGTTGATAATATTTCAGCGGATCGACAATGCGATAGCGAACGACGGCATCAACGACAAGGCGCCGATTACCGGCCACGATGACCTGCTCCGGGTCCATGTCCATAACCTGAAGGCGTTTGTCGAGAGTCACAACATTCTGCCAAGGCATCTTAAAATAAAGCCCCGGATCTTTTTCAACACTGACAACTTCACCAAATTGCAGAACCAGGGCCTGCTGCGTCTGTTGAACCGTGAATACCGACGATAGACCGACGAGACCCAAAACGATTGCGAGAATAGCACCAAGTGTTTTCATCTAACTTCTCCTCGCCTAATTCGATTTCTTAAGTTCGTTGATCGGTAGGTAAGGAACAACCCCGTCACCCTTGTCATCAAGAATGATTTTGTCCGTTCCATCAAGCACCTCTTCCATCGTCTCTAGAAAAATACGCTGCCGCGTGACATCAGGCGCCAGACGATATTCTTCATACACAGAAATAAAGCGCTGAGCCTGACCTTCCGCTTCAGCAATGGTTTGCTGCTTGAAGGCTTCAGCCTCGGCAATAATCCGGGAGGCTTTACCCTCGGCCTCAGGCACAATTTTGTTGGCATAGGCCTCAGCTTCATTCTTCAATTTGTCGCGCTCTGCGCGGGCAGATTCCACCTCAATAGCCGCAGCTACGGCATCCGGATGCGGGTTTACTTTACCAAGATTGATCCCGGTAAGCGTTACGCCCATGTCATAGATATCCAGGATGTTTTGCATGTCAGCCTTTACATCAATCTGCAGCTGATCCCGCCCTGTGGACGTCACAACAAGAAACTCGCTCTTGCCGACAAGTTCGCGAATAACACTTTCAGCGGTTGACTTGATGACCTTTTCAGGGTCGCTGACATTAAATAGGTACTTCGCACCATCCGTAATCAGATATTGAACCTTGAAACCCGCATCGACGATGTTCTGGTCTCCGGTCAACATCAGACGCTCTTGCTGGCTTCGACCGACAACAACTTCCTGCTGTTTCGTCACATTCAAAAGCATGACCGTTTCGATCGGATAGGGAAGATGCCAGTTCAAGCCAGGCTGCGTTGTTGAAACATGCTCCCCAAACCGCAGAACGAATCCATTCTGTTCGGCGCCCACCCGGTAGACGCCTGAAAACATCCAAAGTGTGATCGCAATGAGCCCGATCAGCAGATAACCCGCCTTACCGCCCGGCACCAATGAGCCAAACTGCTCACGGCCCCTTTTCAAGAGATCTTCCAGATCCGGCGGCTGTTGTCCGCGGTTACCACCGCCTCCTGGGTTGGGTCCTTGGCCCCAGGGGCCGCGTGGGCCGCCCGAGTTTCGGTCGCCGCCGTTATTGTTTGAGCTCCATGGCATGTGAATGACGTCTCCTGAGATGAGTAACCGCACGGGGAATGCGGGATTGGGGTCGAATTGTCGCGAGGGGCCGGAAATAGCGAACTCCCTGTTGATCGATTCCTGATAGGCGTTATATGACAGACGCCTCATCCGCGCAATGAGCGCCGCGATGGATCCCGTCCTCCCTGTCAAAAACACTTGAGAGTGATTTGGGGGATTTTTCGCACTTTTCAACCGCCGCCCGGTCAAATTGAATGGCCCCGGTCAAATAAAAGGCTATGACCCCATGTCGACTAACATGTCCGATAATCTGAAAGATGCCATCGTGGCGGCACTTAAGACCATCATCGACCCGGCAACCGGCAAAAGCGTCATTGCTCTGGACATTATTGAAGGGCTCGTGGTCAAGAACGGCCACGTTGGCTTTTCAATAGAGGTAGACCCGGCGCAGGGCGCAAAAATGGAACCGCTGCGCAAAGCCTGTGAAAAGGCCGTTTACGGCGTCCCCGGTGTCCTTTCCGTGACAGCCGTACTCACCGCCCATGCCGCCAGCGCGGCTTCCGGCGGCGCCCCGCGTACCCAGACACCGCGTCCACAGCCACATAATCATGGACATGGCCCTCAAACTCTCGATGGCATAGCCCAAGTCAAACACATCATTGCGGTCGCCAGCGGCAAAGGCGGCGTTGGTAAATCTACCGTGGCGGTCAATCTCGCCGCAGCGCTCGTCAAACTCGGGCTCAAGGTCGGCATCTTGGACGCTGATATTTATGGCCCCTCCATCCCCCGCATGCTGGGCATCAAAGGCAAACCGGAATCCGATGGCAAAAAACTTGAGCCGATGCAAAATCACGGCCTCAAATGCATGTCGATCGGTTTCATGGTGGACGAAGACACGCCCATGATCTGGCGCGGACCGATGGTGCAAAGCGCCCTCACCCAAATGATGGGCGATGTGAACTGGGGCGAGCTCGATGTGCTGGTGGTCGACATGCCGCCGGGCACGGGCGATGCACAGCTCACCATGGCCCAGCGGGTGCCATTGGCCGGCGCGGTCATTGTCTCAACACCGCAGGAGATCGCCCTCATTGATGCCCGCAAGGGCCTTGCTATGTTCCAGAAAACGGAAGTGCCGATCCTTGGCCTCATTGAAAACATGGCTTACTTCGTCAGCCCGGAAAGCGGTGAAAAGTCCTATATCTTCGGTGAAGGTGGCGCCCGCCGCACGGCGCAGACCCTTGGCGTGCCCTTCCTCGGCGAAGTGCCGATCCATATGGATATCCGCACCCGCTCTGACGAAGGTCAGCCGCTGGTCGCCTGCGACGATACCCATCCGCAAACCGCCGACTTCATCGCCATCGCCGAAAAGGTCATGGCCACCCTCGGCGGCGGGGCCACCCGGCCCGCGCCAAAGATTGTGGTGGAGTGATAAATTTACAAAGACATTGTCATTCTGCGACTTGATCGCGGAATCCAGTCAAAATGACATGCCTCATCCTGAGGAGCGCGAAGCGCGTCTCGAAGGATGAAACAAGTCCTCCATGCTTCGAGACGAGCCCTTCGGGCTCTCCTCAGTATGAGGAATCATAACGTAGAACCCTCGCCTGCGCGGGAACACGCTCTGCTCAGAATATCACTTATTCAAAAAATTTAGCGCCAGGCCGGGCCGGTTCCATTCGACCTGCGCCAGACGCCCGGTGGTGGAAAGGCAGATCGTTGCGGTCCTCAGGTCCGGTCCGCCAAAGCAGATATTGGTAGTGATCATGTCATCAAAAGGATGGTGCACCACGGATGCCCCATCCGGTGAGATCTCCGTGATACCACCGTTAAGGATCGTCGCGACGCAGATATGGCCATCCGCCGTCACCGCCAATGAATCAAACAGCTGGTGTCCCGGCAACCCGGCGATACATTCGCCGCCATACCGCCCTACCCGTTCAATTTCACCCGGCGCAGCAATTTTAAAACGCCAAAGCCGGCTCGTGACCGTTTCCGCCACATAGACAAAATCCTCATCCGGTGACAGGCCGACACCATTGGGTTCGACTAAGGGAAACACCACTTCACGGATGTCAGAACCATCCGTCTTGGCATAGTAAAGACCGCCCTTGTCCCGCGTGCGGCTCTCGCCCTTGCCGTGATCGGTGAACCAGAAACCGCCCTGGCGATCAAACACGATATCATTCGGCCCGCGCAGAGGGTTGCCATTGCATTCCGTATAAAGAACTTCTGATTTGCCGGTCGCAAGATCGACCCGCTCAATGCGCCCACCGGAATAATCCGAAGGCATATTGCCGGGGATCAGGAGCCCCTCCACCTCGTGCCATTGAAAGCCGCCATTGTTGCAGACATAAACCGCGCCATCTGGCCCGATCGCGGCGCCATTCGGCCCGCCGCCCAGATCAGCAATCACTTCTACGGCGCCATTTGGCTGTACCCGGCTTAAGGCCCCCCGCGCGATTTCCACAAGCACGATGGAACCATCCTCCATGGCAATCGGCCCTTCCGGGAACTTCAATCCTTCTGCGATAATGGTCATCAGGGCTTCCTCCTCTTTTTTCTTTAGGGGGAAGGTGCCTCACCAACTGTCGCCGGGCAAGCTCTTTAACCGCGCATGAATTTCGGGATCAAGAGAAGGACCGAAATCGAAAGCCCCGGCAATAGGCTGCGGGGCAAAACGGTCAAAAGCGTGACATCTGGAAAGCTGGGCTTCACCCGGAAATACCAGAACAATCCGTAGCCAATAGCGCAAAGCAGGACGGGTAAGACAAGTGTCATCACCCACCGACCAGCGCCCTCTGCCCGCATCGAAACCGCTTTGGACAAGTAAAAGGGTGCCACAGCTGTCATCAACACAAGTATGGCCACCTGAATGGCATATTGTGTGTTCCAGGCATTGTATCCGGCAAAATACTTAAGGGCCGTGTAGCCAATCAGAAAGAGAACCCAAAGACCCGTTTGCAATCGAAGTGCCATGACTTTCTCCCGCGTAGCTGATACCGCGCCAAACTAGCACGGGCGGCGATCAGCAGAGAGTCACATTATTGTGCACGGTCGAGGGTGACGAATGTAAACTTGTATCCAGACTTTTCGTCGAGAATAGGCTTGGACCGTTCAGATTCGACCCACTCCCCATCCGGCACCGGAAAAAAAGCATCCCCTTCGATCTCTGCATCTATTTCGGTCACATAAAGCCGGTCCGCAAAAGGCAGCGTCTGACCATAAATCTCTGCGCCACCAATGACCATAATCTCATAGGCGCCCTGCATGTGAGCGATATCCACGGCCACATGCCGCGCTTCATCAAGGGATGGCACAACAATCACATCTTCAGCTTCAAAGGAGGCATCCCGCGTCACCACAATATTGGTGCGCCCCGGCAAAGCCTTGCCGATGGACTGGAACGTTTTGCGCCCCATGATAATCGGCTTGTCCATGGTTGTGCGCTTGAAGAACTTAAGATCCTCAGAAAGATGCCAAGGCATCTTGCCATCTTTGCCAATGACCCGGTTTTTCGAATAGGCCACTATCAGTGCCAGCTTGGCGTCCATGTCCTTTACACCGCGATCGGCGCGGCGATGCTGGCCGCCGCTTCATAGCCGACGAGCTCGAAGTCTTCAAATTTGAAGTCGAAGAGCGAACGGATCTCCGGGTTAAGATGCATCTCCGGCAGCGGCCCGGGTTTACGCGTCAATTGCAGGTCCGCTTGCTCCAGATGATTAAGATAAAGATGTGCGTCGCCCAGCGTGTGAATAAACTCACCTGGCTGAAGGCCTGTGACCTGCGCCACCATCTGGGTCAAGAGCGCATAGGAGGCAATGTTGAACGGCACCCCTAGGAAAATGTCGGCGCTGCGCTGATAAAGCTGACAGGAGAGCTTGCCCTCCGCCACATAGAACTGGAAGAGACAATGGCAAGGCGGCAACGCCATTTGATCCACCAGCGACACATGCCAGGCGCTGACAATATGACGCCGCGAATCCGGGTTATTCCGCAGGCTGTCCAAAAGCTTGGTGATCTGGTCTGTGGTCGTGCCATCCGGATTGGGCCAGGAGCGCCACTGCGCCCCATAGACCGGACCGAGATTGCCGTTCTCATCGGCCCATTCATCCCAGATGCTAACCCCGTTTTCCTTGAGGTAGCGGATATTGGTGTCCCCTGAAAGGAACCAGAGAAGCTCGTGAATGATAGACTTCAGATGCAACTTTTTCGTGGTCAGAACCGGAAATCCTTGGCCCAAGTCAAACCGCATCTGATGCCCGAATACACTTAAAGTGCCCGTGCCCGTGCGGTCGGTCTTTTGGGCGCCCTCCCGGCGCACCTTGGAGAGAAGGTCCAGATACTGCTGCATGGGCGATTTTTGCCACGATTCGAGAAAGCTCACGAGCCGGAATAGATTTTGCCCACACCTTTAAATCCTCAAAAGATGTTGCTATATAGAGAGGGTCAGCCTGGCTGACTATGGCGATAAACGAGCATGTAATAAGCGGATCGGACCCGGGGGCAGTACCCGGCGCCTCCACCAAATTCGTGGAAACTCGCGGCTTT
>SBGZ01000053.1 GCA_006226415.1 Alphaproteobacteria bacterium
TGATGATATCGCCCAGAAGAAAAACATAAAGACAGCCCTCGACCTTGGCTGCGGCACCGCCATCCTCGCGGTCGCTCTTGCCAAAGTGTCGGACGCCCGCATTCTGGCGAGCGACATTGACCCCATCGCGGTCGAAGTGGCCGATGAGGTCATCAAGGACAACAACGTTCAATCCCGCATCACAACCCTGGTTGCCGACGGCATGGACGATCCCGCGTTCAAGACCTTTGGCCCCTTTGATCTCGTCCTCGCCAACATTCTGGCGCGCCCCCTCATTGAGCTGGCCTCGGGCATTGCGGCGCAGGTCGCAGACGGCGGCAATTTGATCCTCTCCGGCCTCCTGGCAACCCAGGCCGACGAGGTTCTCACCGCCTATGAAAACCAGGGTTTCAAAGAGATCCGCCGCATCCCGCTTGAGGAATGGATGACCCTGGTGCTAGAACGCTAGCCAAACCATGTCCCGCCCTATTGGAGCCTTAAAACCCATGTTTCAGTCCTACGACATCAAATCAGACAAGACCTTTGGCCAGCGGCATTTGCCAAAGCTGCGCGCGGCCCTAAAAGAGCTGGGCCTCGACGCCTTTCTTGTCCCCCACGCAGACGAATATCAGAACGAATATCTGCCCGCTTGCGGTGAACGCCTGATGTGGCTGACCGGTTTTTCCGGATCCGCCGGTGCGGCGATTGTCATGGCGGATAAGGCAGCGATCTTTGTCGACGGACGCTATACGGTTCAAGCTGGCGAACAGGTCGATCTGGAGCTTTTTGAGCAGCGCAGTCTGGTGACCGAGCCGCCTCATGAATGGCTCCAGGAAAATATCTCCAAAGGCATGAAGGTGGGTTATGACGCCTGGCTCTATACGGTTGATCAGGTGGAACTCTTCCGCAAGGCTTGCACCGCCAAGGGCGCGGAACTGGTAGCTGTCAGCCCCAACCCGATCGATACCGCCTGGGAAGATCGTCCCGCCGCGCCGGTGACCCCCATGGTGCCGCACGATATCTCTTATGCCGGCGAACCTTCCGACAAAAAGCGCCTTACCATCGGCGAGAAGCTTTCCGAACGCGGCAGCGATGCCGTCGTCATCACCCAGCCTATGTCCATCGCCTGGCTCTTTAATGTGCGAGGACAGGATGTTTCCCATTCGCCCCTGTCACTGGCTTGGGGCATTTTAAAGAACGACGGTACGGCGGATCTTTTCGTCAATCCGGACAAGATCTCCGAGGGGCTGGTTCAGCACCTTGGCAATGCCGTAACACTTAAAACCGAAGGCGAGTTTGCCCCATCCTTGAAAGCACTGGGCGAGGCGGGCCTGACTGTCGAAATGGACGCCGGCATCGCCCCCTCCTGGGTCTTTGATCAGCTCAAGGCGGCGGGCGCCACCATCAAACGCGCGCAAGACCCTTGCGTCCTTCCCCGCGCGCTGAAAAACGAAACCGAACGCCAAGGCGCGCGCGACGCTCATATCCGCGACGGCGTCGCGATCACCAAATATCTTTGCTGGCTAGAGAGCGAAGCCCCCAAGGGCGAGCTCACCGAAATCAGTGCGGCCCAAAGGCTGGAAGAGTTCCGCAAGGAAAGCGCTGAGCTCAAAGACATCTCCTTCACCACCATTTCCGCCGCCGGGCCCCATGCGGCCCTGCCCCACTATTCCGTGGACGTGGAAAGCAATCGCCCTCTCAAACTGAACGAGATTTATTTGGTGGATTCCGGCGGGCAGTATCTTGATGGCACGACAGATATCACCCGGACCATCATTGTCGGCATCCCGTCAGAGGAAATGAAGGATCGCTTCACCCGCGTGCTCAAGGGTCACATTCAGCTCTCGATGGCGCGTTTCCCGGCCGGTACCTCTGGCGCTCAGCTTGATCTCCTGGCCCGCGCCGCGCTCTGGAATGGCGGCTATGATTTCGATCATGGAACAGGACACGGTGTTGGCTCCTACCTGGGGGTTCACGAGGGTCCGCAGAGCATTTCAGGTCACCCGAAAGCCGCGCAAGTGCCGCTGCGTGAAGGCATGCTCGTCTCCAATGAGCCCGGTTATTACAAAGTCGGTCACTACGGCATCCGCATTGAAAATCTCATTCTTGTAACGCCGCTTGAAGATGTGCCCGGCGGCGACCGTCCCATGCATGGCTTTGAAACCGTGACGCTCGCGCCCATCGATCGCAACCTGATCGACGCCGCCATGTTGTCACCGGAAGAAAAAGCCTGGCTCAACGGTTATCACATGCAGGTAAGAGAGACGCTTTCCCCGCTTCTCGACGAGACCACAAAGGAATGGCTCGCGAAAGCCACGGCTGAGGTTTGATTTCTTTCATTTCAAGCATTTCAAGGTGCCAGGTACACTTGAAATCCCAAGGTGCCAGGTACACTTGAAAGCCCTCACCCACCGATCAGCTTTAGCCACTCATCTTCCGTGAGGGTTTCAACGCCGAGCTCGGCGGCCTTCTTCAGCTTGGACCCCGCACCGGGACCCGCGACAAGAATGTCGGTTTTGGCGGACACTGATCCTGCCACCTTGGCCCCAAGGCTTTCGGCCCGTGCCTTGGCTTCCGACCGCGACATCAACTCTAACTTGCCGGTAAAAACCACGGTCTTGCCCGCCACGGGACTTGAAAGATCTGCGGCCGCGAGCGGAATGTCCCGCACTTCCGCCATCAATTTACCAACAGCCTCGCGGTTATGGCCTTCAGCAAAGAACTCAACAATCGCCTCCGCCACAATCAGACCAATGCCGTCGATGGCATTGAGATCCGCCCAAGCCTCAGAGCTGCGATCCGCCGCAAGTTCCATCTGCTGAATGAATTCAGCCATGCTGCCATAGGTCCGCGCCAAGAGCCGGGCCGTTGTCGCGCCCACATGGCGAATGCCAAGCGCAAAGATGAGACGATCAAGATCAACTTCCCGCCGCGCCTCAATGGCCGCGAAAAGATTGCGCACGGAGGTCTCGCCCCAACCCTCCTTGTCGGCAAGTTTATCCTCGCGGGCCCCATCGTCGCTTTGCAGCTTAAAAATATCCGCCGGTTCTTTAATGCGGCCCTCTGTGTAAAAGGCCTCCACCTGCTTGGCGCCGAGCCCTTCGATGTCAAGCCCCTCCCGAGAAACAAAGTGTTTCAGTCGCTCGACGGCCTGTGCCGGGCAGGTGAGCCCGCCTTCGCAGCGGCGGACCGCGTCGAGCTTGTCGCTGCCTTCCCGGTGTTCACGCACCGCATGGGAGCCACACACGGGGCAGCTAGTCGGAAATTCGAATTCTCTCTCCTCGCCCGTGCGCTTATCTTTCACCGGCCCAACCACTTGCGGGATCACATCCCCCGCACGTTGCACAATGACCCAATCCCCAATCAGGATCCCCTTGCGCGCGATTTCATCTTCATTGTGCAGAGTTGCGTTGGAGACCACCACACCGCCCACCGTCACCGGCCTCAGCTTGGCCACCGGTGTCAGAGCGCCCGTACGGCCCACCTGAATATCGATATCTTCCAATACCGTCATCGCCTGTTCTGGCGGGAACTTATGGGCAATGGCCCAGCGCGGACTGCGCGAAACAAACCCGAGCCGTTCCTGGTAGTCGAGCCGGTCCACTTTGTAGACCACCCCATCAATGTCATAGGAAAGCGTCGCGCGCATGTCGCCGATCTTCCCATAGACTTTGATCATTTCCTCAACAGTCGTCACACGCTGCATCAACGGGTTGATCTGAAAGCCCATCTCTTTAAAGACCTCAATCACACCGAACTGAGTCTCCGCCGGCAGTCCGCTCACTTCACCCCAGGCATAGGCAAAAAATCGCAAGGGCCGCGACGCAGTAATGGATGAATCAAGTTGCCGCAAAGAGCCCGCCGCCGCATTTCGTGGATTGGCAAAGACCGGCTTGCCCTCTTTCTCCTGGCGCGCGTTGAGGGCAAAGAAATCTTCATGCGCCATATAGACCTCGCCCCGCACTTCAAAAACATCCGGGATATTTTTGCCTTTCAAGCGGTGAGGAATGTCGCCAATGGTTTTGAGGTTCTGCGTCACGTCTTCGCCAACCTGACCATCACCGCGCGTCGCCCCGGTGATCAACTCTCCCTTTTCATAGCGCAAAGATGCCGAAAGCCCATCAATCTTGGGCTCGGCGGTAAAAGCCAGTTCGTCTTTGTCTGACAGACTGAGAAACCGGCGAACCCGCTCAGCAAAATCTTCAACGTCCCCATCATCAAAGGCATTGTCGAGAGAAAGCATCGATTTGGCATGCTTGACCTTGCCGAATTTCTCAAGCGGCGCGGCGCCGACCTTGTCCCCCGGCCCACCTTTCACCGCAAACTCGGGGAAACGTTCTTCCAATGCCAGATAGCGCTGCCGCAGCGCATCATATTCCGCATCGGAGATGACCGGGGCATCTTCCTGGTGGTAGCGCTTGTCGTGCGCCGCAAGCTCCGCTGCCAAATCCATCATTTCTTTTTTGGCCGCGGTTTTGGAAAGAAAGGCAACTTCGATGGAGCGCGCATTGCTCATGGACGGCTTCCGATCAGTTTGTCCGCCGCAGCCCGCGCCTCTTCTGTAATTTCGGCCCCCGATAGCATGCGGGCAATCTCTTCGCGCCGCTCGGCCTCAGAAAGGCCGGTCACTTTCGTAAACGTGGCACCGCCTTTTTTCACCGCAGACGACTTTTGGATACGCCAGTGCATATCGCCCCGCGCCGCCACTTGTGGACTATGGGTCACCACTAAAACCTGCGCCTCTTTTGCCAACCGCGAAAGCCGTTCGCCGACCGCATCCGCAACAGCGCCGCCAACCCCCTGGTCTACTTCGTCAAAAATAAGAGTCGAGGCTGATCCCTGCGCCGCCAGACAGACTTTCAGCGCCAGGATAAACCGGGCGAGCTCACCGCCAGAGGCAACAGCCACCATCGGGCCGAGCGGCACACCGGGGTTGGTTGAGATCAAAAACTCGACTTTATCGAGGCCATGTTCGCCAGCGCGATCTTCCGGCAAGGCCGTAACATGGGTTTTGAAGGTTGCCTTCTCGAGTTTCAGAGGGGCCAGCTCCTTGGCCACCGCCTTGTCGAGAGCAAGTGCTGCCTTTTCGCGAGACCTGGAAAGGGTTTGGGCCTCACTCAAATAGGCCGCACGCGTTTCGCTCACCCGCGCTTCCAGTTTGTCGAGCTCCTCTTCCCCGGCCTGAGCCTGGCGCAGACGTTCTTCAAAAGAAGCCATCAGCGCGTTCAATTCCCCTGGCCGAACATTATGTTTGCGCGCCGCCGCTCTGAGGGCAAAAAGCCGCTCTTCCGATTGTTCAAGCTCGGCCGGGTTGAATTCGATCTCGCGGAGCGCACGGGTCAGCTCATCGCGCGCCTCATCTCCCTCGGCGAGCAGTCGGTCAATCGCCGCCAGGGCCGGGTCAAGGCTGTCCCCCGCCTTCTCGCGCAGCTTCTCCAAACGACGCTGCGATTTCGGCAAAGTCGACAGAACGCCTTTAGAGCCCGTCAGATCTTCAAGGGTCCGCGAAAGTTCAGACGCAATCTGCTCTGAGTGCATCATCAAGGTCCGCCGCGCCGCGAGCGCTTCTTCCTCATCTTCTTGCGGGTTGAGATCGCGCAGCTCCGCCAGCACATGGGTGAGATAATCCACCTGTGCCCGCGCTTCGGCAATACCAGAGCGCGCCGCCTCCAGATGTTCCTGAGCTTCGGAAAATTCCCGGTAACAAAGAGCCACCTTGTCCGCCAGCCCACCCAGCCTGCCAAAAGCGTCCAACAGCGCCCGATGCGAGGCTGCATTTAAAAGACCGCGTTCATCATGCTGGCCATGCACTTCAACCAGTGCCGCGCCGAGGGACCTCAAAAGATTAACCCCCACCGGCTCATCATTGACAAAGGCCCGCGTGCGCCCATCCAGCGATTGCACACGGCGCAGAATGATGTCGTAGCGACCACCTGTTTCTTCACTGTGAATGCCGTGAGCCTTTAAAATATCAAGCGCCGGATGATCGGCGCGCACCTCAAAGGCGGCAGATGCCGTGCCCCGCTCCTGACCGTGGCGGACAAGAGACTTATCCGCCCGTCGGCCGGTGGCCAATCCCAATGCATCAAGAAGAATAGATTTGCCCGCGCCCGTTTCCCCGGTGAGCACGTTCAGTCCAGCCGTCAGTTCAAGGTCCAGCTCATCGATCAGAACGATGTCGCGAATGGAAAGCGCGACAAGCATGGGGGAACGCTCCTTTATCTAATCGAGGGGCCTCAAGAATCCTCACCCCGGTCAAACGCGCGGGATATCCAGGATTTCTCATTTTCCTGAGGCCGGATGTCTTTCCGCTCAAGCAGGTGATAGGCGTCTTGGTACCATTCGCTGCCCGGATAATTAAAGCCAAGAACAGCGGCTGAAACCTGTGCTTCGTTGTCAATGCCAAGCGCCAAATAACACTCCACCAATCGGTAGAGAGCCTCCGGGGTGTGGGCCGTTGTTTGATAGTTCTCTATGACCACCTGAAACCGGTTAATCGCGGCTATATAGTTATGCCGCTGCATATAAAACCGGCCGATGTTCATTTCTTTGCCAGCCAGGTGGTTCTGCGTCATGTCGATTTTCAGACGCGCATCCCGGGCATACTCAGAGTTCGGGAAGCGGCGCACAACCTCGCGCAGCGCCTCATAGGCATCAACAGTCATCTGCTGGTCGCGTCCCACATCCGAGATGCGTTCATAATTGCAAATCGCCTTCAGATAATAGGCATAGGCCACATCTTCATTACCCGGGTGCAAGGCGATAAACCGGTCTGCCGCATTGATGGCTTCGTCGTATTTGTTGCTTTCGTAGTAGGAATAGGCTGACAAAAGCATCGCCCGGCGCGCCCAGACTGAATAAGGGTGCTGCCTTTCCACCTCGTCGAAAAACAAGGCTGCGCGAGAATAGCGCTTCTTGGCCAGCTCATTGAGAGCCTTGGTGTAAAGTTCCTCAACGGGCGTCTCGACATACTCGAGTTCATCGTCATCTTTGCCTGCGCAGGACACCATGAGGGAACTGGCCACCAGCATGCAAAGAAAGCTGAGCCGCAATTGGGTAAAGAATCGCATAAACAAAAGTACCTTTTTATGACCGGCGGGGATCACCCCGGCTTTACGCTCGCCCAGATCCCCACGCCCGGGTCACAATTTTGTGTTCTGAACCTACCAAGGTCGAAGTTTCCCGAGACCTGAAATCCTCAAAATTCCCTGATTCCACAACATTCTAGCTGTTTCTAATATCGCAACAAACCGGTTCTTGCCAGACCTGAGTTGATGAGCGGGTGGATTTGCTGATTAGGCAATTCGCGCTGAATTGTGCTAGATTGATATCTGGCGGGGTCAAACCCGCGATTTTCCGAAATTGGGGGGCGCAAAGAGGGTCAAAGGATGCATGTCATCCTTCGGCTCAAAATTCGTTACTAAACCTGAGCAAAAGGAGCAGGCTATGAGTGACACGCCCAAAGGAAGCAAAATAGCCCGTTTAGCCGACGAAAAGGTGGGCTCTAACATTCGATTAAGGCGCACCATGCTGGGCCTGACCCAGGAACAATTGGCGCAGGCGCTCAATATTTCCTATCAGCAGGTCCAAAAATACGAGACCGGCGCCAACCGGATATCGGCCGGTCGGCTCTACGAAATCGCAAAGTTTCTCAATGTCGAGATCGGTAGTTTCTTCGACGGCCTTCAGCCGACCGCTGAATCGCAGCCCCTGCCCCATGGCGGCCGCAACCGCCCCACCATTGAGCTGGTCAAGAATTTCAGCGAAATTCAGGATGCCGCCGTCCGCGGAGCCGTCTCAAATCTTGTGCGCACCCTAACCCACTGCTCTGTCGAGCCGGAGGCGGTTACGGATGTTTTTGAGGCGCAGAAAGAGGCGAGTTAACCAAGAGCCGCCTGACGGGCTTCTTCGGCTGTGAGCGGCAGAAACTCTGGAGCCTGAGCCGCGTCTTCCACATAGGTCCATTTTTCGGGCTGGCTGAAAAGCGCCCGCAATAGTGCATTGTTGACGCCGTGGCCGGATTTGACGCCCACAAAATGGCCAAGGATCGGCGCGCCAGCCAGATAAAGGTCGCCAATTGCGTCCAAAACCTTGTGGCGCACAAATTCGTCGGAATAGCGCAGGCCGTCTTCGTTGATCACCGCCTCGTCTTCAATAACGATCGTGTTTTCAACTGACGCCCCGCGGCCAAGACCAAGTGCCAGCAGTTGGTCGAGATCCTTCAGGAAACCAAAGGTGCGCGCATCCGCCAGCTCTTCCTTGAAGGCGCCCGGCGCCAGATCAAACTCATAGCGCTGCCGGCCAATCGCCGCATTGGCAAACTCAATTTCAAATTCAGCGGAAAACCCGTGTCCAGGACGGAGCTCGCCGGACTTATCGCCATCCTCAAACAGGATCGGGCTCAAAATTTTGATATATTTGCGGGTACGGCCTTGCGAGCGCACACCGGCCGCTTCAAGCAAAGTGACAAAATCGGAAGAACTACCGTCCATGACAGGAAGCTCCGGACCATCGATCTCGACAAGCATATTGTCGATACCAAGCCCTGCCAGAGCCGCCATCAAATGCTCAACCGTTGAAACACTGGCGCCCGCCTGATTGGCGACAACGGTGCCCAACATGGTTTCACCGACATGGTCAAACCGGGCCGGAATGCGGGTATCTTCAAGGGTAAGGTCGATGCGGTCGAATACGATGCCGGTGTCCACCGGTGCCGGGTGCAGCGTCATGGTGACTTCCTGGCCTGTATGCAGACCAATGCCTGTACAGCTGACCATACGCTTCAGAGTAGTTTGCAGAGAAACTGCCAAAATCCCGTTCCCAATTAGAATGTCATCGACACTCGTCGCGATAGTGAGGTCGTCGTGAAAAAGTGAGCCCCTAATCCTCCCCCCCAATCGGGATGAAGGCAGAATTTAGATAGCAACCTCCTCGGTCACGAACAAATGACCTTTTGTTGCCAATTGTTACATCTGTTAACAATTGGCCATAACCTGTTGTTTTTATGGAAATAAAGGGGTTCCGGGGGCTTAGGGTATTTGGGGTGAACTTAAAAATTTGTCTTTGCGCTCTCAAATCAACCTCAAGCTTCCCCGCATAGGCGGGGGTCCAGAGCGGACCTCATTTGCGTTCTTTGTAGCCCTGGGTTCCCGCCTGCGCGGGAACACGGACCCTCTTACTGTTCCCCCGCGAAGGCGGGGGTCCAGAGCGGACCTCATTTGCATTCTTTGTAGCCCTAGGTTCCCGCCTGCGCGGGAACACGGACCCTCTTACTGTTCCCCCGCGAAGGCGGGCACGAAAGCCACTCGGCGTGAGCGAAATCAGTTCGAAGGCCGACGCAGGAAGGCCGGAATTTCCAGCTGCTCCTCAATCAGCGAAGACTGGGTAAGCTGCTGCTGCGGGTCTACTTTAACTTTCGGCGCATCCGGATTTTCTTGCGGGGCAGCCGCACGAGGCGCCGGGGCCATGGGCGCTTCCTGTTGTTCCTCATGGAACAGCCGTGAGCTCGATTTCATGCGGTCAAACAAACCGCCCCGTTTGCGACGCGGTCTTGGGCTGCGATAAGCCACCTCTTCCACCGGCGCATCAAGCCCCTGCGCAGGCGTTTCCCGCACTTCGGCACGCACCTCAGGCTCTTGCCCGGCGCGGGCTCGTTCCTTGCTTTCGGCAAAGTCAGAGGCCTGACGAATGAGATCGGCAGCAGGCGAAGGTTGCGGCGTTACTTCTTCTGCGATCGGCGCTTCAACCGGCATTTCAGCTTGAACGGGCGCAGGCGCCGCCGCTTCTGCTTTGATTTCAGGGGCCGCCTCAGCTGGCGCTGCGACAGCAGCTTGCGAAACCGCGCTCACAGGACTTGCCGCAGGGGCCGCGGCAGCCGCAGCGCTTGAACGACCACGCCATGCCGGCGCGCTCGGACGTTTCAGAACTGCCACATTGCTCTGGGTCTGCGGCGGATTGGCAATATCTTCCTCAGCCAGGATACCGGTCGCCACAACAGAAACCCGCATCGTGCCCTCCAGATCCTCCGAGAAGGTTGAGCCCACGATGATATTGGCTTCCGGGTCCACTTCGGACCGGATGCGGTTAGCCGCTTCATCCACCTCAAAGAGGGTCAGGTCCATACCCCCGGTGATGTTGATGAGAACACCCTTGGCGCCTTTCATGGAAACTTCGTCGAGCAGCGGGTTGGAGATGGCAGCTTCTGCTGCTTCAAGTGCCCGGCTCTCGCCAATGGCCTCACCGGTACCCATCATCGCCTTGCCCATCTCATCCATGACCGTGCGCACATCGGCGAAGTCGAGGTTGATAAGGCCCGGCATGACCATCAGATCGGTGATCCCGCGCACGCCTGAATGCAGCACTTCGTCCGCCATGCCAAAAGCATCGGCAAAAGTGGTTTTCTCGTTCGCGACCCGGAACAAATTCTGATTGGGAATGATAATCAGCGTATCAACGTATTTTTGAAGTTCCTGAATGCCCGCTTCAGCGAGACGCGCCCGCTTGGCGCCTTCAAACTGGAACGGTTTGGTGACAACCCCAACGGTGAGAATGCCCTGCTCACGCGCGGCCTGGGCGATTACGGGTGCTGCGCCCGTACCTGTGCCACCGCCCATACCGGCGGTAATAAAGGCCATATGTGTGTTTTCCAGGGCGTCCATGATCTCAGCCAGGCTTTCTTCAGCCGCGCCGCAACCGATCTCCGGCCGCGATCCCGCGCCAAGTCCCTGGGTCAGAATAGTCCCCATCTGGATTTTCTTGGTGGCTTTGGAAAGATGCAGCGATTGAGCGTCTGTATTGGCCGCGACGAAATCGACCCCCTGCAGATTGGATTCGATCATATTATTGACCGCATTACCACCGGCACCTCCGACACCAAACACGGTAATCCGGGGCTTCAATTCAGTAGTTTCAGGCATCCGCAGGTTGATACTCATTTCTCGCCTCCAAAAAGTCACGTCCCCTCATGGACGAATCGACCATTTCAAACCATCTTAACCATCTGTCAAAAATGGTTAAAAAACATTAACGCCTTAAAGTTTTTTTACTGTTTTGAAGGGATTCGCGCCGCTTGTCAGACGTTTTCGCCGAACAAGCCGCGAACAAACTGCATTCCTCGCCGGCCCCCCAGTTTTGAAGGCCGAATAGCGATGCCCATCGCCTCTGGCGGCGGGCTCGATTCATAGGCCAAAAGACCCGCGCAGGTCGAAAAGGCCGGGCCTCGCGTGGCATCCGCCAATCCGGTCAGCTTGATGGGCTGTCCCAGTCGCACTTGCTTGTCGAGAATCCGGGTCGCAAGCTCTCGAATGCCTGTCAGCTGGCTCGCTCCACCGGTCAATACCAACCGGCGACCACCCACATCCCCAAAGCCACTGGCGTTCAAACGGTCTCGGACATGCTCAAGGGTCTCCTCCACCCGCGGGCGAATGATTTTGGTCAGCATCACTTTGGGGATCGTGGTGTAATTTTCATCCCCCTCATCCCCGACCTGCGGCACGCGGATAAGATCCTTTACATCACCGGTCCCCCCCAGCGCGGACCCATAAAGCGTTTTCATGCGTTCGGCATGATCAAACGGGGTCGACAGACCTTGGGCGATATCCTTGGTCACAGCCTCCCCGCCAATTGGCACCACACTGGCATATTGCAAGGCCCCTTCGGCGAAAACCGCGATCGAGGTTGTTCCGCCGCCCATATCCACGCAGGTCACCCCGAGATCAAGTTCATCCTCAACCAGACAGGCGAGCCCACTGGCGTAAGGTGAAACCACAAGCCGCGAAACATTGAGATGACAGCGTTCAACACAGACGATGAGATTGCGAATAGGGCCCGGCGACGCGGTGATGACATTCATATCAATGCCCAATTCGTCGCCAAACATCCCGAGCGGATCGCGCACCCCCCGAGAGCCATCCACCGAAAAACCAACCGGCACCGAGTGAATGATTTGGTGACCCTCTTGCTCAAATGAGTTGCGTCCGTGGACAAAGCCGATGGAAAGATCCTGCTCTGTGATCTCCCGGCCCTTCACATCGACTTCTACGTTGATAATTTTGCTCTTGGGCGCTCCGGCGGAAAGATTGACCACCACATTGCGCAATGTGGTGCCTGCCATGCGTTCGGCCGCATCAACCGCGGCCCGAATGGCGTGTTCCGCCGCATCCATATCAACAACAGTGCCCGCACGCAGCCCATGGCTCGGATGATGGCCGATCCCGACCACGCGTACCGGCAAAGTTCCGCCCATCTTGCCCTGCTCACGATAGCCGATAAAACACGACACCTTGGTCGTGCCGATATCCAGCGCGGCAAAAATCCCGGGCTTAACGGCGGCGCGGCTCGGCGCCGGACCCGGCGTTCTATGGCGGTTGAGACCCATAAATGACATTGTCGAAAGTGCCCCTCTACCAAATCACGTTTCAGTGCCAGGCGGCCAAATCTTGGCAGCCTTGTCGTCAACGAGCTTGAGATAAATACGGTCTGGCAGGCGCATATCAATCACTTCGATGGCCTGGGTCAGAAGATGATGTTCTTCATCATAAGCCACCAGTTTCGCCAAAGCGCGGTCTTCGCGCTCTGCCGGCAATTGAATATCCATGCCACTCTTCAAACGCAAATTCCACCGACGTTCGCCAATGCGCACATAGGCATCAATCTGCGACTTAAGTTCTGGATATTGGTCCATCAGATCAAAAATCTTGGCCGCATCTTTCGCCGCCCCGGGGCCCACGACAAGCGGCAAACGCAGATAGGCATCTCCAGACGCCTCCCCGACGACGGTTCCCGAGCGATCAATCAAATGCAATTGCTTCTGAAGTTGCCAGATCGCAATAGGCGACCGCTCAACGATCACCACATGGATGGTATTGGGCAAAAACCGGATCACCTGTGCGGCGCTGACCCAATCAAGCTTTTCAACCCGCTCCCGCGCCATATCGGTATCGTAGTGCAATATGGAGGAGCCCCGTTCAACCCCGAGGGCCGCCTTGAGCGCTTCCAGATCTGTCTTGTTGCGCCCTTCGACCTGAACTTGCTGAATGGAAAAACCCCCGGCAATCAGGGCGCGCTCCGTACCTTGATCGATCTTTTGTCCCGCCCAGACAAACACGCCGGTTGCCCAGGCAATGTATGAGGCAATGGTGAGCAGGCTCAGACCAACGAACAAGGCCATCTTGCGCGATTCATCAAGCCGCACGCGGAAGTCCGTCCAGCGGCGGCGCCAATAGCCGCCCACGCCAGCCCGGCTTGAGCGTCCCTTACCGTTCTTGTTCTTGAGCCGTCCGGCAGCCCGGGCGGATGACGCAGATTTACGCGCCGCGTGGCGCCCCTTTTGCGTTTTCTTTTTATTGTTACGTCCTAGCGAAGGCATGAAGCATCCTCCACGATCCAGCTGACGAGCTCAGGGAACGAAATCCCCAAATGCGCGGCCTGTTCCGGCACCAGAGAGGTTGGTGTCATCCCTGGCTGGGTATTGGTCTCCAAAATGACAAGCGCCCCATTGCCATCCGGCGTATCGTTGTAACGAAAATCTGTGCGCGTCACACCCCGGCAGCCGAGCACATCATGGGCAAGCTTGGCCTGCTCAAGCGCCATTGCGTAGACATCATCTGGAATCTTGGCGGGAATGACATGGGTCGATCCCCCATCGGCATATTTGGCTTCATAGTCATAAAAGCTGGAATGGGCATCAATTTCAGTGACCGCCAAAGCCCGGTCTCCCATCACCGCAACGGTGAGCTCGCGCCCATCGATAAACTCTTCCACCATAAGATAGTCGCCCAGGTCCCACTTGGGATCAGAGAGCGCTTCCGGCGGGCGGTTGTCGCCTACCCGTACCATAAAGACCCCGACGCTGGAGCCTTGCGCTACGGGTTTGATCACATAAGGGGGCTCCATCAGGAGCGAGGACGCCGCGGTTGCTTGATCTGTGATGATGCTTTTGGCGCAGCGAATACCGACTGACCGGAAATGCAATTTCGCCTTTTCTTTATCCATGGCAAGTGATGAAGCCAGAACCCCCGAATGTGTATAAGGCAGGCCCATGACTTCCAAAAGCCCCTGCACACAGCCATCTTCGCCCCACTGACCATGCAGGGCATTAAAAACCACATCCGGATTTAAGCCGTCCAACACCGACGCCAAATCGCGCGCCACATCCACTTCACTGACCCGGTAGCCAGCTTCACGCAGGGCCTCGGCGCAATCACGCCCGGAGACAAGGCTGACCTCGCGTTCAGCGGACCAGCCCCCCTTCAGTACAGCCACATGTTTGGACTGCGTACTCATGCAACATCCTTTTTTGAAGCTCCTGACATTCGTCAGCTAAAGCTTCTTGCCAATTCTCCTAATTTCCCATTGAAGATTGACACCCGCATCCTCAGATACGCGCGCCCGCACCGTTTCACCCAAGGTTTCAAGATCGTCCGCACTGGCCGCCCCCTCATTGATGAGGAAGTTGCAGTGCTGCTCTGAAACTTTTGCCCCGCCGATCGACAATCCACGGCACCCCGCCGCATCGATCAATTGCCATGCCTTGCGCCCGCCGGATTCGCTCAGGTCCGGATTCTTGAACGTACTTCCTCCGGTGCGCGATTTGACAGGTTGGCTAGCCTCCCGAGAATCAGTGATTTTCGCCATGCGTG
Source organism: Alphaproteobacteria bacterium (assembly GCA_006226415.1). GTDB lineage: Bacteria > Pseudomonadota > Alphaproteobacteria > M2410 > M2410 > M2410. The sequence continues at coordinate 14,619 of SBGZ01000053.1, forward strand.
CAAGGATTTTCTCCGGATCGTCACGAGTTCCCTCAAAAACCGCATCGATAAAAATCATATTTTCCGGAATATCTGAGTGGCGGTAAGTAAAACCCATATCTGCCACTGAAAATTCATGCAGATCCCCCCTCGCGTCCACCGCCCGGGCGCAGACCAGCACATCTTTTGTTTCGCTGCCATAGGAGCCTGCGTTCATGCGCAGCGCACCGCCGATCGTGCCGGGAATGCCGCGATAAAACTCAAGCCCCGCAATACCCGCCTTCTGGGCCGCCTTGGCCACCATGACATCAAGCGCCGCGGCGCCGGCCGTCACCCGCGTGCCCTCGCAAGAGATCTGATTAAAGCCCCGCCCCAATCGGATCACCACGCCGGACACACCGCCGTCGCGCACCAGAAGGTTGGAGCCAACACCAACCACCGTCACCGGCACATCGGCCGGACATTCTTTCAGGAAATGCTGGAGATCCTCTACATCCGCTGGCTGGAAGAGCACTTCCGCCGGCCCTCCAACCCGAAACCAGGTGAGGTCTTTGAGCAGGGCCCCTTGGGTGTACATGCCCCGAACTTCTGGCAAGCCGGAGATCACGAAGTACTTTCCTTCCCGAGTTGCTCCAATTGCCCCGGGAGCGCATTTGCCCATTGGGTGATATTTCCGGCGCCAAGACAAACCACCATGTCACCCGGTTCGGCAATTTCAGCGACGATCCCCGCAAGATCGGCAGGCGCCTCCAGGGGCATCACATGCTTGTGGCCATGCGCCCGCAAACCATCGATCAAGGCCAACTGGCTCGCCCCTTCTATCGGCTGCTCGCCCGCTGCGTAAACATCCGCCACAATCACCACATCGGCGTCGTTAAAGCAGGTGCAAAAATCGTCGAAGAGATCATGGAGTCTCGAGTAGCGGTGTGGCTGAACAACAGCGATCACCTTGCCCGCGACCGAGCCGCGCGCGGCATGAAGGACAGAGGAAATTTCCACTGGGTGATGGCCATAGTCATCGATCACGGTGACGCCGTTCCACGAGCCGGTGTGTGTGAAGCGCCGCTTAACGCCGCCAAACCCGGCAAGCGCCTTTTTAATCGCGCCAAGCTCCATGCCCATCTCGTGCGCAACCGCAATAGCCGCAAGAGTATTGAGCACATTGTGGTGTCCAGGCATGGGCAGGTGAAACCCGGTCATCACTTCCGGCTCTCCGCCATCGCCCCTTGAAAACGCAACATTAAAGGTTGTGCCCCCATTGGCGAATTTTATATCCATCGCCCGCACATCCGCCTGAGGGCTCATCCCATAGGAAATCAGCCGCCGGTCCCGAATGCGGCCAAACATCGCCTGCACTTCCGGGTGGTCGATGCACAAAACAGCAAAGCCGTAAAAGGGAATATTTTCCACGAAAGTCTGAAACGCTTCCTTCATGCGTTCCACACTGCCGTAATGATCCAGATGCTCCGGGTCCATATTGGTGACAATCGCAACGGTCGAAGGCAGCTTGACGAAAGTGCCGTCTGACTCATCGGCTTCCACCACCATCCAATCCCCCTCGCCCAGCCGTGTATTGGTGCCATAGGCATTGATGATGCCACCATTGATCACGGTCGGGTCAAAGCCGCCCGCTTCGAGCAGCGTAGAGACAAGTGATGTGGTCGTGGTTTTGCCATGGGTGCCGCCAACAGACACGCACCATTTAAGGCGCATGAGTTCAGCGAGCATTTCCGCCCGCCGCACCACGGGCAATTTGCGTTCGCGCGCCGCAACCAACTCCGGGTTATCCCCTTTGATGGCGCTGGAGACCACAACAACCCGCGCCTCCTTGACGTTTTCTTCGCGCTGGCCGATTTCAACGTGAATCCCGTGATCACGCAGACGCGCCACATTCGCGCTTTCAGAAGCATCACTGCCCTGCACGTCGTAGCCCAGGTTATGCATCACCTCGGCGATACCGCTCATGCCAATGCCGCCGATGCCGACAAAATGGATTTTCCCTAGTTGGAATGGTGACGCTCTCATGTTTCCTCTCCCGGGGTTCCGGATTTTTCTTCAGACCCGTCGCTTATACTTTTAAGTCGCGCTTTGTCATCCTCAATGAGCGCTTCCACCAGATTGGCCAGGTCGCGCGCGGCATGGGGACGACCGAGTGATTTGGCGATCCGCGCGGCGCTGGAAAGCGTCGACGGGTCCGCCAAAAGTTTTCCGATCTGATCCGCAAGCCGCTCGGGCGTCAACGCCTCCTGCCGCACGATCCAGCCGCCGCCAGCTTCCACAACATAGGCCGCATTCGCGCCCTGGTCATCATCAAGAGCCTGCTGTAAGGGCACCATGATCGCCGGACGGCCGACAGCCAGAAGCTCACAGACCGTTGAGGCGCCAGAACGGCTGATCACCAGATGCGCATTGGCCATGAGCTCCGGCAGATTTTCATAAAAAGCATGGACCTCGGCCTCAATACCCATTTCACGATAAGCCCTTGAGACGCGCTCCACATCTTCGGCCCGCGCCTGCTGATGGATCTTCAAGCGATCAAGAAGCGACCGATCAAGGCAAGCAATGGCGGCCGGGACAACATCCGAAAACACGGTCGCGCCCTGGCTGCCGCCAAAAACCAGAAGCTCAATCGGCCCTTCACCCGAAAGCGCTGGATAGGGCTTGCGAGACTGCTTAACCACCTCGGCGCGCACCGGATTGCCAACCATGAATTCACGCGCGCGCACCTTTTCCGGCAAGCCTTTAGGGTTCGGAACGGTCACCGCGACCGCCGTCATGCGCTGAGCCAGCGCCCGGTTGGCCCGGCCCATCACCCCGTTTTGCTCGTGGATCATGCGGGGGGTCCCGCGCAGGATCGCGGCCACCATCGGCGGGATCGACGGATAGCCGCCAAAACCGATGACATAAAGCGGTTTGATCCGGCTGAGGCGAAAGTAATTTTTCAAAACCGAGCGCCCAATGGTCAAAGCCGCGCCTATCTTGCCCAAAAGTCCGCGTCGATAGGGTGTCGCCGATGACGATACCACCATGGTCGCGCCTTCAAAGGCCTTCGCCCAAGCCATGCCGCGCTCGTCGGTAATAATGGTCACATCGTAGCCGCGCGTCACCAGTTCCTGCGACAAAGACTGCGCGGGAAAAAGATGACCACCGGTGCCGCCGGCAGCGATGACAATTGCGCCTTTACTCATTTAGATCGTTACCGCTTTGACACGCACCGACCCCGGTGCCCGAGAAAAAGAATTACTGACATTGGTCCGCGTCAAAGCCAGAACCATGCCCATGGTAATCGCCAAAGCCAACAAGGAAGACCCGCCATAAGAAACAAAAGGCAGGGTCATGCCTTTTGCGGGCATCAGGCTGAGGTTAACCGCCATATTGACCACAGACTGCATGCCAAAGAGCGTAACAAGTCCGGCGACCGACAGCTGGACAAAGGGATCGGCCGTCTCCATCGCACGGTAAAAGCCCCGCAACACGACGCCCGCAAACAACGCCAGCAACAAGAGACAGGCAAAGAGCCCCAACTCTTCGGCGGTGACCGCGAAAACAAAATCCGTATGGGCGTCCGGCAGGATGCGCTTGACAACGCCCTCTCCAAGACCGCGCCCGAAGGCACCGCCATATTGGAAAGCGTCCAGCGCCCGATCCACCTGATAGGTATCCCCCGAATCCGGATTGATAAACCGGTCGATACGGCTCTTCACATGTGGCACCGTTTGATAGGCGATGATCGAGCCCGCACCACTTAAAAAGGCGCCAACCCCAATCAGCACCCGGGGCAGCCCGCCCAGAAACAAAAGAACACTAAAGGCGGTGGCCAGAAGAAACGTTTGGCCAAAGTCCGGCTGCATCACCAGCATGCCCGCGCAAACGGCAAACAATGCGCCACACAGAATAAAGGCCGGCCATCGATTGGCTGGATTGGCCTGCGCCAATATCGCAGCTGTGACAATCACAAAACCGGGCTTCAAAAACTCAGAAGGCTGCAAAGAAACCGGCCCCACATAGAGCCAGCGCGTCGCCCCTTTGATTTCCGGCGACAGAAAGAAAGTGGCAAAGACAAGCACCATTGCGCCGGCACATACTGCGAACCCGATCCGCTTGATCCACACGATCGGCAAAGCCGACAAAAAGAGAAGCGTTGTAATCGCAGGTATCAGAAACAGGGCTTGCCGCTTGATGAAGTGAAACGTTTCAAGACCGAGCCGGTCCGCCACCGGCGGACTTGCCGCAAAGGCCAGAAATATGCCGGCGCCGATCAGCAGGACAATACATCCCAAAATCGTCCGGTCAATTGTCCAGGCCCATTCGCTGATGGCGCTTCTGTCGGTGCGAGCAAGTTTAAAGTTCATGCGACAGCATCTCCATTACTGGGAACCGGAGTTCCATCCCTCAATGCCATCACAGCAGCCTTGAAAGCATCTCCCCGGACTTCAAAATCCGGATATTGATCGAAGGACGCACAGGCCGGTGAGAGCAAAACCACAGGGTCAGGATAACCTTCAGAGAGCGCATCACGCATGGCTCGGTCAACCGCGCGTTCCAGCGTGCCGCATTGGACCATCTCAACCTGACCTTTGAGCGTTTCTGCAATCTCAGCCGCCCCTTCGCCAATCAGATAAGCCCGCTCGACAGGCCCCATCAACCCCGTCAGATCCCGAACGCCGCCCTCTTTCAACCGCCCGCCTGCAATCCAATAGATATGGTCATAGCAAACGAGCGCCTTGGCGGCGGCTTCCGCATTGGTGGCTTTGGAATCATTGACAAACCGTACGCCGCGAAGGCTGGGCAGAATTTCCTGCCGGTGCGGCAATCCCGGAAAGCTTTTCAGACCTTCTTTCAAGCGCATGGGATCAAGACCCAGCGCACGCCCGCAAGCATAGGCCGCCGCAGCGTTCTCCCAATTGTGAGCACCGGTCAGGGCAGCAATGTCTTTCAGATCAATGACCTCATCCGAAACAGACAGCGTGCCGTCCCACAAGACGCCGCTGATGACAAAATAGCCGTGACTGAGAACCTGTCCCACCGCAACCGGCAACAAACGACTGTTGTCTGTGACTTTCAGTTCGGTACAGATTGCCTGCGTCTGGATCGAGTTCACGCCCAGAACAATTCGGCCATCCCGTTTGACCATATCAAAAACACGGCGTTTTGAAGCAATATATCCCTCATAACCGCCATGCCGCTCAAGATGATCCGGCGTAATGTTGAGCAATATGCTGACATCTGAGCGCATCGTATGGGTCAGATCAGCCTGATAAGACGACATCTCCAGCACATAAACCGTCTCGTCGGTCGGCGGCGCCAGATCGAGGACAGGAATGCCAATGTTGCCGCCCATCTGAACCGTCATGCCGCACTTGGATATCATGTGCGCGACCAATGCCGTGGTCGTCGATTTACCATTGGTTCCGGTAATTATCACCAGGCGCGCATCACTGCCGCTGTCTGCCAGGGCCTGAGCAAAAAGCTCCGTATCGCCAATAATTTCAACGCCCGCCGCCTTCGCCATTTGAACCACCGCATGGGGCTCGGGATGCGTGAGCGGCACACCCGGACTTAAGACCAATGCGGTAAGCGCAAGCCAGTTCCAACCGGATGGGTGCATGACAACCGCACCGGCGGCGCTTGCCTGCTCCGCCGCGGTCTCATTGTCGTCCCAGGCCACAACCCCGGCGCCCCCGGCAACAAGCGCCCGGATCGCCGAAAGCCCGGTGCGCCCCAGCCCGTAAACCGCAATCTGCTTGCCTTCATATCTTTGCGGGATAATCAAAGTCCTTGCCTCACCTCAACTTCAAGGTCGACAGACCAACCAGGGCCAAAATCACAGCAATAATCCAAAATCGGATCACGATGGTGGATTCCGCCCAGCCGAGCTGCTCGTAGTGGTGATGGATCGGTGCCATACGGAACACACGCTTGCCCGTGAGTTTGAACGACAGCACCTGCACAATGACCGAAACCCCTTCCAGCACAAAAAGACCGCCAATAATGACCAGCACCAACTCATGTTTTGTCGCAACCGAAATCGCCCCAATCGCGCCGCCAAGAGCCAGCGATCCCGTATCGCCCATAAACACCATGGCCGGGGGCGCATTATACCAGAGGAACCCCAGTCCCGCGCCGACGAGCGCGCCGCAGAAAACCGCGAGCTCCCCCGTACCAGGTACGAAATTGATCTGAAGGTAATCGGCAAAAACCGCATTGCCGGCCAGATAGGCAATCAGCGCAAAGCTCGACGTCGCGATCATCACCGGTACGATGGCCAAACCATCCAGCCCATCGGTGAGATTGACTGTGTTGGAGGCCGCCACCACGACAAAGGCCGCAAAGGGGATAAAAAACCACCCAAGATGGATAAGCGTATCCTTCAAAGAAGGGATGGCAACCGCACCCGACAAATCGTCCGGTGAGATTTTCGTAATCCAATAGGCCGCAATCAGCGCAATGATGAATTCAATGAGAAGCCGCATCTTGCCAGAAATACCGGCAGAGCTCTTTCGTGTAATTTTTGAATAATCATCAAAAAACCCAACCGCGCCGAAACCAGCCGTTACAAAAAGAACAACCCAGACATATTGGTTGGAGAGATCGGCCCAAAGCAAAGTCGCGGCAAAAATGCCGATCAACATCAAAAAGCCGCCCATGGTCGGGGTGCCTTGCTTGGTGATGAGGTGAGACTGCGGCCCATCCTCGCGGATCGGCTGTCCGCCGGCTTGCTTGGATTTAAGCCAGCGAATAAAGGCTGGCCCAAAAACGAAACAGACCACCATCGCGGTCACAATAGCCCCGCCCGTGCGGAATGTCAGATAACGGAAAACATTGAAGACCGGAAATTGGTCACTCAATCCAACAAGCCAATAATAAAGCATAATATCTCGTACCCCCTTTGCCTTACGAGACCGCGGCAGGCGGTGCAAGCGCCTCGACCGCCTTGACGATTGGCGCCATATGAGTGCCAAGCGAACCTTTAATCATCACAACATCGTCTGATTTGAGTGTTGCAAGCAATGGCTGAATAAGCTCTTCGGATGTTTCTGCATAAGCGCCGCGTTGGGCTTCCGGCAAAACGTCCCACAAGGCGCGCATATGAGGCCCGCAGCAGTAGACCTGATCCACGCCGGCGGCTGCAATCGGACCTTCAAGAGCCGCATGCAAGGCGTCTGAGGTCTCGCCAAGCTCGCGCATGTCACCAATGACGGCGATTCGCCGCCCGGCGCCCGACATCGCCCGCGCGCCCAGGGTTTTAAAAGCCGCAGCCATAGACGCCGGATTGGCATTGTAACTCTCGTCCACCAGGATCAATTGCCGCCCGTCGATGGTTTCAATTTTCTTTTCTGCCCCGCGCCCCTTTGGCGGCTCAAGAGCGCTCAGCGCCGCCGCAGCCTTGCCAAGATCAGCCCCCACAGCATGCACCGCCGAGAGAACCGCCAGCGAATTCAAAACCCAGTGATAGCCCGGTGCGCCCAAATGATATGTCAGTTCATTGCCGCAAATCTCCGCCACTACATCTGTGCCAATGCCGCCTGGCTGATAAGATATGAGGCGCGCCTGCGCCTGGGGACTTTCGCCAAAACCGATCATATTATGCACGCCGCAAGCTTCGGCCCGGGCCACAAGCAAATCATAATGCGGAATGTCGCGATTGATTACCGCCGTACCGCCGGGCCTGACACCTTGAAAGATTTCCGCCTTCGCTTCGGCAATCGCGCCCACACCATCAAAAAACTCAAGATGCACCGGCGCCACGGTGGTCACAATGGCCACATCCGGCTGCACCATTTTGGTCAGCGGAATAATTTCTCCGGCGTGGTTCATGCCAATTTCAAAGATCCCAAAATCTGTATCAGCGGGCATACGCGCCAGCGACAAGGGCACGCCCCAGAGATTATTGTACGACGCCGCCGATGCATGGGTACGCCCAGAGGCCGACAATGCCAATTTGAGCGATTCCTTGGTGCCGGTCTTGCCGACACTGCCCGTCACGGCGATCACTTTGGCATCCACCCGCGCACGGGCAAACCGCCCGAGGTCATTAAGACCTTCCAACGTGTCCGCGACCAGCAAGGAGGGAACTTTCAGATCGGCCACCATATCGGCCCGCGAAATCATAACGCCGGCAACCTGAGCATCTTCGGCCATTGCGACGAATTCGTGGCCATCGCGGGACAATCCCTGGATCGCCACAAAAAGATCGCCCGGCTTAGACGCGCGGCTATCTATCGTGACATGATCTGCCGTCCAGGCGCCGCCGGTGGCCGCGCCGCCCGTTGCCGCAACCAATTCCTTCGATGTCCACAAGGGCCGACCGCTCATCGCCCGCCCCCTGTTTCGGCAAGAATTTCCTGAACCACGGCCTTGTCGTTGAAAGGCAGAACCTTATCGCCAACGATCTGACCGCTTTCATGGCCTTTGCCGGCAATCACCAGAATGTCGCCGTCCTCAAGACTGTCGATTGCCGCGCGAATGGCTTCGCGCCGGTCACCAATTTCATCAACATGGGCGCCGCCGCGCTTGACACCGGCCATAACTTCTGCCCGAATAGTGGCGGCGTCTTCGCAGCGAGGATTGTCGTCCGTAATGATCGCAAAGTCCGCAAGTCGGGAGGCGATCTCGCCCATCAAAGGCCGCTTGCCCTTGTCCCGATCACCGCCGCAGCCGACCACCACATGCAGATCACCTTCCGTATGGGGGCGCAGCGCTTTCAAAACTGTTTCCAAAGCGTCGGGCGTATGGGCGTAGTCAATATAGATGACACCGCGATTGCCCAGGTCCCCCACAAGTTCGAGACGGCCCGAGGCCCCTTTCAGTTGCGCGAGAAGCGGCATGACCTCTTCAATTTGGGCGCCAAGGGAAACCACCAGGGCCGCCGCCATCAACGCATTGAGAGCCTGGAAACCGCCCGCTAACGGTAGATCCACCTTGTAAACCTTGCCATCCCATTCAACGCCCAGCGTTTGACCTGAGGCGGTCGAAATCTGTTCCACAATGCGAATGGTTTTACCCGCCTTTCCAATCGAGACGACCTTGAGGCCGCGATGGAGGCAGCGCTCTTCGACCTTGGCAAAGATATCCATGTCCGCATTCAAAATAGCAGGGGCGCCCGGCGCCAGAAGATCCTGAAACAGACGCATCTTGGCATCAAGGTATTCGTCGAAATCCTTGTGATAATCAAGGTGATCCCGTGAAAGATTGGTAAAGGCGCCTGCTTGCATTTTAACGCCGTCCAAGCGGTATTGAGCAAGCCCGTGGCTCGAGGCTTCCACCGCCAGATGCGTGACACCCTCCTTGACGAGGTCGCGCAGCTTCTCGTGGATTTCAACCGGATCCGGCGTCGTGTGATGCAAGGGTTTGAGGCCCGCCGGGCTTTCAACGCCCAGAGTGCCCAGGCTCGCCGCCTGATGGCCCAGCAAGGTCCAAAGCTGGCGGACAAAGCTGGCGATTGACGTTTTGCCATTGGTGCCCGTGACGGCGCAGATCACATCGGGCTGGGCGCCAAAAAACCGGGCCGCCGCGATGGCCAGCGCCTGGCGCGGCTCGCGGCAGGGAATAACCGGCAACTTGTCGATGTCAGCAAGAGCATCTTCGCCCAAGGCTGTTTGCCAACCTTCATGCGTGATAACGGCCGCCGCGCCCTGTGTCTTGGCTTGCGGAATAAATTTCGCCCCATCAACAGCGGTTCCTTCCAGCGCAGCAAATAGATACCCTTCCGCAACCGCGCGGCTGTCCGCCGTCAGTCCCGTGACATCTATTTCAGCTTCTGATTTGGAGAGCGGTTCGACTTTGCTCAAGAGCTCTTTTAACAACACACCCGTCCTCCTAATCCGCCGCCGCGACCTGATCGCCGGGTTTGATGCCCGGTTCATAAACCGGACGCATTCCCATGATCGGTGCCATCCGGCGCACCACATTGCCAACCGTTGGCGCCGCGTTCCAACCCGCTGTGCGATAACCATAGGTTTCCGGCGTGCCTTTCGGCTCATCCAGAATTGCCAGAACAATGTAGCGCGGCTTTTCCGTCGG
>SBGZ01000056.1 GCA_006226415.1 Alphaproteobacteria bacterium
GGGAACCCAGGGGCGACAAATGATGCTGTGCGAATCTGCCCTGGACCCCCGCTTTCGCGGGGGAACTTCAATTTAGTCAATTGAAACACAGAAACCCCGTGGCTTCCGCCGCGGATGCGTTTTTATAAGCCCATCCGTGTTTTCGCGTTCCCGTTACGGCGGGCCTTGAAGAACTCCCGAAGCATTTCGCCCGCCTCTTCGGCGCGGTGATCGCGCGTGACTTTCGGGCGGTGATGACAAGTGGGCTGGTCAAAGAACTGCCCGCCATGGATGACGCCGCCGCCCTTGGGATCTTCGGCGGCAAAAATGAGTTCTTCGACGCGGGCGAAAGAAATGGCGCCCGCGCACATGGCGCAGGGCTCGAGCGTCACATAAAGCTTGCAGCCCATGAGCCGCTCGTTGTCGAGGAGGCGGGCCCCCTCGCGAATGACCAGCATTTCGGCATGGGCGGTGGGGTCACGGGCCTCGATGGTGCGATTGCCATCGGAGGCAATGATGTCTCCTTCCGGCGAGACAAGGCAGGCGCCGATGGGCACCTCACCGCGGGCGGCGGCGGCTTTGGCCTCTCTGAGGGCTATTTCCATGGGTTCGCGTGTTTCGCTCATGGGCGCAGCTTGCGGTCCAGACTAGGCGGCGTCAAGGGAAGGTGCTAAGGAGAGCCCTTCAAAGGAGACCCCCGTGAGCGACACCCCCCTTAAAGACCAACCCCTGCAAGATCAGCCGGGAGAACGCATCGCCAAGATGCTGGCGCGTGCTGGCGTCTGTTCGCGGCGGGATGCGGAAAAGATGATCGACGATGGCCGGGTGGCGGTCAACGGCGAGGTGCTGACGAGCCCGGCCTTCAAGGTTACCGAAAAGGACAAGATTACCGTCGATGACAAACCGGTCGGCGCGACGGAGCCCACCCGCCTCTGGCGCTATCACAAGCCTGCCGGACTGGTCACCACACACAAAGACCCGGAAGGACGACCCACGGTTTTTGCCGCCCTGCCCAAGGATTTGCCGAGGGTGGTTTCCGTTGGACGGCTCGACGTTAACTCAGAAGGCATTCTCTTACTCACCAATGATGGCGCCCTGGCGCGGCGGCTTGAGCTGCCCAAGACAGGGTGGCTGCGTAAATATCGCGCCCGGGTGTTCGGCAAGATCACCCAGGACGATCTCGATCGGCTGACCAAGGGGGTCACCATCGAGGGCGTGAAATACAAAGTGGAAGAGGCCGTACTGGAGCGCGTCCAGAAAGGCAATGCCTGGATCTCCCTTTCCCTGCGGGAAGGCAAGAACCGCGAAGTCAAGCGGCTGATGGAGTTCCTTGGCGCCAAGGTGAACCGATTGATCCGGGTCTCCTATGGTCCGTTCCAGCTGGGCAATTTGCCGGAGGGGCAGGTGGATGAGGTGGGCGCGCATGTGCTGCGCGAACAACTTGGTGTCACCACAGCCAAGTCAAACGAAGGATTTGCCAAACGCAAACCTGCCAGGCGCGGCACCAAGGCGAGCGCCAAAAAGAAAACCACCAAGGCCCCCGCCCAAAAGAGCGCCCCTAAACCCAAGAAACCGGGCAAGGCCAAGACGCCTTCCAAGCCCAAGGGCGGAGGCTGGCGCCCATGAGGATGGAGGCGTGAGGATTGTCGCTGGAGATTTTCGCGGGCGCGCTATCCATGCGCCTGAAGGCCTGCACGCCCGGCCGACCACGGACCGGGTGCGGGAAGCACTTTTCAACGTGATTGATCATGGGGACCGTCCGGCGAAAGGCGCAAGAGTGCTCGATCTTTTTGCCGGCTCCGGCGCCCTCGGGCTTGAAGCCCTCTCACGGGGCGCGGCCTTTGCACTCTTTGTCGACGACAATGCCAAAAGCCGGGCGGCGATCCGGCGCAATGTGGAAGAGCTCGGCCTCACCGGCCACACCAAGATCTATCGACGAGATGCGGTGCATCTGGGCGAGTGCCCTTCCTCATTCTCAGCGCCCTTTGACCTTGTCTTTCTCGACCCGCCCTATGGCAAGGGCCTCATCGAGAAGGCGCTTGCCTCACTTACCGAGGGAAATTGGTTGTCCGATGATGTCCTGATCGTGTGTGAATGCGGCCGCAAGGAAGAGGTTGATCTTGCGCCCTTTGCCCTTTTTGACGAAAGACACTACGGGGACACGAAGGTTTTGTTCGCGAAGAGGTGACCCTCCTCTTTTGTTCTCCCGCGAAGGCGGGGGGGGCAGAGCAAATATCCACGGTGGTTTTAGTTACCCCTGAGCTCCCGCCTGCGCGGGAACACATGACAAAGACAGATCACCTTCGCCCAAACAGTTTTTCGATGTCGGCGAGTTTGAGCTCCACATAGGTGGGGCGGCCGTGGTTGCACTGACCCGAATGAGGCGTGCGTTCCATCTCTCTCAGCAGGGCATTCATTTCGTCGCCGGTGAGGCGGCGTCCGGCGCGCACCGAGCCGTGACAGGCCATGGTGCTGCACACATCTTCCAGGCGTTCCTTGAGCGACAGGCCTTCTTCAAACTCCACCAGGTCATCGGCGAGGTCCTGCACCAGACCTTTAATGTTAGCATCACCGAGGAGAGCGGGCATTTCGCGCACCACCAGGGCGCCGGGGCCGAAGGGCTCGATGACGAGCCCCAGCTCTGCCAATTGCTCGGCACGTGCAAGAAGGCGCTCTGCCGAGCTTTCTTCAAGTTCGATCACTTCAGGAATGAGCAGCACCTGCCGCGCCACGCCCTTGGCTGAGAGCGCAGATTTCATACGCTCATAGACGAGGCGCTCATGGGCAGCATGCTGGTCTACCAACACGATGCCGTCGGCGGTTTGGGCAACAATATAGGTTTCGTGCACCTGACCCCGGGCAACACCCAAGGGATAATCCCGCAAAGGGGCCTCAAGGGTCGCGGGCGTAACGGGCGTGAAATCCGCGCGGCCACTGACTTCGCTCAGACCAGGTATGCTTTCCTGCGGCGCGTAAAAGTCACGCGCGGCCTCCGCCAGACCGGGACTGTATGAGGGGCGGCGGGAATAATCTTGTTGATAGGCGTAATTGCCCGCCCCTTCCGTGCGGAAGGCACCCAGCGCCGCATCGGCCACGCTGGTCGAAGCCCGGTGGCCAGCCTCTGCCAATGCGTGGCGGAGCGCGCCGACGATGAGCCCGCGCACGAGAGCCGCATCTTTAAAGCGCACTTCGGTCTTCGCCGGATGCACATTGACGTCCACGTCTTTCGGATCAATCTCGACAAAGAGCGCCACCACAGGATGTCGGTCGCGGGCGAGGAAATCGGCATAAGCCCCGCGCACCGCGCCCACCACCAGTTTGTCGCGTACGGGGCGGCCATTGACAAAGAGGTACTGCGCCTGAGCATTGCCGCGGTTGAAGGTGGGCACGCCCGCATAACCGGTGAGACGCACACCCTCGCGCTCTGCATCGATTTTCATGGCGTTTTCGCCGAAGTCGCGCCCCATGATGGCGGCCAGGCGTTTGAGGCGCGCGTCGAAGAAGTCACCACTCTCACGGGGCAGACCGACAAGGGTGCGATCACCGCTGCGCAGGGTGAAGCCTACTGTGGGGTTGGACATGGCCAGGCGCTTGATCTGATCAGAGACGGCTGTGGTCTCGGCTCTTTCGCTTTTTAAAAACTTCAACCGAGCCGGTGTCGCGTAAAAAAGGTCACGCACTTCAATGCGCGTGCCCTTTGCGCCTGAGGCCGGTTCCGGTCCTTGCTTTGCCCCGCCCTCAACGCGCATCGCCCAGGGCTCACCGCCCTCAGGCCGAGAGGTTATGCTGAGTTTACTGACCGCGCCGATAGAAGGCAGCGCCTCACCGCGAAAGCCAAAGCTGGCAATGGAAAAGAGGTCGTCTTCACCATCGGCGCGCTGTGGCAGTTTGGAAGTGGCGTGGCGTTCCACGGCGAGCTCTAATTCTTCCGGTGACATGCCCATGCCGTCATCGACGACACTAATCAGCGTTTTACCACCTTCTTGAATAGTGACATCGATCTCGCTTGCGCCTGCGTCAATGGCATTTTCCACAAGCTCTTTCACGGCGCTTGCGGGGCGCTCCACCACCTCGCCCGCAGCGATGCGGTTGATGGTTCCCTCTGCCAGACGGCGAATGATCATTTGCCAATCTCACCAATGTAGCGACGTGCCAGAACCTTGCCCTCTTCCACGGCAGGTTGGTCGAAAGGTTCAACCCCCAGCAAATGAGCGGCAATAATTGTTTCCAGCATGAAATGCATGAGGAGGCCGCCGAGGGTCCGCTCATTGGGCTCTTCTACGTGGATATGCCGTGTTGGACGCTGATTGCGAACAAGCGTTTCAATGGTGGCTCTCTGCTCGGCTTCCATGAGATCGCCAATAGCGTGACCTGTTAGATAGACAAGACGGGCATCACTGGCTGCATCTGCGCCCAACACCGGGCCGCGCCCGATCTGGGTGCTTGTCACGATGGTGTGAAACTTGTCATTGGGGCCGGCCAGGAAAAGCTGCAACAGGCTGTGCTGATCGACGGGGCCTTGTGCGCCCAAGGGGCTTGTCCCCTCGCCGTCCTTGCCCAGGCTCTCTGCCCAGAGCTGGGCATACCAGTCGCCAAGGCGCGCCAATCGACTGCCGTATGGCATCAGGACATTGGTATTGACGCCTCTTTCCTTGTGCAGCCCGATCGCAATGGCGGCTCCGATGGCTGGCGCCACGTCTTGCGGCGATGCCCCGTCCAGGATTGGCTTTAGAACCTCTGCTGCACCTGCGCGCATTTCCTCCGGTGAATGCCCACTCAGAAGCGCCGGGATCATTCCCACATTCGACAAGACCGAAAACCGTCCGCCCACTTGTGGATGATGGTCGAGTACCCGGCAGCCATGCTCCTGCCCTAAACGGCGCAGGGGATTGTCGCCCGGCATGGCGATGACGATGAAATGATCAGCGATTGAAAGTCCTGGCGCAGCGGCTTTAAAGGCCTCCAGGGCCATCAAGGTCTGGATCAGGGTTTCAGCCGTGCTGCCGCTTTTGGATATGCAGAGGAATTTGGTTTTTGCCAGCCGCTCGGGGCTTAGGGCCGCGGCGATCCGATCGGGATCCGGACTGTCGAGAAAATGAAGCTCAGGCCCTTGCCAATCGGGCGCGCGCAGGGCGGCCAGGGTGGCGCCGCCGAGGCTCGATCCGCCAATGCCAAAAATCACCACATGGTCGGCATCCGCACTCAGGATTTTCGCCGCATCGCGGGCGGGGCCCAAATCGTCGGTCCATTCAGGCAAGCGAAGGAGCGGTAAGCTGCTGGCTTCATAAAGGGCCCGCAGATTTTCCAGCGCCTCACCAGCCTTCTCAAGCCAGGGGGCCAGATCCTTGTCTGAAAGGCCTGCCTCGCCGATGGTGGTTTTCAGACATCCATCGACTTTTTGAAGATAGGGCATGAATTGTCCGCTCTTATTCGATTCCCTCAGGTTCGCCGACGATAACAAATGTAATTTCATCTGGCGATGGGAGTCTTTGAGCCGCCCGTTTGACATCCTCCAAGGTCACGGCCTCGATCTTGGCATTGCGCTCGTTGATATAGTCAATGCCATATCCCGACATCTGATAGCCAAGCAGCTGGCTGGCAATCGAGGCATTGGAGGTAAAACGGAGCGGAAAGGCCCCCGTCAGATAGCGCTTGGCATCTTCCAACTCTTCAGCGGTCACGCCTTCGGCCCGCATCTTGGTGATTTCGTCTCGAACGACCTGAAGGGTTTCTGAAATCTTGCCATTGTCGGAGGCGACCTGACCGACCCAGATGGCCGAGCGATCAAACGGCAGAGTGTAGGTGTAAATGGAATAGGTGAGGCCGCGTTTTTCACGCACCTCATGCAGCAGTCGAGAGGAAAACCCGCCACCGCCCAGGGTGTAGTTAAGCACATAGGTTGGAATAAAATCCGGGTCTTCCCTGGCAATGGAGGGCCCGGCAAAAATCACCGTACTTTGCGGGTTCTTCATCTCGATGACCACGCTGGCGCCTTCGTTGCTGGCGGCGACCGGGGTCATTTGCAAGGGCGCGCCTTGATCTGGCAGCGCACCAAAAGTCTTGTCGAGCAGCGCCCCCAGCTGTTCCGCCGTGATATCTCCGACCACGCCAACTTTTAAGCGGTCTCGCGTTAAGGCAGCCGCACGGTAGGCTCGCAGATCCTTGGCCGAAATGCCGACAAGACTTTCAGCCGTGCCCTCAACAGAACGCCCGTAGGGATCACCCGGAAAGAGCCGGGAGAATAGCTCTTTGGAGGCCACCGAATTGGGGTTCATTTCCGCCCGCTTGATGCCAACCAATACCTGACCGCGAATGCGCTCAACAGGCTCCTTGTCGAACCGGGGCTCATTGACCGCCAAGCGCGCAAGCTCAAAAGCCAGATCCTTGTTGGCCGTGAGCGTTTGCAGACTGCCCGTCAGGCTGTCTTTGCCTGCGGAAAAGGAAAGCGAAATTGAATTTTCTTCGATGAGCGAGCGAAAGGCCTGGCTGTCATATTCGCCCGCGCCTTCGTCCAGAAGCGCTGCCAAAAGGTTGGCGGTACCCTCTTTGCCCGACAGGTCCAGATAAGCGCCCCCCTGGAAGGCAAAATCGAAAGAGATGATTGGGATGGAATGCTCTTCCACAAGCCAGGCTTCGATACCGCCCGGCGAGACAACCCTTTGTACGTTGATTTGGCCGGAGGGCGATTTGCTGACTTCCCGAGCGTTAACCGTGGGCGCCGTTGACAGCGCAGCAAACACAACCATCAAGGACAGGCAGAATGTTTTCATGAGCGCTCTCATCGTGCCGCCTCCTCTGGTAAAAGCCAGCCCGTCACGGATCGTTGTGGCTGCAAGACTTTGCCGGCGATCGCATTCACATCTTCAGCAGTGACAGCGGACAAGCGCTGAGGCCATTCCAAAACATTTTTGATTGTCCCTCCGGTAGCCAATTCTCTGCCAAACTGGTTGGCCAAATTGGACTGGCTGTCGAGGGCATAAATCGCGTCGCCTTTGAGGGTCTTCACCGCCTTGGCGACTTCGTCTTCGCTGACCCCCTCGGTGAGAAGTCGAGCGACCTCCTTATCGATGGCCCGCTCCAATGCATCCATGTCTCCACTATGTGTGGGCGTCGCGGAAATTGTCAGGTCCGTGTCGTTGACCGCGGTCGAGCCGTAGTAAACGCGAACACCCGCCGCCGCACGATCCGTAATGACCAATTGCTTATAGAGACGTGAATTGTTGCTCCCCCCCAGGATATAAGCGAGGACTTCAAGTGCTTCTGCCTCGCGGCCTTCTCCGGTTCGAGCCGATGGTGCCAAGTAGGCACGCTGGAAGGACGGTTGTTTGACGCGCACATCCTTCATCTCGATGCGGACAGCAGCAAGCGGTTCGGCTTCCTCGGCCCGGAGACGCGCGGGGACTTTGTGACGTTTCAGTTTGCCGTAGTATTTTTTCGCAAGCGGCTTTAGCTCCTCCGCCGTAATGTCCCCGGCAACCACCAAGATGGCATTGTTGGGCGCATAATAAGTGCGATACCAATTCAGCGCATCTTCGCGGGTCAACCCCTCGATCTCGTGACGCCAGCCGATGACAGGCAGGCCATAATGCTGGTTGCGAAAGAGCGCGGCGTTGACTTCATTGTTCAAAATGGCGGCCGGATTGTTTTCTACTCTGAAAGAGCGCTCTTCCAAGACCACATTCTTTTCTGAGGCCACTTTCTCTTCACTCATGGTGAGGTTGGCCATGAGATCGGCCTGCATCTCCATCATCAGCGGCAGGCGGTCGATGGCGATGCGCTGGAAGTAAGCCGTGTAGTCGTATGAGGTGAAGGCGTTGCGTTGCCCGCCATTGCGCGCCACGATTTGAGAGAACTCACGCGGCTTGAGTTTTTGGGTGCCTGAGGACATGAGATGCTCAAGCAGGTGAGCGAGACCGGATTTACCAACCGCCTCATCTGCCGCGCCGACTTTGAACCAGACCATATGAGTGACGACCGGCACGCGGTGGTCCGGAATGACCACCACCTGCATGCCGTTCTTCAAGGTGAAGGTTTCAGGCTTCAAGCGCTCTGAAAAATCCAGATCATCGGCGGATGCCGGCGCCAAAGCCGCAATCATGGCAAAGGCGAAAATGCTCAGGCCGCCCCAAAAGCGGCGTTTGGGATGGGTCATTGCAGGCTCACTTTGTTAGGGCAAAATCAGTCTTGGCTGTCCTGGCTGTCTTCAGTGATATCCGACTGCAAAAACTCATCATTCGTTGTTGATTCTGCGTCTTCGTCAGCTGTGTCGCTACCGGTCTCTTGAGAGCTGTCGTCTGATTTGGTCTTCTCTTCTTCCTTGTCGCTCTTGCGCCAGAAGAAAAGTCTTTCTGAAAATGTTTTCCGCTTTTCGCGTTCAACATAGCGCTCTTTGGCTGCCTTGGCCGCTTTGTCCGCAGATGCCTCAACCTCGGGAGGCGCAATTTCAGTTTCGCTTTTTCTCCAGAAGGCCAATCGGCCCAACATGGTTTTCTTGGGCGCGGTGCTTACAGCGTAATCTTCCTCGACGATTTGGCGGATCGACCCGTCCGTCTCTCCGGCGCCAGCCAGCGCCACCAGGTCCTTTTCACCTTCGGACTGCACAGTCGGTGCCACTTCATTGCCAGCGGTCTGGAACACAGCGCTTGAAGCGACATCCGATGGCTTGGCTTCATTGGGGCGCGGGGCACCTGGCTGCGGGGGGCGCAGGGAGAAATCAGGCGGAATAACCAACGGGGCCTTTGTGACCACCGCAAATTCGTCGGGCGCTCGTTTTTCAAGGCCGAGGGCGCCGCCGATGGAGGAACAGCCGCTGGTGGTGGTCGCCACCAGGCCAAGCCCGAGGCTAAGACCCAAAATGCGTGTCGCTTTCATTGTAGAACCTGATTTCGTCATAGTACTCATTTGCCAGTTTGACGCTTCCGGATTGGAAGCTCCTTGCCTCAGTCCCCACACTTCAGCGATGGTTAATTTACATAGGTTCGGAACCAGAACTGGCCGAATCCTCCTCATGTCTGCCCTCTTGTTTAGCAAAAAAGGCGTCCCATACCAAGAGAACAACACCGATGGAGATGGCTGCATCGGCAAGGTTGAAAATATAAGGGAAATAAAGGGCGCTGAAGTCGAAGAAGTCAACCACCGCGCCATAAATGGCCCGGTCGAGGGCATTACCCACCGCGCCGCCGATGACGACCCCGAGGGCAAGCCCAAATAGAGGCCGCTGGGCATCCCAAAGCCAGCGAAAAAGGACACCCACCACCCCTAAGGCAAAGACAATGAGGGCCAATCGCCCCCAGAGGGTGCTGGCGGAAAAAAGGCCAAAACTCACGCCATCGTTCCAAACCATGGTCAAGTTGAAAATAGGCAGCACCGGCACGGATATTTTTGCCGGCAGATCGAAGAGATAGAGGATCCAGTTCTTCAAAAGCTGATCCAAAACAAAGATCGTTGCCGCGGCGAGCAAACCAAATTTGCGAATTGCCTGCCTGCCCAGCCGCGCCTCAATCTTGCTCCAGAGCTCCGTCACTTTAACAGTCCCTGATCTCTTAAAAAGCGCACGGCATCCGCGTCCCGCAGGGATAGCGTCGGGTAATCCGGATCTGAGCCAACCTCCGGCAAAATTCTCCAGGAGCGTTCGCATTTGCCGCCTTCAGCCTTTTGCGGCACCACAGACACGCCGGCCACTTCGGGCAGCGTGAAGGCGCCTTCCGGTGCCGCGCCTTCAATCAGGCTGGCCTGAGATGTGATGGAGACTTCCGCCAGATCAATGCCCTCCAGAGCCGCCACATATTTGGCATCTGAAACATAGACCTGCGGATTGGCCTCAAGGGATGAGCCAATACGCTTTTCGCGCCGCTCAACCTCGAGCGCGCCGGTGACCACCCGGCGCAGTTCACGCAGGGTCTTCCACTTGGCGGCCAGCGCCTCATCGCGCCAATCTGCCGGAATATCGGGAAAGACCTCCATGTGAATGGTCTGATCCTTATCGTCACCAAAGCGCGAAAGCCAGACCTCTTCCATGGTGAAGACCAGGATCGGCGCCAGCCATTTGGTCCAGCAATGGAAGATATGGTCCAGCACCGTGCGGCAAGCGCGGCGACGCAGCGAATCCGGGCGGTCGCAATAGAGGCTGTCCTTGCGAATGTCGAAATAGAAAGCCGACAGTTCCGTGGTCGCAAAATTGTGCAACGTGTGGAACACGCGATTGAAGTCATAGACTGCGTAGTTATGGCGCACGAGTTCGTCGAGCTCGGCCAGTCGGTGCAGCATATAGCGTTCGAGTTCCGGCATGTCGGAGACCGCCACGCGCTCGCTCTCGTCAAACACAGCCAAACTGCCGAGCAGGAAGCGGGCCGTGTTGCGAAGCTTGCGGTAAGCGTCGACAGCGCCCTTGATGACCTCATTGCCAAGCTTGGTGTCGTCAGTGAAGTCGGAGCTTGCGGTCCAAAGTCTCAGGATTTCGGCGCCATATTGCGAGGTGACTTTATCCGGCGGCATGGCATTGGTGCCGGACTTGGCCATTTTGTAGCCCTTCTCGTCCAGAATAAAGCCATGGGTGAGGACCTGATCATAAGGCGCGCGGCCCCGTGTTCCGCAAGATTCCAGCAAGGATGAATGGAACCAACCGCGATGCTGGTCGGACCCTTCCAGATAGAGGTCCGCGGGCCAGGTCAGATCTGGCCGCTTGTCGAGCACAAAAGCATGGGTCGAGGCGGAGTCAAACCAGACGTCCAGAATGTCATCGACCTTTTCATAGTCCTCGGCAGCATAATCATTGCCCAGGAAACGCGAAGCCTCGCTGGTGTGCCAGGCGGTGATGCCTTCCTTCTCAAAGGCTTCGGCAATGCGTTCGTTGACTTTTTCGTCTTTTAAAAGCTCGCCGGTTTCCTTGTGTTTAAAGACACCAAGCGGCACACCCCAGGTGCGCTGACGGGAGATCACCCAGTCCGGGCGATTTTCCACCATGGCGTAAATACGGTCATGGCCGCGTTTGGGGAACCACTCCACCCGGTCAATCTCACTCAAAGCGCGTTGGCGCAAGGTGGTTGGTCCGTATTCGTCGTTGATCTCTTTATCCAGAGCAATGAACCATTGCGGTGTATTGCGGAAGATAAGCGGCGCCTTGGAGCGCCAGGAGTGCGGGTAGGAGTGCTCCAGATGGCCGTTGGCCAACATGGCACCGCGCTCGATCAGCTCTTCGCTCACCAGCTTGTTGGCTTCACCAAATTTACCGGCGCGCTTGCCGTCGGCATGGATGACAGTCTTGCCGCCGAAAAGCGGCACGTGTTCATAATAGACCCCATTCTCATCAACGGTCTGGGGCACCTCTAGCCCGAACTTGCGGCCCACTTCATAGTCTTCGGCGCCATGACCGGGGGCCGTGTGGACAAAGCCGGTGCCTTCCTCGTCGGTGACGTGATCACCGGGAAGGAGCGGCACAGGGAACTCATAGCCTGAGCCCGCGAAGGGATGGGCGCAGATGACATCAGCCAGCTCCGGGCAATCACCCAGACGTTCAAGGTCCGTGATCTTGGCCGCGCTTGCCACATCGCCTGCGAGGGCATCTGCCAGCGCAAGGCGCTCCCCGACTTTTGCCAATGAGTCTTCTTCCACGGCTTTGACTTCATAGAGGCCATAGGCAACGGTTTCAGAATAAGCCACGGCGCGGTTGCCCGGGATTGTCCAGGGGGTGGTGGTATAGATCACCACCGATGTGTCTTTAAGGGCATCGGGACCTTTGACCACCGGAAACTTGACCCAGATGGTGGCGGAGATTTTGTCGTGGTACTCGACTTCAGCCTCGGCCAGAGCCGTGCGCTCGACCGCCGACCACATGACCGGCTTGGAGCCCTGATAGACAAGGCCCTTCATCAGGAATTTGTGGAATTCCCGCAGGATCTGCGCTTCTGCTTCGAACTGCAACGTCTTGTAGGGATGCTCCCAATCACCTATGGCGCCCAGACGCTGAAACAAGGCCCCCTGAACCTCGGTCCAGTGATTGGCGAAGTCGTGGCATTCCTTGATAAAGTCCGCGACAGGGACTTCGTCCTTGTTCTTGCCCGACTTGCGGTATTTTTCCTCGATCTTCCATTCGATCGGCAGGCCGTGACAGTCCCAACCCGGCACGAAAGCCGCGTCTTTGCCCATCATCTGTTGGGAACGGACAACAATGTCTTTCAGAATGCGGTTAAAGGCATGGCCGACGTGAGCCTCACCATTGGCGTAAGGCGGACCCTCGTGGAGGGTAAAGGTTTTGCGACCCTTCGACTGCGCGCGCAGGCGATTGTAAAGATCCATCTTTTCCCAGCGCTCCAGCCAGATCGGCTCACGCTGGGGTAATCCGGCGCGCATCGGGAAATCAGTTTTCGGCAAAAAGACTGTGTCTTTATAGCTCACCGTCCCTTCCGCGTTTTCGGCGGCGGCTTCAGGAAGTTCTGTATTCGTCATTGGTGTTTATCCCACTCGTCATCACGGCTTTGTTGCTTGGTCATTCGCAGTCCCGGCTCAGCGCGTAATGAGAACCCTCGCTCAAGCGCCGACCGGGCCGATAATTCGAATTATCGCCGCGGCAATGGAGGTCAGAATTTGGACGCTTGTGTGGGTCATGGGCGGGTTGTAGCAACGGATTTGAGCGGCGTCTAGGCCGATTTCAGGCATGGTTCCTTAAAAAATCAGGCTTTTCAGGCGCTTTCGCGCATACCGGAGATAATTTCCCGGGCAGTGACGCTATCCGCCTCGATCTGGGCCCTTAGGGCCTCCAGACCGTCGAACTTGCGCTCGGGCCGGATGAAATCGATGAAGGAAACCTCAATCGTCTGGCCATAGAGGTCACCCTCAAAGTTGAAGAGGTGGACCTCAAGCAAGGTGTCTTTCTTGTCGAAGGTGGGCCGGTTGCCATAATTGGCAACTCCATCGTAAACCCCCTTCAGCGGGCCTTCGATGACTTCAACCTGAACCGCGTAGACGCCGGTCGCAGGCTTAAGCAGCCGGTCGAGACGGATGTTGGCGGTGGGAAATCCGATGGTCCGCCCCCGCTGATCGCCCTTTTCGACCGTGCCTTGGAGTGACCAATAATGCCCTAGAAGCCGCGCGGCCTCCGCCGGGCGGCCGTCCCTTAAGGACTGACGGATGCGGGTCGAGGAAAATACCTCATCATCATTGTCGGCAGCATTGATGGACTGCATCGAAACAGGCGCCACAATCGATACGCCGATGCCTTCTTCCGCGCCCATGTATGACAGCAAGGTGGTATCGCCAGATCGCCCCGCGCCAAAGCGGAAATCATATCCCGTGACAACATGGAGAATACCCAAACCGTCAATCAGCACATCCTGGATAAAATCGGCGGCGTGCTTGCCTGCCAGGGCTTCGTCAAATGGCAAGGCATAGAGAATGTCGACCCCCTCGCCTTCCAGCAGTTTTGCCTTGACCGGCAGAAGCGACAAACGGAAGGGGGCTGCATTTGGGGCGAAAAACTCGCGCGGATGCGGCTCGAAGACAATGACGCCGAGCGGCACGCCCAGTTTCTTGGCCTCCATGGCCGCACGGCGGATAACGGCCCGATGACCCTGATGAACACCATCAAAGTTTCCGAGCGCCACAACGGCACCTCTGTCTTCCGGCGCAATGTCCGAATACTGGCGGATGATTTTCATGAGGCGTCAGCTCGCACGTTTGTCAATTTAATCCAAGTCTTGTTAACGGGACTCAATACAAACGCGCGTTAACGATGTCTCCTGTTGTAACAGCCAATTGTTTCGATTCACTAAACGGCGTCTTTAATTTTTGTTAGCACTCACCAAAGCGAGGCTCAGGGCCGGTTTGCCACCATCATGACCGCTTCGCCTTCAACAACCACTTTATCTTTGACAAGACACTCCGTGTGAAGGGTCACGCGGCGGCGGCCCGCATTGATGTCCTTGACCGTGCAACGGGCCGTGACCGTGTCGCCGATTTTTACCGGCGCTTTGAACTTAAGTTCCTGGCTGACATAGATCGCGCCCGGCCCCGGCATTTTGGCGCCCAACACAGCTGAGATGAAGCCCGCTGAAAGCATGCCATGGGCAATGCGAGTCTTGAACATGGTCTGGGCGGCAAATTCTTCGTCCAGGTGGACCGGATTGGTGTCGCCGGTGACCCCGGCATAGAGCACCAGGTCGGCCTCTGTGACCGTTTTTGAAAATTCCTCGGCCTGTCCAACTGACAGATCTTCAATGTAATAGCCGTTTGCACTCATGGAGCGTTCCTCTTCTTCTTGGGGCTTTGGCGCCCGGAGATCTGATGACATACCCGCCCAAGGGGTTCAAATAAATTCTATTTCAGGTCGCGCACGACAGGCTCAGCACAGGCGGTCGATCATATAGTGCGGACGCAGATCAAGCTCTGCAAAGAGCGACCGTAACCCCTCCCGATTAAGGGTCCCATCCGGTAAAAAGCTTTCCGCCGCATGGATGCCGCCGCCAACAAACAAACTGTCGATCCCAAAATTTTCGGCGCCAAAAATGTCGGTCTTTGGGCCGTCGCCGATCATCAATATATCCGCGGGTTTTACCCTCTCACCTGTCATTCGTGTGAGCACCCGTTCCGCCTCTTGATAAATTGGGGCATGGGGCTTTCCGCCATAGACTGTTTTGCCGCCCAGATCTTCATAGGCGGCGGCAATGGCGCCCGCGCAGTAAATCAGCTTGTCTCCGCGATTGACCACGATGTCGGGATTTGCGCAAACCATCAAAAGATCTCGCGATCTTATCTCGGCCAGCAGGCCCCGATAATCCTCCGGCGTTTCGGTTTCGTCGTCGAAGAGCCCTGAACAGAGGACAAAATCGGCATCGGTAATTTCCACCTTTTGCAAATCGACCCCATCCAGCAGCGAGTCGTCTCGCTTGACCGGCCCGATATGGAAAAACTTCTGTCCCACCCTCTTTTGCAGCTCGACACGGGTGACATCGCCCGATGTCACGATCGCGTCATAGAAGTCGTTGGGAACGCCGATCTCTGAGAATTGCGCGGGAATGGCACCGGACAGCCGCGGCGAATTCGACAACATGACCACCCGGCCGCCCTGGGCCCGATACTTCGCCAAAACTGAGACCGCACTGCCGAACGGAGCTTTGCCATTGTGGATGACCCCCCAAATATCGCAGAGAACCGCCTTGTAGCGGCCCTCGATTTCAGAGAAGGCGTGGATCACCTGAATGTCTTTTGAAGAGCGGATTTTTGTCATGGGCGCTCTTATATCAGGCTGGCGCAGACAAGGAAGCCACGGGGGGTGATTATTTTCGGTGGTAGGTCAGTTTTGGCTGGTCGGGATCGACATCGGCCCCGCCCGCCAAAAGAGTCGCGGGCGCATTTTCAGATTGAATGCGCGCTTCAACCTCTTCCATCGGCCGCGGCTCACCGAACATGAACCCTTGGCCAAGCCCAATTTTGAGCGATTGAATACGATCCAGGACCTTTTGCTCTTCAATACGCTCAACCACAAGCTCCAGGGTATATTGCCCAGCAAGCGCCTGGAACTCGGCCAGATGCGCTTCGCCGCCCGGTGCGTTCAGTGTGTTGACCAAAAGGTCGGACTTAATTTTAAGGAAGCGGAAGTTGCATTTGCGCAGGTCCGGCAGGTCGAGATCAAGATGGGTAATCCCGTCGAGAGACATGCGGAAACCCATCTCGCTTAACCGATTGATGTAATCGCGTTCAACCGCGCCAAAGCTTTCAAAAGCATTCTGCGTAAACTCAAATATGAGATTGCGGCAGAGGTCGGCATTGTTTTCCATGAAATCCAGGAAGTGCGGGAAGAAATCCTGATCCTGAACCGAAGAAAGTGAAATATTGCAGACGATGGATATGGAGGCTTTTTGCTCGGCGATCCGGCGCACAAGCTGGACACAGCGGAACAGCAATAGATTGTCGATCACCGACATCAACCCGGCCTGTCCGGCGATGTGAAGATATTGCGCCGGCAGGATCATTTCGCCCGACTGGCTGCGCAGACGCGTCAAAGCTTCATAGAAAGCAACATCGCGCTCGGGAATGCCCACAATCGGCTGGAGGTAGAGATCTACCAGATTTTCATTGAGGGCAGTGCGGATGACTTCCAAAAGCTCTTCTTCACTCAATGCGTCGAGAACCGTGTCGCGCATTTCTCGCGCCTGGCCGGGTTCGAGATCTGACAATGAATTTTCAATGGAATTGATGAGTTTGGAAATGGCGCCCGCATCCCCTGATTGATTTGCGCGTTCTGCTTCTTCTACCGCCTCAAGCGCCGCCATACGGGCCTTGCGCTCCAAACCATCTGTGAGCTGTTTCATCAGACTTTCAAGAACGCGCACCTCTGCGACAATCCGCTGACTGCGCTTGACAAGGGCCTCTTCAAGCTCGGAATCTTTTTGCGTCAACTCCTGGCGAAGGATTTCCAGCTCATGGGCCAGGGTCAGATTGCCCCTCTGCAAGGTCACCACTTCATCTTCCAGCGCGGCATGATCCTGAACTCGGATGATGACGGAGTGAATCTGCATGCCGACCAGAAAAGTCAAAGCACCGGCGACCACCGAAAGATTTTGGTCAAGCGCCCAAACTTCGCTCGCGCCCAGGGCCGCAGCCACGGACAGGATCGCATAAGCAAGAAAGATGAGCATATTTGAGACGCGAGGCATATCTGTCGACTCTGATCTTAAAAAAAACCCTAAGCCGCAGGCGGCTCAAGGCACAAAAAAGGGCACATCAGGTAGCAAATGTGCCCTTTAAGCGTTTCAATTTTATTAACCGTCCGCTTTCGCGTCAGCCGGTAAAGGGAGAGATTTGCACTTCAACCCGGCGGTTTTGCTGGCGCCCGGCGTCTGTGTCATTGGACGCAATGGGACGCATTTCTCCATACCCTCTCACGATCAGCCTTTGCGGCATTACCCGCTGAGACGCGAGATATTGGGCCACTGAAGACGCGCGGCGCTCAGAAAGGCCCTGGTTATATGCATCCGAGCCCGTGGAATCGGTATGTCCCATAACGTCGACGTAGGTTTTGTCGAATTTGTTCAGAACAACCCCGACTGAATTCAGGACCCTGTAGAAGTCGGCGTTGATGTCGGAGGAATCTGTGGCAAATGTGATGTTGCCGGGCATGTTGAGCATGATCGAATCGCCCACCCGCGTGACCGAAACGCCTGTGCCTTCGAGTTCCTGGCGCAGCAGCATTTCCTGCTGGTCCATGTAATTGCCAATGGCACCGCCCGCGAGGGCGCCAATGCCAGCGCCAATCATGGCATTTTTGGCGGCCTGTTTGCCGTCAGAGGTATTGGTCAGAGCGCCCAGAACCGCGCCAGCCAGCGCGCCTCCAATGGCCCCCTTGGTGGCGTTGGAGGTCTTCTGCTGACCGGTATAGGGGTCAAGGGTGGTGCAGGCTGCCATGCTGGTCGCCAGGGCCAGAACAGCGGCGCCTTTGCCAATGGATTTTGTAAAGCGGGGGGACGTGGGGGACGTCATGGGGGGATCTCCTCATCTTGACTGTGGTCAGCCCGTTTGACTGTGGTCAGCCTGGGGACTGGATACGAATACGCCGAATCAGTTGGATTTTGCCTCTAATTGGTCGCGAATGCATGAGCAATCATGGCCAAAATTATGGCAAAGTTTGGATAAATCTTAAATCCAGAACTGGTCTCCGCCCTGGATATGGCCCATAGTTGCCCGAAAACAAGAACCAGAACAAAGCTTTGGGGAGAATATACCAAATGTCATCATTGTTTGATCTTAAAGACAAAGTGGCGGTCATCACCGGGTCTACCAAAGGCATCGGTGAAGCCATCGCGCACCGAATGGCCGAGCATGGGGCCAAGGTTGTCATTTCCAGCCGCAAGGCGGATGCCTGTGAAAAGGTCGCCGGTGAAATTAACAAGAAATACGGTGACGGAACGGCGATCGCGGTGCCGTGTAATATTTCGCATAAAGAGCATTTGCAGAACCTGGTCGACAAATCCAACGAGGCCTTCGGCAAGATCGACATTCTGGTTTGCAATGCCGCGGTGAACCCCTATTTCGGCCCGTCGAAAGATATCCCGGACGAAGCTTTTGACCGGATCATGGAAACCAATGTGCGGTCCAACTTCTGGCTGACGAATATGGTGATCCCGCAAATGCAGGAACGTAAAGACGGCGCGATTATCATTGTCTCCTCTATCGGCGGGCTGCACGGGTCGAGTATACTGGGCGCCTATTCCATTTCGAAGGCCGCTGATTTCCAATTGGCGCGCAACATTGCCGTTGAGTATGGCGGCGATAACATCCGCGCCAATTGCATTGCGCCGGGCTTGATCAAAACCTATTTCGCCAAGGCTCTGTGGGATGATGAAAAGATTTTGAAATCTTCCACCGCGCGCTCGCCCTTGAAGCGTATCGGGATGCCCGACGAAATTGCCGGCGCGGCGGTCTTTTTGGCGAGCCCTGCGGGCGCTTTCATGACCGGTCAAAAAATGGTGATTGATGGCGGCAATATGATCGCGTGATGCTTCAGCGCAAAAATTAAGCCCCGCGCGCCGAAATCTAGGGGGAACGGCGGCGCACGGGGCTCAGCGGATCAGGACAATCCGAGGGGGGACAACCGGTGAAAAGGGGGAGACAGGTTGTCCTTCGCCGCGATGTGAGTGAGACGGTCATGTCTCTCATGAGAATTATATCTCGCGTGAGACGAGAGGGGTCTTGAGCATCGCGGTAAATTGCATATGTATATTCAGCGCGGATTTTCCATGTGACAAAGGTCACAAGTACCGCTTCAAACGCTCAAAAAAGCAGGAAGATTTCCATGAGTGATGTTGCCCTCAATCGCCTGGCGAACATAGATCTGTTCGAAGGCATTGCCCCCCATGACCTGGCCGAGATTGAAGCGGCCTGTGAATTTCACCCCCATAAAGCAGGCGAGGAGATCTTTAATCGTTCGACTGACAATCGCGATGTCTTCTTTGTCGTCGCGGGGCGGGTGCGGATCGTTAACTATTCCGTCTCCGGACGCGAAGTCGCCTATGCCGAAGTGCCGCAAGGGACTTATTTTGGCGAATTGTCGGCCATCGACGGGGAGCCTAGGTCCGCGACGATTGTGGCTTTGGAAGACTGTCTGCTCGGTTCGCTCGATCAGGGGACTTTTCTGCAGGTCCTACGCAAGCACCCCGAAAGCGGGCTCAATGTCTTGCAGCGGATGGCTGGGATTATCCGGGCCTGCGACGAGCGGATTATGGATCTGGCCACCTTGAGCGCCTATCAGCGGGTTTACCGCAAGCTTCTGGATCTGATGCGCCCCGACCCGGTGCGTGCGGATAGCTGGCTGATCTATCCCTTACCAACCCAGGCGGAGATTGCGGCCCAGGCCTCCACCACCCGCGAAACCGTTGCGCGGGTGCTCGGCCAGCTCGGTAATGAGCAGATTGTCGAGCGCAAAGGCAAGACCCTCTATATCCGCGATAAGAATAAGCTGGAGATCCTGGCGGAACGGACATCACCGCAAGGGCAATCTGGCGGCAGCTAAGAATGATACCACCGAAAGTGGCTGACCCCGAATGTGACCCCGAATGTGGTACCAACTTTGGGGTCAGCCACTTTCGGTGAATTTTATTGAGAGCAGCCGCGGGCCGTTACGGGCCAGATGTCGATCAGAGTGTCGCCGCGCACGATGTGGTAATTGTCGTAAAGGTTCACGGTCGGGTCGCAGTGCGGCACGATGCAAGAGAGCACGTCTCCGGTCTTGAGGCGGCCTCCCCCGGGAATGAGCACCCCGCCCTGTTCATCGCCATAGAAGAAATAGGTCGCCCCTTGCGGTGCCCCGGAGACGATCTGCGGCGCATCGGCATCAGACGCAAAGGTCTTGAACCCGGCATCCGTGGTTGCCAATCCGGCGTGATTGGCGCTGATTACGGTGGTCATCACCTGGAGCGCGGGCTCAAAAGGTTGGCGCCCCTGCCGGGTTGTCACGTCAAAATACTGGGCATCCATGAAAATATAGGACCCCACTTGCAATTCCGTCAGAACGCCGAGCTCCGGGTCGATGTCAAAAG
The DNA here is from genome assembly GCA_006226415.1 of Alphaproteobacteria bacterium. Taxonomy (GTDB): domain Bacteria; phylum Pseudomonadota; class Alphaproteobacteria; order M2410; family M2410; genus M2410. The sequence goes on from SBGZ01000056.1 coordinate 20,007, forward strand.
TGCCGGTGCCGCCGCCCGAGACTATCTCTGGCGTCATGCCCCTGGCTGATAATTCCTGGCAAGCCTCTTTCAATAGCCCCATACATTCGAGCGAAGTCTTGCGACGCTCCTCAAAGGCTTCGATATGTTGAACGTGACCGGCATAGGCCTGAACGCCGCGAAACTCGAAGCGCTTTTCCGCCGCGATGAAATCCGCCAGTTCGGTCATCTGCGGGCCGGGCTGGACACCGGTCCGGTGAAGCCCGACATCCAGATCGATTAAAACCCCCAACGGCGTCTCGCCGTTCGGTAGAGCCGCCGCCAGACGCCGCGCCACCTCCAGATTGTCGAGAGTTATCAAGAGGCCCGCGCTTTTACGCTTGAGCTCAATCAGCCGGGCAAAGCCGCGCGCCGTCACCACTGGCGACGTCAGCAATATGTTTGATATACCCGCCGCCGCCAAGGCCTCGGCCTCGCTCAATTTGGCGCAGCAAATTCCGATCGCGCCCGCCTCTATCTGTTTGCGCGCCACATCGGCGGATTTGTGGGTCTTGGCATGGGGACGCAGGGCTACGCCCGCCTTTTCAGCGTGGGCCTTCATCAGGGCCAGATTTTTTTCAAAGAGGTCAAGGTCCAGGACTAGTGCCGGCGTGGTGAGCCAAGCACGCGAGCCCGGCTTGCCAATCAGGTCGGCATTGTGGCTTTTTGTCGTCTTTCGAAAATTCACGGGGGTGACACCCTCCTCCTGTCCCGGCGCGAATTGTTTTGCCGCGGGAGTTTTATTTCACCTCAATTGGTATAAGATTTGCCATCAATAGCAAGCAAAGTGAGTCTTTAATTGACTATGGCCCAAGGCGCCGCCAAACAAATTCTCCTGGTTGAAGACAGTCCTTCGCTGGCGCGTGTTTACCGCGAATATCTGCGCGGCGATGCGCTTGCCATTACTCATGTGGAATCGGGCGGCGATGCGCTCATGGAGATGTCGCAGAAGGATTATGACGCGGTCATTCTGGATTTGCGGCTGCCAGATATGGATGGGCTTGAAGTGCTCGCGCAAATGCGGGAGCGCGGTATTTCAGCCGCCGCCGTGGTGATCACCGCCCATGGCTCGGTGAACGTGGCGGTTGATGCGATGCGGGCCGGTGCGGTGGATTTTTTGATGAAGCCGTTCAATGCGGATCGCCTGAAGATTACGCTCGAAAACGCCATCGAGCGGCAAAGTCTTCGTCAAGTGGTCAAAAGCCTGTCCCAGCAATTTGACCGAGATCGATTTTTTGGCTTTATCGGCGCCTCATTGCCGATGCAGTCGGTCTATCGCACAATTGAAAATGCGGCACCTTCGAAAGCCACGGTTTTCATCACTGGCGAAAGCGGCACCGGTAAGGAAGTTTGCGCCCAAGCGATCCACCAGAACAGTCCCCGCGCCAAGGGTCCTTTTATTTCCATTAACTGCGGGGCTATTCCGAAAGATCTCATCGAATCGGAGATCTTCGGCCACAAGCGCGGCGCCTTTACAGGCGCCGTGGCCGACCGGGAGGGCGCGGCTGCGATGGCCGATGGGGGCACGCTATTTCTGGATGAGATCTGCGAAATGGATCTGCGACTACAAACCAAACTTTTACGATTTATCCAGACCGGGACCATTCAAAAGGTCGGAGGTTCGACACCGCAATCCGTTGATGTGCGCTTTATTTGCGCCACCAACAAAAACCCACTCAAAGCCGTCGAGGATGGCGCATTTCGCGAGGACCTCTATTATCGGCTCCATGTGGTGCCGATCCATATGCCGCCTCTGCGCGATCGCGGCGAAGATGTGATCCTGATCGCCAATACGCTGCTGGAGGAATATACCAAGGAGGAAGGCAAATCCTTTAAAGGGTTTGGCAAAGGCGCGGTTGAGGCCATTGAGCGATTTGATTGGCCGGGGAATGTGCGCCAATTGCAAAATGTGATCCGCAATGCGGTGGTGCTTAATGACGGTGACAAACTGACCCGCGCCATGTTGCCATCCGAAGTTCTTGGCAATCAATCGGCTGGAGACCGGGGAGCCGCCCTCGCGCAACCGCCATCTTTACCGCCTGTCAGCGATCAGCCGAGGGAGATCGCAGGCCGCGACGGGATGTCGAGGGGGACGCCGGCCACATACCCGGCATCGGACTCCGCGGCCATACCGCATCGCTCTCTCACGCCTTATGACATTCGACCCTTGTGGGAAGTGGAACGGGAAGTCATTGAAGATGCCATCACCAAATGCGGCGGCAATATCCCCCGTGCCGCGGCATTTCTGGAGGTCTCACCTTCCACGCTTTATCGCAAGCGGCAGAGCTGGTCGCTGCTGGATCAGGATGACTTACCGCCTGCCGCGCGACCTGTGGACAAAGTTGATCATTGAGTCTTTTCAAGGGTTCGCGGCGGCGGCCTTAGAATTTGAATCGCCTTCTGACCGGGATCAAAAATCGCGTTGATGGGCATCGCTGGTAAAGACGTCGATGCCAAATCCATCCTTATCCTTGGTGATGATCACCGGATATTGCACTTCGCGGCCACAGCCATAGACCGTCCAATACTCGCCCCATTTGCCCTTGGTAATCGTACCCGTCTCACTGCGCCGGATCTTTTGGACTTCCTCGGCAAACTTCGTGTCGACGATCAAGAGCTCCTCCGGGCAATCCTTAAAATGACTGGCCTCTGCATCATCTAAAACCCGGGCGATGATATTGGCGACCATCTCGTCGGTGGCGAGGGTTGAGCCCGGGATCGTGAAGTCGACTAAGGTGATCGAGTTTTCGTCGGCAAAATTAGCGGCCAAATCTGCCATGGCGATGGCGGCCACTTCCTCTTCCGAAGCGTAAGTCTCAGACAAGGTCTCGCGGTCCACAATCCAAAGCGCAAAGTTTTGTTGAAGCTTCTGACCGCACCGCTCGGTTTCCCATTTGTCGAACAGATCGACGCCCATCAGTTTTCCGGTTGCTGGATTGATTTGCGGGGGCTGGCGGATCTCGGTGCCGATCCGCGCGACCAGACGGTAGTCCGTGCAGCCGCGATGGCCGGCAAACATGTCCTCGGCATTTTCATATTGGTCGGCGATGAACTCGCGATACTCAGTGCTGACCAAAACATGCTCGAGGGCGACCATGGCTTCGTCTTCGGCCGGTGTCTTTGCAGTGCGCGCTTTGGCGCCCTGGGGCGCAACAAGGACGATCAAAAACAGTGCAAGCGCCGCACCAGAACTGATACGGCCGCGCGTTTTGCTAGGAAACTTCTCCTGGCTCACTGACGCTTCACCTTCCCTCATTACCTTCATTCCCCATACCCAGGCCCTTTAGTATAGGCGAGGATGCGGCGCCAGAAAACCCACCGATTTTGCGAATGTAAACCTTGTTATCGGTATTTTGATACCGCTTTTGAGACTGTGGAGCTGTCCACCCCAAAAAAGGCCGCAATATCGCGTTGACGATGACCGCCTTCCAGATGCGCCTTGGCCATGGCTTCACCGCGCCGCCTGGTCGCCTTGGCATAGGTTTCAATCGGCGCCTGATCGATCGACGCGGTGGTAGCAATGCTTGCCCCGCGGCTCGCCAAATTTTGGAGGAATGATTTAGAGCCCAGGGCACTGCAATGCTGGAGCTGGTTTTCCGTGAGATCGACACGGGGCTTATCAGCCTCAAGACCGGCTTCGACAAAACGCTGCCAATCTTCCTGTGCGGCGGTGTCGCCGAGAGCCTTCTGCGCCGCGGCGGGATCATACCAGGGTGTGGCGCTGTCGGGCGCACCTGAAGTCAGCGCCCGGTAGGACCCCCAGATCCATTGCTCCGGTCTTTGGGCCAGACCGGCCCGGACGGGATTGAGGGCGATATAGCGCACCAGCTCTTTCAGGTAGGTGTCGCGGTCCACAAGGATCGCCTTGTAGCGGCCCTGCAAAAGATGTCCGCCCAGGTCGTGGGTTCGGCTGGCATAGGCCGCGTAGCGGCCGTTCAGGCGCTGCATGCCGTGCGAAAGGGTTGGCCGATTTGTGCGGACGAGCAGGTGGTAGTGGTTGGGCATGAGACACCAGGCCAGGGGTGTCCAGTCTTCTTCGGCGGCGATTTCGCCCAGCAAGTCGAGAAACCGGATAGAATCCTGGCGATCAAAGAAAATCTCCGCGCCCCGATTGCCGCGCGCCATGACATGGTAATGCGCACCTTCAAACTCAATGCGGGGTTTGCGCGGCATTTGATGGTCCTTTCATGTTCGGGGTCAGGCTCTTTTGCTGGTACTTTACAGACTGATTCCCGGGCAGGCGAGAAAATACCACCGAAATGGCCTGACCCCGAAATTGGCTGACCCCTAAGTTGGTATACTTTTTTTCGGTAGGATTCCTTGACACAGCTTACGAGAGTCCCTATTTCCCCAACAGCCGTTAGCACTCCCTTCGGGTGAGTGCTAATTGCACTTGAAATATCCATTGGAACAATTTTCAAACAGCAAATAAGGGAGATACCCCATGGGCTTCCGTCCTCTACATGACCGCGTCCTCGTGCGCCGCG
>SBGZ01000008.1 GCA_006226415.1 Alphaproteobacteria bacterium
AAACCAATTTTGTGCACCGCAGTAACCTTTTCAAACTGCGCGGTTTTGCACCGCAAAGGGGAGAAAATCAAAATGAAAAAGACCTTGTTTAAGGCGCGTCTTTTCGGCACTGCAGCATTAACCGCTGCTGCTGTTACGACCAGCCTGAGCATCCCATCGTGGGCCGCGGTCGACGAAATCGTCGTGACCTCGGAACGCCGGGAAGCCTCGATTCAGTCGGTTCCGATCGCCGTGACGGCTTTCGACGCCGATGCTCTTCGGGACCAACAGATCGAAGGTTTCTCTGACCTTCAGCTCAACGCCCCGAACACCAACTATACGAAGTCCAACTTCTCGGGCACAAACTTCCTGATCCGCGGGATCGGGACCAACGTGATCGCGACATCCGCTGACGCGGGTGTGGGCATTCACGTGAATGACGCTCCTGGTGGTCGGACCTTTGAGGTTAACTACTACGACGTAGAACGCGTGGAAATTCTGCGTGGGCCGCAAGGCACTCTCTACGGTCGGAACTCAACCGGCGGCGCGGTGAACTTCATCACCAACAAACCGGTGATGGACGAAACCCTCGGCAACCTTCAGCTCACCTACGGTAACTTTGACCAAAAACAAATTACCGCGATGTACAATGCACCGCTTGGCGACAACTTCGCCATCCGGATGGCTGGTGACAAGCTGGAACGTGATGGTTTTACTAAGAACCTCTACACCGGCAACAAAATCGATGGTCGCGATCAGTGGTCAGGCCGTTTCTCTGTGCGCTACACGCCTTCAGAGGACACCACCGTCGACTTGATGGTTGAGCGGTATGAAGAAGATTCAAATCGCGCACGTGCCCAGAAGCAGCTTTGCTCGAAGGACATGACAAATCCGAACGTGGTCGCACTCGGCTGTACGCCGGAAGCGCTCGGTTTTGATCAGCCTTACAGTTCTGCAACAGCCTTCCAGATTTTGGGATCGGTAGAACTGGCCACATTCCTGGACAGTGGTTCTGGCGCCATCAGCTCGTTCTCCACGGGTTCGCTGCTGGTTGACGCAAACGCAGGCGTAACCACTCCAACGGATATGCGGACGGTCAATCTTGATTTTGAACCAGTTTATCATGCCAACCAAACTTTGGCGCGGTTCCAGGTCCAACATGATTTTGACCAACACACCCTGACGTTGCTGACGGGTTATTCAAAAGACAAAACCTGGTCTCGCCAAGACTACGACTACGTTGTAGGCGGCCCCTTGACCATGTTTGGCGATGGCCCAGGCATTTATGATGCCTTCATCGACGGCCCAGGCTGCCCTGGCGGTGCTGGCCTTCCTTTTGACTGCTTCGATTTGGATTCAGTCTTTGGCGTTGACAACGGCATAACCACTCCAGCTGAAGCAGCCATCATGCTGGAACAGTTGATGAACTTTACGGTTACGGGTGATCCGCTTGGCACACCTGGCCCGTTCACGAACACCTACTCTCAGGGCCTGTATCCGATTTCGGCTCCGAACCCGGGTGGCAACGACACGGGTATGTTCGGTGGCTCCATCCTTGGTTTCTTTGACCACGCAGTGGCCTACGACCAGTCAGACGCTTACAACGATAGCTTCACGCAAGAAATTCGGATCAACTCAAACTTTGACGGTCCGTTCAATTACATTCTTGGTGCCTTCTATCTGCGTCAGGAAAGCAGCGGCTCATACTACGTGCTGCAAACCGCCCTTGACCACTTGGCTGCGTCCTTTAGTGCCGCAACCAATATCGGGGCTGCTTTGACAAATAATCCAGCTGCTATTTGGCAACTGTCTTCCCCATATTTCCGGACAGATACAGGCAAATATGACCTGAAATCCTGGGCGGTCTTTGGTGAAGGTTACTACGACATCAACGATGATATGAAATTCACCGTTGGTCTTCGCTACACAGAAGATGACAAGTCATTCCAGAGCCGGAATCCGCTGTTCGCGACACTTTCTGAATGTCCGACTGGCGTATCTCCGACTTGCCCGGCTTATTTGCACCAGGAAAACAAATGGGGCGAAATGACCGGCCGTATCGGTGTCGACTGGAATGCTGATCTGAGCTTTACAGACCAAACTTTGATCTATGCATTCTTCTCCCGCGGCTACAAAGGTGGTGGCTTCAACCCGCCCTTTACCGCAGCGCAAGCTGTCTTGGCTGGTGAAAACCCGGCAGTAACCTTTGAACCTGAGTTCATCAAATCGATCGAAATCGGTATGAAGAACACCCTTCTGGACGGCACATTGCAGCTCAACCTGACAGGCTTCCATTACAACTATGAAGGCATGCAGGTTACCAACATCATCCTCAACAACTCTGTGAACGAAAACACAGATGCAACCCTTTGGGGTCTTGAGGCTGAATGGATCTGGGCGCCAAATGACAACTTCATGATGAACGGTAACGTTTCTTACCTGAACTCTGAAGCCGAAGGCGCTTTCCTTGATCCAGCCAACCCAACCGGTGCTCTGGATGCAGATCCAGCATCAGCCAATACCGAGGTGGCTTTGTTCAAGGACATCAACCTCCAGACTTCTGGTGGTAACTGCGTGCTGATCAACGATGGCATGGCCGATGCAGCCTTTGATCTAGTGGTCGCAGGCATCCAGTCTGGTTTCATTGCCGGTCAACCGTTCACGGCTTGCCCGACTCTGAAGGGCCTGGTCGATGGCGGCGCATTTGGACCGGATGTTTCCTTCGCCCTCGGTGTCGACTCTAACATCAATGGCAATCAACTGCCGATGTCTCCGGAACTGTCGTTCAAAATTGGTGCCCAATATACGCACTACATGGCGAACGAAGGTAAGCTCTCCGGCCGCGTCGATTACTACTGGCAGGACGACATGTACGCGCGTCTCTTCAACGGCCCAACCGACAAGATCGAATCTTGGGACGTTTGGAACGCCTCTCTCGGTTATGAAGCGCCCGACGGAAAATGGTTTGCACGTGCTTACGTTCAAAACATTGCCGACGACGACAACGTAACCGGTTCGTACAAAACCAGCCCATCTACGGGTCTGTTCACCAACCTCTTTACGTTGGATCCACGGACCTATGGTCTGACCATTGGGGTCAACTTCTAGGGCCTTTGGGGGATAGAGGCGGGCTCCGGCCCGTCTCCATACTAGGGCGAACCCCGGTCTCGGAAACGAGGCCGGGGTTTTTCTATGGGCCAGACTGTCCCATTTCAGACCAGACAGATAAGCGGCAGACACTGGCCGAGCAAGCCCGGGCTGTGCTACCATGGCCTTTCAACGCAAATTGAAGTGAGGCCCCCAATGAACCTGACATCTGTTCTTTTTGCCAGCGCCGCATTTGTTGCGCTGAGTACTGCCCCCGCCCTGGCCAATACTGAAAAACAGGACACGGCTGCCCTTGAGCGCCAAATGGCGGGCGATCATTTGCCGGACCTCATCAAGGACCGCGTCTTCACCGATGATGAAAAGCGCATCATTGAGGACTATTATCGCGGGACCCGCGGCGGCGAAGACGACGATGATGACGACGACGGGAAATCCAAATCCTCAAAAAGCAAAAAGAAAGATAAAGGCAAATCCAGTGAAATGCCGCACGGCCTCGCCAAGCGCGATGAACTGCCGCCCGGCCTTCAGATGCAGCTGGAGAAAAACGGCACTCTGCCGCCAGGCCTAGAAAAGCGCCGCTTGCCGGACGATTTGAGCCGCCGTCTGCCCCGACGCCTGGAGGGCATCGACCGTTATGTTGTCGGTGAAGATGTCATTTTGTTAGAGAGCGAGACTTCAAAGATTCTCGATATCATGACAGGCATTGCTCGCAACGTGAAGGGCTAGCGCAGCCGGCGGCGGCTAGCAGCCACGATATTAAACGCTGTGCGAGACAGGAAGGGCGCTTTGACCTCAAAGCGCCTTTCAACGTTCATAAGCACCACAACACGGCCATTGGATTGCAGATAACGGAGGCTCACCGGCACATCCGGCAAGTCCAAGAGGACCCCGGAAACCACCTGACTGCCTTCATCCTCAAGCGCGCGAAGCACAGAAGATGGGGCTGTATCCAAGGCCCGCTGCAGACTAAGCTGAGACCAGGAAACGGCCCCCAGCACATAGAGCGGAAAAAACAGGGAGACCACCAGCGGCGTCAAAAGGGCGCGCAAGGCCAGTCGGCGACAACGCTCGTCCGCGCTGACTGTCCGCCAGATATCCCTCAGCCTGATCTTCGCTGCGTCCATAAGACCCCCACTCGGATGGCGGAAACGCCACCCAACTGGCTGAACTCTAGGCAAAAGGATTTAAAAAGCCCGGCACAGAGTACCGGGCAATTTAATTAAAATTGTATGTGACCCACCCCGGACCCGGGTCAGGGGAGGCTTACCACCACGATATTAGTAATATTTGCCCAGCTCATGGCGGGCAATCACCATGCGGTGAACCTCATCAGGCCCATCGGCAAAGCGCAGCGTCCGGGCGCCTGTATACATGGAGGCCAGGGGCGTCCACTGGGAGATACCGGTGGCGCCATGCATCTGGATCGCCCGGTCAATGATATTGCAGGTCATTTCCGGCAGGATCGCCTTGATCTCACTGATATAGATCCGCGCTTCGCGGTTACCAAGCACATCCATGGCCCGCGCCGCATGCAGGACCATCAGCCGCGCCTGATCAATTTCCATCCGCGAGCGCGCTATGACATCAAAGTTTCCGCCGAGCCGGGCAATCGGTTTGCCAAAGGCCTCCCGCTCCATGCCCCGTCGGCACATCATCTCAAGCGCTTTTTCCGCCTGACCAATCGCCCGCATGCAGTGGTGGATCCGGCCAGGGCCAAGGCGCCCCTGCGCCACTTCAAAGCCGCGCCCTTCGCCGAGGATTACGTTCTCCTTCGGCACCCGTACATTTTCGAGCTTGATATGCATATGCCCATGCGGCGCGCTGTCATGGCCAAAGACCATCATCGGCCCCATGACATTGACGCCAGGCGTATCCATCGGCACCAGGATTTGCGTGTGCTGCTGGTGGCGATGGCCTTCCGGGTCCGTATTGACCATCAAGATCATAATCTTGCAGCGACTGTCGCCCGCGCCGGAGATGTAATATTTCTCCCCGTTGATCACATAGTCATTGCCATCGAGCACAGCGCGAGTCGAAATATTGCTGGCATCGGAAGAAGCAACCCCAGGCTCTGTCATGCCAAAGCAGGAGCGGATTTCACCCGCGAGCAGAGGCTCCAGCCATTCCTGCTGCTGGGCAGGGGTGCCATAGCGATGCAAGACTTCCATATTGCCTGTATCGGGCGCTGAGCAGTTAACCACTTCAGACGCAAGTGGCGACTTGCCGAGCTGTTCAGCCAAATAGGCGTAATCAAGATTGGTGATTCCGGTCCCGTTCCAATCCGGCAGGAAGAAGTTCCAATAACCCAAGGCCCGCGCTTTGCTTTTCAGGTCTTCCAGGATTTCAAATTGCTTGTCCGACAGGCTCCACCGATCTTGTTCGTTCTCAGCGGCGTAGAATTCCTCTGTGACCGGGGAAACCTCGTCCTCGATAAATTTACCGACACCTTCAACAACCGGCCGGAAACCATCCGACAGGCTCAAGTGATATAGATCTTCGCTACTCATGGGGGTTTCCTCCTTATATCCCTTTTTATTCAGTTCGTTTGTCCCATCAGGGACCGTCTAAATCTTTGCATGCCCTGTAGCCAGCGATCATAGTCTGATGCTTTGCGCTGGCTATAAATGAGCACTTCTTCGTGCGGCAGAATAAGAAATTTCTCCGCGCCAATCCCCTGCACCGTACATTCGGCGACCTCTTCAGGGCTCAAAATGCCGTCTTGCCCGGCCGAGCCGCCATCCGTATCGCCGATCATGCGCGTGCGCACCGCTTGCGGGCAGAGCACCGAAACCTTGATGCCCTGATCGCCGTAAGTGATCGCAATGTTTTCAGCAAAGCCGATGGCCGCATGCTTGGTGGTGCCATAAGAGGCAGACCCAATCTGATTGAGCAACCCCGCCGCCGAAGCCGTCGAGCAAATATAGCCCTCGCCGCGCGCAAGCATGCCTGGCAAAACCGCCCGCGCGCCATAAACATGGGCCATGACGTTCACCGCCCAGCTCTTCTCAAAGGCGTCATTATTGCCTTCCGGCCCAAGGAACCCTTCAGGTCCCTCGAAAACGCCGATACCGGCATTTGAAAACAAAAGATCAATCCGCCCGAACCGGCTCTCCACGTCGGCGAGGGCCACCTTCAGCGCCGCCTCGTCGGTGACATCCACGCCGTAGCCGATCCCGCCGACCTCCGCCGCCACACGCTCGGCGTTTTCCTGTTCAAGGTCCAGCACCGCCAGCGCTTCTGGCGCCTCAGCGGCAAATCGCCGGCACAGCGCTTCGCCAATCCCATTGCCACCGCCGGTGACAATGACGACTTTTCCTTTCAACTCCATGGGGTCTCCCAACCTCCTCCCAGCCGTCAGCCTTTTTGGCTGATTCTTGGATATTGCAGATCTCATTAGAGCGAAGCTACGCCGCCTTTGCAATGACAATGGCCATGCCCATCGATCACAACAAAAGCAATTGCACCAGCGAGGCCAATATGGTTGCCTCTAGAAAATATGAGAGGTCCGAAAAAGGACCCGAAATGGGGAGAACTAAATGCCGCAGCCGATCAACAAAGAGCATCCGGCCCTGCCAGAGCCTGTCCTTTCGATGGAAGAGGCCGAAGCCATTCTGTGCAAATCAGGTTCGCGCTATGAGGTCGAGATCGTTGAGATCGCCGGTGTGCCAACCCGCGTCTACAAAAATGCGCCGAAAAACCTCCGGGAGATTTTTGAGGCGAGCAAGACCTTTGGCGCCCGCGATTGGCTCGTCTACGAAGGCGAGCGCCTGACCTATGAGGCCCACGACAAGGCCGCGCGCGCCCTCGCCCGGCACTTTCAAAAGGATCTCGGCATCAAAAAGGGCGACCGTGTCGCCCTGGCCATGCGCAATTACCCGGAATGGTCGATCACCTTTTGGGCGACCGCCATCCTCGGCGCGGTCATTGTGCCCCTCAACGCCTGGGGCACAGGGCCCGAACTTGAATATGGCATCGCCGATTCAGGCGCCAGCGTTGCGGTTGTCGACGGCGAACGGCTGGAGCGGCTGCGCCCTCACTTGCCGGATCTGCCGCTCAAGGAGGTCATCTCCGTGCGCACGCCGGAGACCGAAACTGGGGGCACGGTCCAATTCACCGCCCTCGTGGGAACGCCGGAAACCTATCTCTCCCTGCCGGAAGCACAGATTGACGCGGTAGAAATTGCGCCGGAAGACAATATGACAATCTTCTACACCTCCGGCACCACGGGAAAGCCCAAAGGTGCCCTCGGCTCCCATCGCAACATCGTCACCAACTATATGACCACCATGGCCCTCAATGAGCGGGCCGCCTTGCGCGAAACCGGCGCCCTGCTCCCCGTTGTGGAAAATGCACCCCAGCGCGGGCAACTGCTTTCCGTGCCGCTTTTTCATGCCACCGGCTGCCACTCCTCCATGCTGCCCGCCTTCGCCAATGGCGGCAAGATCGTGCTCATGCACCGCTGGAACCCGGAGTATGCCCTTGAACTCATCGAGCGCGAAAAACTCAATGCCTTCGGCGGCGTCCCCGCCATGGTCTGGCAGGTGCTGGAAAGCCCGAGCTTCGAGACCTTCGACACATCAAGCGTGGCGGCGATCAGCTATGGCGGCGCCCCCAGCGCGCCAGATCTGGTGCGCCGGATCTCCGAGGAGTTCCCTGGCGTTTCGCCTTCCAACGGCTATGGCCTGACCGAGACCTCCGCCATCACAACCAAAAACCAGGGCCTCGACTACAAGCTCAGACCCGACAGCGCCGGGGTGCCCGCACCGGTCTGCGAGGTGCGTGTGGTGGATGGCGATGGCAAAGATCTGCCCCTTGGCGAGGTCGGCGAGCTTTGGATCAAGGGCGCCAATGTGGTGAAGGGCTATTGGAACAAGCCGGACGCAACCGCCGAAAGCTTTACCGAAGGCTGGCTCCACACCGGCGACCTGGTGCGCCAGGATGCCGACGGCTTTCTTTACATTCTCGACCGCGCCAAGGACATGCTGATCCGGGGCGGCGAAAATATTTACTGCGTCGAAGTAGAAGACGCCCTCTTCTCCCACCCCAAGGTCATGGACGCCGCGGTTGTCGGCATCCCGCATAAGGTTTTGGGAGAGGAAGTTGGCGCGGTGGTGCAGGCGGTCCCCGGCGATGCGCCGAGCGAAGACGAATTGAAGGGCCATGTGGCGAATTTGCTCGCCGCCTTCAAGGTACCGATCGTTATTGAAATTCAATCCGACCCCATTGAGCGCAATGCCAATGGCAAAATTATCAAGGCGCCGCTCCGCGAGCGTTTTAAAAAATATTCAAAAGACTAAAGGAGAAAACCCATGTCGAAACTTTGTGAAGGCCGCGTGGCCATTGTTACCGGTGGCGCCCGAGGAATTGGCCGCGAATATTGTCTTATGCTGGCCGAAAATGGCGCCAAGGTCATCGTCAATGATCTTGGCGGCGACCGCGCAGGCTCTGACGGCTCCATTGGCCCGGCCGAGGCTGTGGTGGAAGAGATTAAGGCCATGGGCGGCGAAGCCGTTGCCAATGGTGACAATGTCGCTGATTTTAAAGGCGCCAAGAACATGATCGATCAGGCCATCGATACCTTCGGCACCCTGGACGCGGTGGTCAACAACGCCGGTATCCTGCGCGACCGCATGATGGTCAACATGACCGAAGAGGAATGGGACGCCGTCATCAATGTGCACCTGAAAGGCACCTTTGCCCCCGCCCATCACGCGGCGGTCTATTGGCGCAACAAGGCCAAGGAAAGCGGCGAACCGGTTAATGCGCGTATCATCAACACCTCGTCGGTCTCCGGTATTTACGGCAACGTTGGCCAGTGCAACTACGGCGCGGCCAAGGCAGGCATTGCTTCCTTCACAGTGATCACCGCCATGGAACTCGCCCGTTATGGCGTCACCTGCAATGCCATCGCGCCGGTCGCCCACACCCGCATGACGGAAGATCTTCGGGATTTCACCGAAGAGCAGATCGCCCGCCGCGACCCCAAATATGTCGCCCCCATCGCTACCTGGCTGGTGTCAGAGGACTCCAAAGACATTACAGGCCGGGTCTTTGAAAGCTGCGGCTATTTCTTTGCTGTCGCCGAAGGCTGGCATCGCGGCCCCATGACGGAAAACCCCAGCCTCGACCCTCGCGAAATCGGCGCTCTGGCACGCCAATTTGTCGCCGAAGCCCGGCCCAATGCAGGCATGGACGGAAAAGATCGCGCCTGATCTTGTAACTCCCCCATCAATGACTTAAGTCCTTTGGAAGCAAATGTTTCCAAAGGACTTTTTTAATGAGTAACCCGCTTCTTGAAACCTGGACCACCCCCTTCGGCCTGCCACCCTTCGACCGAATTGAACCAGAGCACTTCAAGCCCGCCTTCGACACCGCCTTCGCCGAACACAATGGCGAAATTGACGCGATCATCGAAAACCAAGACGCGCCTTCTTTTGCAAACACCCTTGAGCCTTACGAGCGCGCCGGCGCCCTCCTCAGAAAAGTCAGCGCCGTTTTTTACAATCTGGCCTCGGGCAATACCAATGAAGCGCTGCAGGCGATCCAAAGCGACCTCGCGCCCCGCATGGCGGCCCATTGGTCGACCATTCAAATGAATGAAAAGCTGTTTGCCCGCATCAATGCTGTCTATGAAAATAACGATCAATCGGCGTTGACCGACGAACAGAGCGCGCTATTGACGGAAATCCACAAAGACTTCGTCCGCGCAGGCGCCGCGCTCAGCCCAGAAGCCCGCGCCGAGGTGGAAAAGCTCGACGAAGAGCTCGCGGGTCTCACCACCCACTTTGGTCAGAACATGCTGAAATCCATCAACAGCTTTGAGCTGTTCCTGGACGAGGCCGACCTTGCCGGGGTGCCGCAGGGCATCCGCGATGCCGCTGCCGAAGCCGCCCGGGATCGCGGACAGGTGGGCAAATATTTCTTCACCATCACCCGCTCTTCCATGAACCCGATCCTGCAATTTGCCGACAGCCGCCAAGTGCGCGAAAAAATCTATAAGGCTTATCTCAACCTCGCGGCGGAGGGCTCCTTTGACAATCGCCCCCTCGCGGCAAGGATCTCGGCCCTGCGCGCGCGCCGGGCACAGCTGCTCGGCTTTTCTTCCCATGCCGCCTATATGCTCGACGATCGCATGGCCAAAACGCCAGAGCGCGCCCTTGAGCTCTTAAAAGACCTCTGGGTACCGACCCAGCGAAAAGTCGAAGAAGAGGCAAGAGACCTGCAAAAGAAAATTCAGGACGAGGGTCAAAACTTTGAACTCGCGCCCTGGGACTGGAAATATTACGCGGAGAAAATTCGGGCCGAACGCTTTGATTTAAACAACGATGAAGTGCGGCCCTATTTCGCCCTGCCCAATGTGCGCGATGGCGCCTTTTATGTCGCGGGCCGCCTTTACGGCCTCACCTTCACGCGACTTGACAATGTGGCCCTGCCCCATGCCGATGCTGAGGCCTATGAGGTGACAAACGAAAGCGGTGACCACATCGGGATTTTTGTCGCCGACTATTATATGCGCTCTTCCAAGCGCGATGGCGCCTGGATGTCGAGCCTGCGTGAGCAATCCAACACCCATGGCCGCGTGCGCCCCATTGTCACCAACACCTGCAATTTCCCCAAACCCAAGCCCGGCGAGGTCGCCCTGCTTTCTTTTGACGAAGTGCGCACGGTCTTCCATGAGTTCGGCCATGCGTTGCACGGACTTTTAACGGAAGTCACCTACGAGCATTTGGCGGGGACTTCGGTGAAACGCGACTTTGTTGAACTGCCCAGCCAGATCATGGAGCATTGGGCCATGGAGCCGGAAGTCTTGCATCACTATGCGCGTCACGTAGAAACCGGCGAAGTCATTCCGGACAGATTGATCACCAAGATCCAGGCCGCCAGCAGCTTCGGACAGGGCTTTATTACCGGCGAATACCTCGCCGCCTCATTCCTGGATTTTGCTTGGTCACAGCTTGAAACAGACGTGGAACAGGACACCGAAAGCTTTGAGGCGGGCGCCATGGCCGCCATTGGCCTCACCGATAAGATCGCGCCGCGCTATCGCTCCACCTACTTCAGCCATATATTCTCAGGCGGCTATTCAGCCGGATATTACTCCTACATCTGGGCAGAAGTGCTCGACTGCGACGGCTATGAAGCCTTTAAGGAAAACGGCATCTTCGACCCTGCCACGGCGAACGCCTTCAAGGAAAACATCCTGATGAAGGGCGGCACCGCCGACCCCATGGCGCTTTACAAGGCCTTCCGCGGCCGCGAACCGGAAGTCACCCCGCTCCTTAAAGACCGCGGCCTGCTTTAAGCCCACAATTGGGGTCAGGCTCTTTTGGTGGTATTTCAGCCGATGCTATAACCCAGCACCCGGCTGATTTCCGTCAGAGGTCGCCCGGACTCTTCCGCCCAACTATTAAAGGCCGACTGAATGGCGCTCATGGACTTCTTCGACGTCGCCGCGCCCTCAAAAACGTTTTCTGCCTGAAGCCGCGCGGTCACATCCCGCGACAAAATAAAACTGTCGACGCCCATAAAGCGCATCGCATATTGCCCGGTCATGCCGCCGAGGCGCGTGCCGCGCTTTTTTAGCATCTCAAGAAGCCCCACATAGTCCTCGCTCGGCCAGCCGCCAATAGCTTTACCGACGCCGCCGTGCTCCTTGCGAAGTTCCGAGAAAAAAACAGCATTTTCCTGGACCGCCCGGATCTTCGGTCCATGCCGCACGATGCGCGTATCTGAAACCAGCCGGTCAAAATCTTCATCATGCAGCATGGCGCAATAGCCGATGTCAAAGCCGTGGAAAACCTCTTCAAAGCCCTTCCACATATGCTCGACCACCTTCCAGTTAAAGCCGGACTGGAAAATACTGCGCGTCATCTGGGCCAGCCAGCGATCATCCGGCACCTTCGCCAGCGCGCGGGCGGATTTCGGTTTAGCCCCTTTGGCCAGCAAAACTTCAAGTTCAGGCTTGCGCGCCTCGGCAATCGCGTAAATCTCCTCAAAGCTGCGCATGATCCTTCTCCCCGTCAGGCCGCCATATCAAACAAAAGGAACTCTGCACTTTCAAGGGCTTTAACAGCAAGCAGGTCCTCTTCGGCAAGGGCAACGCCATCTCCGGCCTCAAGCCGCTCGCCGTTAACGTCAAGAACGCCTCTCGCCAGTTGCAGCCAGCCAAGACGGCCTTTCTCAAACCGGTGAACGATTTCCTTGCCCGCATCAAGCGTGCTTGTATAAAGATCTGCATCCTGACGAATCTCTGTCGACCCCTCTCGCCCATCACCTGAGACAAAGAGATTAAGTTCGTTGGAACGCGTTTCACCAACGAGTGACTTTTGCGCATAGCGCGGCGGCGCCCCGCGCTCATTCGGCAAGAGCCAGATCTGATAGAGATGGGTTTCCTCTGTCGCACTTGCATTAAATTCAGAGTGCCGCACGCCCGTGCCCGCTGACATATATTGTATATCGCCAGCTTTGATCACGCCGCGATTGCCCATGGAGTCCTTGTGCTCTAAAGCACCCGACATCACATAGGTAACAATCTCCATATTGTCGTGAGGGTGGGTCGGAAAACCGCCACCACCGGCAATGCGATCCTCATTGATCACCCGCAAGGGCCCAAAGCCCATATGCGCCGGGTCCTGATATCCGGCAAATGAAAAGGTATGTTTCGCCTTGAGCCAGCCATGATCGGCGGCGCCGCGTGCTTCACTTTTTCTGATTTTGATCATCGTTCATGACCTCCTGGCTGCCCATATAATCAAAAACCGCTGCTTTCCAAGCCCCTCAAGGGGTTCAAGGATCACAACTTTTCCCGCGCCCCGACCCATATCGCATAGAGCGTCACGAAAATAACCATGGCGCCCAGCATCGCCGGCAAAAAGGCGGCAAAACCGAGAAATGTGCCTTCGCCAAAAGCATTGCCGCCCGCCGAAAGCCCCCGGTTTGGCGCAAAATTTCCCGCCCAGTAAAAAATCGTATTGGCCCAGATCGCAAAGATGAGGGAGAGACTGCCCGCCACACGCAGCCGCGCCGATAGATCAAGCCGGTCGAGAACCAAGGCCATGACCAGTGCCATGACCCCGTTGAGCATGCCGCCCACATGCGCGGCCACCCAGCCCCGTGTCGAACCGCCAACGACAAAGGGCGCCGTTTCCGGCAGCAGCGACCAACCAAGGCCAAAGCCAGCAAGCAGCGCAATGCCGATGACCAAAGCGCTGTGCCGCACAATCTTCCGGCTCAAGTCATGCTGAAATCTATTCATAGTCAGTTCCCTTTATCTAAGCCTCCGGCGCAAGCCGCCACGCGGCACTACCAGGTCGGACGGGCGGTCACCCCGCCGTCCACCACCAGATTGGCGCCGGTCACCCAGCGCGCAGCCTTGGAGGCCAGAAAAAGCGCGGCATCGGCGACATCCGCCCCCTCGCCCAACCGGGTCAAGGGCGCGGCTTCTTGCCAGCGCGCAACCCCTTCAGGCCAATCCTCTTCAAGGCCGGCACGGCGGATGAGCCCCGGTGAGACGGCATTGACCCGCACTCCTTGAGCCCCAAACTCCAGAGCCTGCGAGCGCGTCAACATCAACAGCCCCGCCTTGGAGGCGGCATAATGCCCATGACCGGCCGCCGGATTCAGTCCCTCGATCGAGGCCACATTGACGATCGCGCCAGCGCCCCGCAATTGCCGGACAAAGTCCTGAGAAAGCAAATGCACTGCCCGAAGATTGACCGCGAAAACCTCGGCCCATTCTTCTTCGGAAATCTCGGCAAGCGGCGTGACAGGCTGAACCCCGGCGTTATTGACAAGGATCGTGGGCCTGCCGAGCGCATTGGCCGTAAACCGCATGAGTACATCGCAGGTGTCATCATGGGTCAGTGAGCCTGGCACGATGGCCGCTGTGCCGCCGCCCCGCACAATCTCTTCGGCGACCCCTTCCGCGCCGTCCTGATTGGCGCCGAAATGGACCCCCACTTTCGCGCCCGCCTCCGCCAGCCGCAGCGCAATCGCCCGGCCGATGCCGCCGCTCGCGCCGGTCACCAGCGCAACCTCGCCGGAAAGATCAAGAAGTTCTGATACGGCCGGTATCTGATCGGTCATCCTGTGCGCTCCTGCCTTCGAACATGGTGCCTTGTCGTGCTAAATTGACCCCTGAATCATAGTCTGAATTCAGTTCAGATGCCACTTGTCGAAGCAAAGGCTTGCCCCATGCAAGACCCCCA
Source organism: Alphaproteobacteria bacterium (assembly GCA_006226415.1). Classification (GTDB taxonomy): domain Bacteria; phylum Pseudomonadota; class Alphaproteobacteria; order M2410; family M2410; genus M2410. Next base: position 14,295 of record SBGZ01000008.1, read on the forward strand.
AATCCCGGATCTGTTTAAATCCGCAAACAGCCGCGAGTTTTTAACCCGCGAGCGCTGCCATATCACAGAGCTTTTCAATGTACCCGAAGCGCCAGACGCCTCCCTCGCCCGTGCCCGCGTCGAGCCCGGTGTCACCACGGAGCTTCATGCGCTGAGCGTTCATGAGCGCTATATTATCGAGCAGGGCACCGGCCTCATGGACCTTGCAGAGGCTGAGGATTTTATGGTGGGGCCCGGCGATGTGATCGACATTGTCCCCGGCCGCGCCCAGCGCATCACCAACACCGGTGCGGGCGATTTAATCTTTCTTTGCCTCTGCACGCCGCGCTTTGAGCCTGAGTGCTATCAGCCCCTTGAGGAGAGCCCATGAAGACGCCGACCTTACCGCTCACCAGCGCGCGGCTAGCTTATCGCCTCAATCAACAAGGTGATTTGGAATTTCTGCTCGACCTTCACAAGCGCCCCGATGTGGTGCGCTTCCTGCCCTGGGGCATTCAGGATGAAGCCGGGATGAAAGCCAAGATTGACGAGCGCGTTCAGGAGAAAACCCTGGCCGAAGATGGCGACAAATTAAATTTTATCTGCCTCGACAAAGAAACCGGTATCCGCGTCGGCGAGGTAGGTCTCTTCCTCAGGTCCAAAGAACATCAAGGCGGTGAAATTGGTTATGTCATGCACCCCGATCACGCGGGGCAAGGCTACGCCAAGGAAGCCGCCAGGACCATGCTGGCACTCGCGTTTGATTTCTTCGGCCTCAACCGCGTCATGGCCCGCTGCGATCAGCGCAACAAGCCTTCAGAAGGCGTGATGAAAGCTTTGGGCATGCGCCACGAAGCCACCCTCATCGAAAACTGGCGCGATGACGATGGCTCATGGAGCAATGAACTCAATTACGCGATTTTAAAACGCGAATGGGACGCCCAAGGTCGGGGTTAGAAATCAAACCCCGACAATGTCGCCTTTCATAGAATAAAGCACATAAAGCACTTCTTCTTTTTCGCGCTGACCAATGCCGTTTTTATCCAGCGCTTCCATGGCATCGTCCAGCACCGCCAAAAATTCGGCATCGCTGATGTTCATGCCCTTGTGCGTGGCCAGCATATCCTTGCCTTCATAAACGGCAGGGCCGCCCGTACCGGTAATGAAAAAGGTCGCGGCCCCATTTTTGACCGCCACCGTGTCGGACTGCGCATAGCGCGGTGCAATTGCTGGGTTGGCCATATGGATATCCACCAAGGTATCGGCGATCTTGGTAATGCCTTCCGTACCGCCCAACCGCTCAAACAAACTCTCGCTCATCACCTATCTCCCTGTTCGATGAAAATATCCTGCTGTGCCCGACCTTAGCAGACAGGCAACCGGCGTCCAGTCCACCTGCGCCGCCATCCACAGATAGAACAGTTGACCACAATCTGCGTAAGGTTACTCGACAAGATAGCCAAGACCGCCGGGCTCTGTCGCCCAATAATACGCCTGATAGAGCGTTTCAAGATTGAAGACGCAGCCACTGGCAACCCAAAGCGCCTCGCCCTGTTCAGGCTTGACCTTAAAGCGAACCGCCACCGGCGCGCCCGTGGCCGCGAGCGGTTGAACCGCGCCCGGATCAAACACATAGCGCTTGAGGTGCCCGACATGCGCCGCCCGCGCTTTGGCACGTTCCGTCACCACGATAGGCTTGACCTCACCGCTGGCGGCAAGAGAGGCCTGCCCCTGGACATCCAGCACCACCTCGGTAACCGCCAGGGATGTATCAGCGCCGAGCTGAACCGCCAAAGAACCATCCCGATCAACACCAAGATAAAGATCAAAATCTTCCGCCATGCCGCGCAGCGAGCCATCTTCGCGATACTTCTGCATCGGCTGCAAACAAACCGCTGTCGCCAACATGCCCGCCGCCACAGGCGTATGAGCGCCTTTCACACGCTCGCGCCAGGCCATATAGGACGGCGCCTGCGCCGATGTTGGCACCAAGGGCAAGATAAGCTCAAGAGGATAGCCAAGCTCACGCTGCTCCACCTCGGCCATATAGTCATAAAGGATGTTGCCTGTGAGGGGGTCCGTTGCGGTGCGCGCGCCGCCGCTGCCGATGCAGTGATCGTCAATCGCCCTCTTGTCCAGATTGTCCATCTCTGCTTTCAGGGAACTTGTCTCTGACAAGGTCTCCTCGATCCGAGCCATATCCTGCTTTAAATAGGGCGCAAAGGTTGCCGCCATGTCCTTCGGTGCGCAGAAACCATCTTCAAGGCGCGTAAACACATAAAGCTTTTCATAGAGACCGAACCGGGCGACGGGCTGCGCTTCCAGCCCCATGGATTGAATTTCTGGATCTGAGCAGGCGCGACCACGAAACAAGCGCTTCACCTGCGCCGTGCGATCGGCGAAAAAATCGGCGCGATAGAGTTCCGCCGCCTCATCACCTGCCCCGTAAACCTGAGCCGCTTCTTTAGCCAAAGTCATCCCTAAGGGAGACTGTGGGTCCGTAAGAATTTCCATCTGCGCATAGAGCCCCCAGCGCATGTAGGGCGCGAGCATCGGACACCGCTCCGAGGCCTCGAGCAACATCTGCCACCGATCCCATTGCGCGAGCTGTTGCTCCGCGATCGGATCAAACGTGGTGTCACTGACCCTGGCTCCAGAGGCCGGTAAAATGGACAGCATAACCACCGCGAAAACAGCCGCCACACGCAGAAATATCATGTAAAAATCCCTTTGGCCGTTGCGCCATCAAATGTTTGCATATCCTTTTCAAACTATGACAGAGTCCGGCATCAACAGCAATTGGGCAGCACCAAACATGAACAATTTTCAACCTGAAAAGCTCTATCAGAACGGTTACACCAACAATCTGAGATGGCGTTCTTTCAAGCCGCGCCAAGGTGACATTCTCATCTGCACCCCTTCCAAATCTGGCACCACCTGGATGCAGTCCATTGTCGCTCACTTGATTTTTGAAGATACCCTGCCACGCCCGGTCAACGAGATGTCGCCCTGGTTTGATTTTGACAAGAACCCGCTCGAGGAAATTACAGAGCAACTGGAAGCTCAAAGCCACCGCCGCTTCATCAAGACCCACACGCCCTTTGACGGCCTGCCGCATCTGGAAGATGTCACCTATATTCATGTGGCGAGAAACCCTTTGGACGTGATGCTCTCCATGGTCAACCACATGGAAAATTACAAAAGCGATTTGCCCGGCCGCAGCGAGACCGAAGATTTGGAGGCCATGTTTGATCGCTGGATAACCTCGACCGTGGACGATTGGGCGACCCATGCCGGACTTTCCATTGGCTATCTCTTTCACCACGTGAAAACCTTTTTCGAAAGACGCGCGGCGCCCAACATTCATCTTTTTCACTACTCAAGTTTGAAGAGTGAAACCGAACGGGAGCTACAGCGCCTCGCCAAGGCCCTTAACATCGAGGTCCCCAAAGAGCGGTGGCCCGCCATCCTGGACGGCATCAGCTTGGAGAACATGAGAAAGCGCGCCAATGAATTCGCCCCCGACGCGCACAAGAACACCTGGAAAGACCCCGCCCGCTTCTTCCACAGCGGCCGCCAGGGCGAAGCCGCGGCGCGCCTGAGCGAAGATCAGATGGCTCGCTACCGCGCTAAAGCCGAAGAGCTCGCGAGCCCCGACCTCCTCCATTGGATCGAGGAAGGCGCTTGAAGCCCTTTGACAAGACCGCCCTCGTCAGCAAAATAGAACTTGGCTGAAAGGGACATCAGCCATGGGAGACCATCGAACATGAACAAATTACTCATTGCCCTTACTATGAGTTCAGTATTTGCCAGCACCGTTCAGGCACGCGACCTCAGCGCCATAGACATCACCTCCCTCGGCGGAGAGCCTTTGAACGCTGAACAAATATCTTTGTTTGAAGGTAGCTGGGTGGAAGTACAGATACTGGGCGAAATTGAACCCAAGCACGAGTCGACACGCAAACAAGAATGCACTTACCTCTTTGGACAAAATTTATTTGACCACGAGCCTTCCGAGGATCTTAGCGCCATGTCTGTCTTCGCCCCAGGACTTGAAAGCGCAAAAGGGCAACTCTTCATCACACAGGATAGCAGAGGCCCCCTCCTAGCGACCGAAGGAGCCTGGAGCACCACAATCAAGAGCGGCGATGTCCACCGTATCGCGCCGACAGCAAACGGCTGGTTTGACGTTGCCTTTTATTCCGCTCGTCGGCTTCAGAAAAAAGATGGCAAATGGGCCTGGCAACAAGTGTCCACACTGGAGGACGGACAAGTCTTTCTCAATGGCTTGTACCGCATTCGCCTGATCCAGCTGCCAAGTGGCGCGGTCACCCCGATCATGCAAAACATCACATATGGCCTGCCAACCGACATGCATGAAAGAAGTCAGTACCTATTGCGCTGCGAAAACATTCCCCAACAACCGCAAGGCTAAATACAGTCATATGAAGTCAGAGACTTACAACATGTCATACACAGCCAGGTCGACCTTTGTCCCTGAAGACACTTGACCGTCCCCGGTCCAACAGTTTTCAATTCGAAACGACAAACCAGACAAGAGAGGCGCGCCTATGTTCTTTGTGACCTTAAAGCTTACCGATAAGGAAAAGGTGGGCACATTCATGGAGGCCCACAAAGCCTGGATCCAGAAAGGCTTTGATGAGGGCGTTTTCCTGGCGATTGGCTCTCTGACGCCGGAGCCTGGCGGCGGCATCCTCGCCCACAACGCGGCGCGCGAAGCCCTTGAGGCCCGCGTGGCGGAAGACCCTTTCGTCGTCAATGGCGTCGCTTCGCCGACCATAACCGAGGTCCAGGTTTCCCGCACTGACGAACGTTTGGCTTTTCTAAAAGGATAACAACATGACCAACGCCAATAGATTGCGCCCTCATTGGAGCTTCTGGGTCGTATCCGTCCTGGCACTGATTTGGAACGGCATGAGCGCCGCCAACTTTATCGTTCAGCTGAACCCGGACATGATTGCCTCTTACCGCGACAATGAGCAAATGATCATTCAAGGCCGCCCCTTCTGGGCGACCGCCGCTTTTGCCATCGCGGCTTTCGCGGGCGTGTTGGGTGCGGTCCTCCTGCTGCTTCGCATGCGCTTTGCCTACCACGCCCTTGTTGCTTCGATGATCGGGACCGTTTTCGCAGTGGCGCACTCATTGATGCTCGGCATTTCCTATGGCTTCGGAGAAATCATTGGGATCATTTTGTTACCGCTGATGATCGCCGGATACCTCGTTAATTTTTCAAGACGCGCCCAAACGAAGAGCTGGATTTCATAAAGAGGAAGACGCCATGACCAAAGGCTCATGCCATTGCGGCACTGTCACATGGGAATTTGATGGCCTGCCGGAGGCGACAACAGCCTGCAATTGTACGGTTTGCCGCCGCTACGGCACGCTCTGGGCCTATGACTGGCTGGATGAGAAGATCCATGTGAAAGGTGGGACCACCGCCTACATTCACGGCGACAAAATGCTCGGCTTTCACTTTTGTCCCGCCTGCGGTTGCGTGGCCTATTGGAAGGGCCTGACCCCGCATGAAGAAAACGGCAAGATCCGCATCGCCGTCAACCTACGGCTCGCCGAAGACGCCGACGAAGTCGCCGATATCCCGGTCGATCACTTCGACGGCTTCGACACCTTCGAAGATCGCGGCCGCGATAGCCGCTGCGTAAAAGATATGTGGTACTGACAAGGCAATGACCCCTACAGCAATCGCCCGAACAACCGGCTTATTCTATCTTGTCATCATCATCTGCGGGATCTGCGCGGAAGTGACGCTGAGTTCGAATTTTCTGGGCTTAGAATCCCCCGATTTGACGGCGGAATATGTCCTGATCTGGCAAAGAAGCTTTCGCCTGATCATTCTGGCAAATTTGATAATGATCATCGCCGACGGTCTGGTGGCAGTATTGCTTTTTCAATTGCTCCGTCCGGTGAACGAGGCGCTGTCGCTCCTCGCCATGGTATTCCGGCTTCTGCAGACTGCAGCCCTTATCGCCAATCTTGACCATCTTGTCTCCGCGCTCCATCTCGGGCGCCTGCCACGGCAGATCTTCTCGGTGGATCAAATCGGCGCGCTAACCGAAGCCTCCCTTGACAGTTATGGCATTGGTTATGATATCGCGCTGGTCTTCTTCGCCTTTAGCTGCTTTGCTTTGGGCGCATTGATCTACCGGACAAGCGTCATGCCAAAACTCTTAGGCGCTTTGATCACTCTTTCAGGCCTGGTCTATCTGATCGGCAGCCTATTGACACTTCTGGACGTTCCGCTTACCGAGCGGTTCGCACTGGCTTACGCCATCTGCCTTGTTTCAGAACCCGCCTTTGCCCTTTGGCTGTTGATCCGTGGAATTAATCCAGAGGCCTACTTGAAACACCGGCGGGTACATCCAGCTCAGGCCGATTAAGTCGTTTGTCACCCCCCACCATCTGGCCGACCTGCACCCCAATGCCCAACTCCAGGCGCTTGGCGATTTACCGGGCGCGATCCACAAAGTGGCGCGCAGCGGCAGACGGGCAAAGCCGCGTGGTCTAATATCTTCGTCAGACATGGATCAACAACTCCCGTTTTACATCAACTACGCCAACAGGCTCTTATAGGTCTGGCGAAATACATCCCGCCCAATAACATTGCGCAAGATCTGCGAACTGCCCTCACAGGCGCGCCTCAGCTGCCGCGAGGGCGCATAAGGAGCGGGCCATAGATCACCACAAAGGCGGCAAAGGCACCGATCCATAAGGCGGCAGAGCCATAAAGCAAAAACTCTGGCGCACCGGGCACCCCCGAGGCGATGCGCGCAAGCGCCGCTAAAACACTCAAGGCATAAATCAGCTGAATGCCCGGCGTGGCCGCCAGAGGGCGGCCCACATGCCCAAGGCTCGCCCGGGTCATCACTGCAAGGGTCATGACGCCGATGGCCCCGGCCGTCCAGGCATGCAGCGCCGCGCTGGCCGTCATGAAGTCAGGACAAAGCGCCGCGAGCCCGGTGAGGAAAAACCCGAGCGGCACAAAGCCATAGCCCAGGTGCAAGATCACAACGAGCGGCTCCGCCCATGTGCGATCCCCGGCCCAGCGCGCAAGGCGCACCGACTGCAGCGTACCCGCCGCAAGCAGAAGCCAGCCCAAGGGCGCCCAGTCCGGCCTGAGGCACCAGATCGCCAACGCCGCGGCGCTGATGCCAATGCTAATCCCATCGAAACGATCAAACGGCGCCGGCATGCGCACCCCCGGTCGCCGCGCCAGCCAATTGCGGGTAAAGCTCGGCACGATCCGGCCGCCGATCACCATGATGAGGAGGATGGCAACGCCGACCCCCATCCGCGCGCCGATCCCTTGAGAGGCGCTCGCCCCACCCATCGCCTCCAAATGGAACAGCCCATTGCCGGCCAAAAACAGCCCGACAAGAATAAGAACCTTGAGATTGCGCCAATTCTTCCCGGCCACAATCTCCCGGGCCATGACAAAGCCAAAGAGCGCTAGGAACGAAAGATCCACAAGCGCCGTCAGGGACGCCCCGATTTGGGCGGAAAACAAGACCGCCAGCCGCCCGGCCACCCAGGCGAGGACCAGGACAAGCAGCCGCCTGCCGGTCACCGGCAATCGCCCGGTCCAATTGGGCACCGCCGTCAGGAGAAACCCGGCCATGACCGCCGAGAGATAGCCGAAGAGAAACTCGTGCACATGCCAGCTGATCGGATCAAAATGGGTCGGCAAGGACTGCCCGCCCGCCAACAGAACAACCCAGAGCCCCATGGCGAGCGCGGCCCAAAGACAAGCCAAAAGAAAGAGCGGGCGAAATCCATAGCTGAGGATCGCAGGGCCGGTATAGCGGCGCATTTGCTCTGCTGAACTTTGCCCCTTGGCGCGCGCGTTACGCTCCGGCGCGGGTGCGGCCTCGACAGCCTTCGCCTCCACAGCAACATCGCTCGAAGGCGCCCCCTCCCCCATATAGGCCGGATCTACCTCATGCCGCGAACAGGCGGGCGAGGCAAATCCCCGGGGTTCATCCAAACCGCGGCCCTTTTCTGGCGCATTCTTGTCTTCCGGCATCCAACCAGACCCTCACTTCGGATATCACACAGCTTGGCAGCCGCAATTAGGTCAAGTCTGTTTACATTTTGCAGTCAGCGCAAGACGTATTAACATCTCAACACTATGACAGATCGTCTCAGGCCATATGAAGGGACAGGCCCTTTCACGTTCGTCAGCTACGCGCATAAAGACAAGGGCGCGGCTGAGCAGATCATAGCAGCCCTCACCCAAAATGGCGTCAACACCTGGTATGATCTGGGCATCGCACCAGGCACGATTTGGCGAAATGAACTCGCCGAGAAAATTCAAGGTTGCCAAACTTTTCTATTTCTCCAAAGTGCCCAATCCCTGCAATCGGAAAATTGTCAAAGCGAAATTTCCTACGCCCTCGAGCAAAAGAAGAAGGTTGTGGTTGTCAGGCTGGATCGAACGGAGCTGCCGGGCGGTATGGCTCTTGCGATCGGCGAACGCCAGGCCATCGAGAAATTCGATCTGCCTGAACAAGACTTCTACGAAATTCTTCTCAAGGCACTGGCGCCCGGAGAAAAGACACCCATTGTCCGGCAGCCCGGCAAGACAGTTTCCCTCTTCGGGTACCACCTTCAACGAACACCAGCTTATGTCGGCCTCGGGACGCTGGCGGCCATTCTTGTTGGAGCGACCGCTTACTTTGTCATGCCGTCCACAACGCAGCCTTCAAACCAGGAGACCCCTGCTGTTCACGCGCCCACACATGGCACAGAGGCCAATTGGAGCGCCCTGGCCGTCCTGCCCTTTGCCAATCTTTCCGGTGATCCTGAAAAAGACATCCTGTCAGATGGTATTTCTGTCGAACTGATGAAGGTAATCGGGGAAAACACCGATCTTAAAATTGCCGCCCGCACCTCGTCCTTTGTTTTCAAAGACAGCGCGTTGGATGCCCGTGAGATCGGCGAGGCGCTTGGCGTTGATGGCCTCCTGGAAGGCAGCGTGCGCTGGTTTGGCGACCGTATTGACGTTGACGTTCAGCTCATCGACGCCAACACAGGTTTTCAGGTCTGGTCCGACTCCTACCAGCGTGACAGTGTGGATTATTTCAAAGTTCAACAGGAAATCGCTTATGCGGTGGCTTCCAGGGTCAACAGCCGAATCTCGGCAAGAACTCAAGCCTCGCAAGCCGCCAACACTCTGTCGTTACAGTCCTGGGAGAAATATCTCGCCGCCCTGGACTTGATGCAGAACGACACACGCGAAACCTATCTCAGGGCAAGCGAAATTTTCGCCGATATCATCGAAACCAACCCCGACTTTTCAGCTGCCTATTCCAGCAAAGCCAATGCCCTTCTGCTCGCTCAGGGGCACCGCGCCGCCGATGAAATCCAACGCTTGGTCGACAAGGCTCTCGCCCTTGATCCGGCGAATGCCGAAGCCATGGCCGCACAGGTCGGACTTTACAACAGCCAGTCAAAATATAGCGAAGCCGAGGCAGCCCTCACAAAAGCCGAGGCGCTAATGTCCAATTCTGTGACCCTGAACTTTGCCGCCGTTTACACCTATGCGCCTCAAGGAGATTACAAAACGGCTCTGATCCATGCCCGCAAAGCCTATGAGATGGACCCCTTTTCGCCAATCGC
>SBGZ01000039.1 GCA_006226415.1 Alphaproteobacteria bacterium
GAGTGACCATCCCGGCGCAGGAGAACACAGAAATTGTCAAACCAGGTGATAACGCCCTGCAGCTTGACGCCATTGACCAGGAAGACTGTGAGTGGAATTTTTTGTTTTCGGACGTGGTTCAGGAAGGTGTCTTGCAAGTTTTGCATAAGTTATTTTGCCGTGGGTTGACCCCATCTTTTTTGGTCGACCGGCTGGCCCTTTTTTTATCTATGTTTGTCGCCTGACCTACAGGGAGCGGAGACCGCTCATCCCGGGTCGGCAAAGTGGCAATCAGATTTGCCCCAACAATAGGGATTTTTGACCTGAATTCAATCAATTAACGCGAAATGTTGAGGTCGTTACCTGACAAATTCTCCAGGTACAGGCCGTAAAGTGTCCGGCTCACTTCGCCGGGCTTGCCCGCGCCGACTTTTTGACCATTTATGCTCACAACGGGCATAACAAAGCTGGTCGCAGAGGAGTTGAAGGCCTCCTGGGCCTCCAGCGCCTCAGCTTCCGTAAAGCCACGCTCTTCAAACGGAATTCCTGCCTCGGCCACAATCCGCAAAAGGGTCGCCCGGGTTACCCCGGAAAGGATCCGATCATCCACAGGACGGGTTACGAGCGTGCCGTCCTTTGTGACAATCCATGCATTGGTGGATGCCCCCTCACGCACTTCGCCGCTTTGGTCGACAAACCAGGCCTCAAAGGCCCCTTGCTCCCGCGCTGCCTGCTTGGCGAGGACGTTGGGCAGAAGCCCTACACTCTTGATATCGCATCGTCCCCAGCGGTTATCCGGCACGGTCACAACCGCAATGCCCGTTTCAAACATCGTGAAGTTTTTCTTTGGGCTGATTGGCTTGACAGTGATCACGAGGGTTGGCGCGACTGGCACCGAGGGAAAGGCATGGTCTCTGGGGGCCACACCACGGCTCACCTGAATGTATACAAATCCGTTTTTAAGGCGATTGCGCGCCACCAGTTGGCGGATTACCAGGTGGAGGGCTTTTTGCGACATCGGCATGTCGATCCGGATTTCATTGAGGGAGCGCTCCAGCCGCTTCAAATGCGGATGCTCATCGACAAAAATACCCTCGCGCACCATAAGCGCATCGTAAACGCTGTCGGCAAACTGAAAACCTCTGTCCTCGATATGAACTGCCGCATCCACCAGCGGGACATACTGGCCATTGACATAGGCGATGCGCGGCATACTCAAAATCTCCGTCTGAGTAATTTACGTTAGAAATATTCAAGGCTGACGCGGAAAAGCTTCTCAACCTTATGTACGGCGTCGCGTTGCGCAAACAGAATGACCCGGTCGTTCGTCTCAACAACCGTATTGCCGCGCGGAATGATCACCTCATCCTCGCGAACAATGGCCCCAATCATAATGCCATCCGGCAACTGGGCCTCTTTAAGGGGCTTGCCTGCAAGAGGTGAGGTTTCCAATGCCTCAGCCTCAATCACTTCAGCCGCGCCATTTTCAATGGAATAGAGGTCTCTGATACGCCCCCGCCGCACGTGGCGCAAAATCGTCGAAACCGTTTTAGCCCGTGGGTCAATGAAGGCATCAATCCCAAGCGATCCAGAAAGACCGGTGTAGGAGTTGTCATTGACCAGACAAAGCGCGCGTTGGCAGCCTTCCTTTTTGGCCAGGACGCACGCCAGCACGTTGACCTGATCCTGATTGGTCAATGCAATGATTGTTTCGGCATCGCCTATGCCCGCCTCGCGCATCAAATCCTGGTTGAGGCCATCTCCGTGGAGCACAACGGTGCGTTCGAGTTGATCGGCGACAAACTCCGCGCGCTCTTTATTTTGCTCAATGATCTTTAAATTGATCCGCGCCGCACTCGCCTCTAATTGCTGGGCCAGATAAAGACCAATATTGCCGCCGCCGAGAATGACAACCCGCCGCGCCTCGCGCTCTTCGTGGCCAAAGATATCAAGCGTGCGTTCAACGTGGGTGGCTTCAACGCTCAGATAAATATCATCGCCGACGAGCATCTGATCAGTAGATCGCGGCACGTAGAGCTTTTGATCGCGCGAAATTCCTACGACGATGGCATTCAGATCGGGAAAGAGCTCCGTCAATTGCTTCAGCTGTGTATTGACGATTGGGCAATTTTCATCGAGGTGAACGCCGACAACCTGAACGCGTCGGTCGGCGAAGTCGGCGGTTTCAAACGCACCGGGGACATCCAGTCGGCGCAGGATGGTGCTGGCGACCTCAAGCTCGGGAGAGATCACCACATCAATGGGCATATGATCGCGGGAAAACAAGTCCGCCCAAAGCGGGCTTAGGTAGCTCTGCGCGCGCACGCGCGCAATTTTTAGTGGGACGGAAAAGATCGAATGGGCCACCTGAGCCGCGACCATATTGACTTCATCAAAATAAGTCACCGCTATCAGCATATCTGCATCGCGCGCGCCCGCCTGCTCCAGCACCTCGGGGTGCGACCCGTGGCCGATGATACCCTGGACATCAAGCCGCTCGGTGACATGGCTGATCAGTTCAGCAGATTGGTCGACCACCGTTACGTGGTTGTCTTCGGCAGACAGCTGGCGCGCAATACCAAAGCCAACCTGACCGGCGCCACAAATGATTACCTTCATAAGTCTGTTCTCTCAATCAATTGGAGACTTCAGGAACTCGCTTCGGTTTTACGCTGATTTGGATTTACACCCAAGGACTTAAGTTTGCGGTGAAGGGCGGAGCGCTCCATACCAATAAAGGCCGCAGTTCGCGAGATATTGCCTCCGAAGCGACCAATCTGCGCCACAAGATATTCCCGTTCAAAATGCTCGCGGGCCTCTCTCAATGGCAGAGAAATAATGTGCTCGGATTGCTCGGAAGTAAGGCCTGGCGTTGACTCTCCCACATCGTTGGGCAGCATGTCGGCAGAAATTACTTTGGAATCGCTGTCCCCAGCAAGGATCAAGAGACGTTCGACAATATTGCGCAGTTGCCGCACATTGCCGGGCCAATCATAGGTTTGAAGCGTGGCCATGGTGTCTTCGCCGATTGTCATGATCGGCAAGCCAGAGGTTTCCGCCAGACGCTGCATAAAATGATGCACCAGCAAAGGAATATCCTCACGGCGCTTCGCCAGTTCGGGAATTTCCACCGGTACCACGTTTAAGCGATGGAAAAGATCTTCCCGGAACCGACCGGCGCTGATCTCCTGTCGCAGGTCTCGTGTCGTCGACGAAATAATACGAACGTCCACCTTCACAATCGGACCCCCGCCGACCCTCTGAAAGGTCTGATCGATCAAAACGCGCAGGATCTTGCTTTGAGTCTCCAAAGGCATTTCCGCGACCTCATCGAGGTAGAGTGTCCCGCCATGGGCGCGCTCCAAAGCCCCAATACGGCGCGGACTGTCCGGTGTCTCCTCCACGCCGAAGAGTTCTTCCTCCACGCGTTCGGGGGACATGGTGGCCGAATTGATGGCCAGGAAGGGCGCTTTTTCGCGTCGTGAGCGCGCGTGAAGCAGGCGCGCGGCCACCTCCTTGCCCGAACCCGGTTTGCCTGTGATCATCACGCGGCTTCCTGTCGGCGCAACTTTATCGATCAGCTGACGGACTTGCGAAATGCAATGGCTGGTACCGACGAGCTCGGTCTCGTCTCCCGCCCGTACCCGCAGCTCCCGGTTTTCCTGTCGTAGACGCGATGCTTCAATCGCCCGCTGGACAATCAGAACCAGCCGGTCTGCCTTAAAGGGCTTTTCAATAAAGTCATAGGCCCCTTTTTTGATGGCCGAGACCGCCATTTCAATATTGCCATGGCCTGAGATAATCACGACCGGCAATTCAGGATGATCGCGCTTAATCGTTTCCAGTAATTCCAGACCATCCAATCGGCTTCCTTGTAGCCAGATGTCTAGGATCAACAAAGTCGGCGCACGGGATTGAATTTCGATCAATGCCGTATCGCTGCTGGAAGCGACCCGGGTTTCATACCCCTCGTCTTCCAGAATTCCGGAAATCAGTTCCCGGATATCGGACTCGTCATCCACAATGAGGACATCACGCGCCATAACTCAATTTACTCCCCTGCTTCAGCAACAGTGTGCGGATTATCGTCAATGGTTTCCGGAGCCCCTTCTCCATCTCCAGATGCCGAAGGCGCTTCTTTTGGAAGCACCATACGAACAATCGTGCCTCTTTCGGCATGAGGCATGTCTTCACGCGCTGGCGCATCATCGAGGAAGAGATCCCCGTTGTGGTCCTCCAGCACCTTGCGAACAATCGCAAGTCCCAGGCCCGTCCCTTTTTGACGGGTGGTCATATAAGGTTCGGTTAAGCGATGGCGGTTTTCTTGTGGAAGGCCGCAGCCGTTATCCACGACCTCCACAATCACCACCCCCTCATGATCTCGCACGCTGACATGGATGTGGCCTTCAAAGTTGTCCGGTGTATCGGGCAAGGCTTTGCGGCCATTCACCGCTTCCGCGGCGTTCTTCAGCACGTTAATCAGGGCCTGGGCGATCAGGCGGTCATCGCAATAGGCCGCAATCGCCGCATCAGGCATATCGAGTTTGTAGCGAATATCGCTGTTGCCAACCTTCTGCAAAAAGATTGCGTCTTTGACAATCTGCGAAAAATTGGCGATCTGCATTACCGGTTCCGGCATCCGGGCAAAGGACGAGAACTCGTCCACCATACGGCCAATATCTCCGACCTGCCGGATGATGGTGTCGGTACATTGTTCAAAGACTTTGGGGTCTGTCGTGATTTCCTTGGCGTATTTGCGCTTCAATCTTTCCGCGGACAGCTGAATAGGTGTGAGTGGATTTTTAATTTCGTGGGCGATGCGCCGGGCGACATCTGCCCAGGCTGCCGTACGTTGGGCGACCACGAGATCTGTAATCTCATCGAATGTCACGACAAACCCCATGGTGTCGTCGGGCGAGGCCTCGGACGACACGCGGACATTGACCGTGTGCTTGCGGCCGTCTCGCTCAAGCTCAATCTGACCCCGAATTTGGTTGCGACCCACAAGAGAGGGGCTCATGGCCTGTTTGATCAAGGGCGTCATCTCAGGCACTTCATTGACAAATAGACGGCCGATCAGCGTGTCGGGACTGGCGTCCAAAAGCTCATAGGCCGACCTGTTCGCGATATTGACGCGCCCATGGGCGTCGAGGCCCACCACACCGGCGCTGACCCCGGCCAATACCGCCTCGGTAAACCGGCGCCGCTCGTCGAACTGGCGGTTCGCTTCCATCAATTCATTGCGTTGGCTTTGCAACTGCCCGGTCATGCGATTGAAGGACCGACCAAGCGTCGAGACTTCGTCGTCATTATCAGCGACTTCAACCCGCACGCCGAGATTACCGTCAGAGACCTGCTCGGCAGCACCGACCAATCGCCCGATCGGAAGCACCAGCCGGTTGGCGGCCCATATCCCAAACCAGATCGCTGTCAGCAATAAGAGCAGCGCGACAACCACATAAGCAAGCAGGAAGGTCATTTGAATGCCGAACCTGTTGCTCTCCGCTTGCCGAAATTGGGAAACCGCTTCCACGGTCGCCATTTGATATTCCAGCACCTTGGGATCAATCAGGCGCACAAAAAAGAAATACTGATTTTCGCCGACTTTATAGAGGGCCTGGATCTGCGTTTTATCGTCACTCTGCAAAAGGAAAATGTCGTATTTGCTGGCCTCTTCAAATTCCTCTTGCGTTGGCAGAGGCACCTCCTTGACCTGCCACTCAAAGCTGGCGAGAGGCTCAGGAATATTCGGCGACAGCATATAGATGGCCGCGAGGTTACCTTCGATGCCGCGCGCGCGGATCACGTCCTTTACGCCTTCCAGATAGACAGCATCCGGCATGGCTGTGAGCTCGCGCCGCTGCTGCAAGGCGCCAAGCTCAGTCGCCATGATCTTAATTTCGTGCTCGATACTTTTGACATTCGCCTGGAAATAAGACCTGGCAATTTCTTCTGAATTGGTGACTGCCGTTGTAACCCGATTGGAAAACCAGCTTTCGATCCCCATGTTGAACAGAATTGCTGAAAAAATGGCGACAACAATTGCTGGTGTTACGGCCAGCGCGCCAAACATGGCGACGATGCGCGCGTGTAACTTTGACCCCGCCGACCCGGATCTCCTTGCGATCCAAATCTGGATCAGGCGCCAACCAATGATCGCGGCCAATATCAAGCCAACGACAAAGTCGGCAATCAAAATATTGAGAATGACCTGCGGTTCCAGCGAGGCCGGATCGACGCTGGCGAAAACATAGTAGTTAAACGCCAGAAGAATAAGCAGCACGGTCCCGAGGATCATGGCAAGCGTGCGCGGACGAAGGTTGTCGCGCAGCCAGCTCAAACCGCGCGATAAACCGCCGTATTTAAAGACCTCGAATGGAGGACTCGTGGCCAAGGTGTTGAACTCCAAAAATTACGCGCATCGACCAGCTGTCCACCCGCCAAAAGAATGGCAGAAATGCTACACACTGGCAGAGCAACCACATTGTGGCAGGATTGCATCACTTCACCCCACGAATGACCTTAATGTCAAGCTCTCTGATCTTCTTTCTTAAAGTATTACGGTTAACGCCCAGAAGCTCTGAGGCCTTGATTTGATTGCCTTTTGTCGCTGTCAGACTGAGTTCGATCAGGGGGATTTCGATCTCCTTGAGGACCCGGTCGTAGAGGCCCGGCGGCGGCAACCCTCCTGCGTGTCTGCGGAAGTATTGAGACAAGTGTTTCTCTACCGCTTCACCAAGGCCTTCGGATCTCACGCTGTCCTCTGAGCTGGTAGCGGCGCCATCAAAAACTTCGGCCCGGATGATCTCTTCGTCGATCACATCGTCAGCATAAAGTGCGGCAAGCCGTCTGACGAGGTTCTCCAATTCCCGAATGTTGCCGGGCCAGTTGTGCTGACACAATAAATCCATGCCGGCCTTGTCGATCACCTTTCGCGGCAGACCGGATTTTTCTGATTCCGACAGGAAGTGACGGACAAGATCGGGAATATCATCCCGGCGGTCGCGCAAAGGCGGCAATTGCATGGGCACAACATTCAGGCGATAGAAAAGGTCTTCGCGAAAGAGGCCTTGCTCGATGAGCTGCCTTAAGTCGCGGTTGGTTGCCGCGATAATCCTGACATCGGTTTTGCGGGAGGCGCTGCCGCCAACAGTCGTGAACTCGCCTTCCTGCAAAACCCTCAAGAGCCGGGTTTGCGCCTCAAAAGGCATGTCCCCAATCTCATCCAGAAAGAGCGTTCCCCCTTCTGCCTGTTCAAAGCGCCCTGCCGCCTTGCTTGCCGCTCCTGTAAAAGCCCCCTTCTCATGACCGAAGAGTTCGCTTTCGATCAGCTCTCGCGGAATGGCGGCCATGTTGATGGCCACAAAGGGCCTTTCGCGCCGTCTGCCATAATCATGCAGAGCGCGGGCAATCAGCTCTTTGCCTGTACCGGATTCCCCCGTGATCATAACCGTCAGATCGGTACGCATGAGCCGTGCCATGACACGGTAAACGTCCTGCATGGCGGCCGAGCGACCGACAATCGGAAGCTCCTTCTCGTCCCCACTGACGGATCGTTTGGGAGCGGACTGGCCTTTGTTCGACGGCTGGCTAAGCACTTTCTTGACCATAGCGCTCAGCTCGTTCAGGTCGAAGGGCTTGGGCAAATAGTCGTAGGCCCCCTGCTCTGTCGCCGTGACGGCGGTCAAAAGCGTGTTCTGCGCGCTCATCACAATAACCGGAAGTTCCGGCCGCGTCTGGCGGATCAGAGGCAGGATGTCGAAGATATTTTCGTCCGGCATGACAACATCTGTGATGACCAGATCGCCCTGACGATTTTCGATCCAGTTCCAGAGCGTTGCGACGTTACTGGCGCATTTCACAGAATAGCCCTGTCGGCTTAAGGCCTGCGAGAGCACGGTTCGAATGGCTGGATCATCATCGGCGATTAGAATGGTTTGCGTTGCCATGATCACGTCTCCTCAATTTGATGGGGCGCTGACGTCATGACGGGGAGCAGCGTTCGAAAAACAGTTTTGCCCCCCTCGTTGGCGCACTCGATGACCCCTCCATGATCGCCAATAATTTTGGCGACCAAGGCCAGGCCGAGACCACTGCCATTGGTCTTGGTCGTGACAAAGGGATCAAAAAGATAAGGCAAAAGTTCTTCGGCAATACCGCCGCCATTGTCGATCACCAAAACTTCCAACGGTAAGGAGATCCGCTCCTGATTGGGTCCCACGCGCATGCGCACGCCCTGGCGATAAGCGGTAGATAGAATTATTTCTCCGTGCTCTCGGTCGCTTACAGCTTCGGCGGCATTCTTAACGAGATTAAGAATGGCCTGGATAAGCTGGTCCCGATCCCCTGAGACGGGTGGCAAGGAAGGATCGTACTCCTCCTTGAAGACAAGGTTCCGCGCAAATCCGGATTGAGCCACCCGGCGCACATGATCCAGCACATCGTGGATGTTAACTTCGTCGCGGGCAGGAGGCCGTACATCGGAGAACACTTCCATGCGATCGACGATCCCGGCGATGCGATCTGTTTCGTCGCATATAAGCTGGGTTAGCTCCTTATCGCTTTCCGCTGCGGTTTGCTCTAACAGCTGCGCGGCGCCCTTGATCCCCGACAGCGGATTTTTAATTTCGTGGGCCAGCATGGCCGCCATGGCCGAGACCGACCGAGCGGCGCCGCGATGGGTCAATTGACGATCCATCTTGCGGGCGAGTGTTTGGCTTTGCAGCGTTGCCAGGACGCCCTCTTCTCCGGCGATCGGCGCCACCTGGACATCGACAATCTGTGGTTCGGTTTTGGGGGACGAAAACTCCACATCATATTCTCGCATGACCAAACCGTCGCTTAGGGCCTGCTCAACCAGGGACCGGAGCGGATTGCCGTCTGGCAGGATATCGGACAGATGCTGGTCGACTAACCCCGAAGCGCCGGTGGAAAAAAGCTGTTCCGCCGCACTGTTCACATAGGCGATCTGGCCCGTTGGTGCGATCGCCATGACGGGGTGCGGCACCGAAGCCAGCAAATTTATTTCCAGGCCGGTTTTTGCGGGCATCATGCAGCCCTCTCTTTTCCGTGCTCGAAACTTTCGTCAAAAAAGTTTTCGATCACGCCAATCACTTTCGCGATGTCGGTCTCCCGGCAAACCTTTGACCAAAACCAGGCGGCATCGACAAATCCTTCCGCATACCAGCCCAAGTGCTTTCTTGCGATGCGTAGGCCCAATTCGTCACCATAGATATCGAGAATGCCCTGGTAGTTTTGCAGCACGATCTCCTTGAGCTGGTTACCGGAGGGGGCCTCCGGCATTTGGCCGCTTTCAAGATATTGCGCGATATGGCCCGGCACCCATGGGCGCCCTCTTGCCCCGCGGCCGACCATGACGCCAGCCGCGCCGGACGACTTGAGCGCCGCTGCCGCGCTATCAGCGTTCGTGATGTCGCCATTGACGATCACAGGCACCGATACGGCGTCGACCACTTCGGCCACACCCGACCAATTGGCCTTGCCCTTGTAGAACTGGCATCTGGTGCGGCCGTGAACGGTAATCATTTGAACACCCAGCTCTTCTGCCCGGCGGGCGAGCTGAGGCGCATTGAGAAGATCATCATCCCAGCCCAGTCGCATTTTCAGAGATACCGGCACTTTGACCGCCTTAACGACCGCATCGATATTGGCAGCCGCCAAATCCAGGTCTTTCATCAAGGCCGATCCAGAATAACCGCTCGTCACCTTCTTCGCGGGACAGCCCATGTTGATGTCGATGATGTCAGCGCCGCCCGCTTCGGCAACACGGGCCCCTTCTGCCATCCATTCCGGCTCGCGCCCGGCGAGCTGAATGGCAAACGGGGTAATGCTGTCTGAACTCTCGGCACGCAATGCCGTTTCGGCGCGGCCAGTCAAAAGCTCCCGTGTGGCCACCATTTCTGAGACCACAAGACCCGCCCCAAAGTCGTGGGCCAGCTGCCGGAACGGCAGGTCGGTTATCCCGGCCATGGGGGCCAGAAAGACCGAATTTCTGAGTTTTATTGGACCAATCCGAAGGCTCATGCACTTGATGCCTATTTTTTGTGCGCCGATATCTAACTACGTTGCACAGAGTATAGGCATTTTTATTGCAGCGCACAAATCAAATGATCAGCGCCTGGCTACCCGCAAAAGATTTTGTTTTTCTTGGCAAATTCGCCCCTCAACTCTAGAAACAGACCTGAGCTCGCCAAGGAGAGATTCGCGCCCGATGCCTGGACATGATGCCCCCCAATCTCAGTGTACAGCGGCCCTTATTGTGGCCGGCGGCATGGGCCTGCGCGCGGGCGGCGAGATCCCGAAGCAATATCAGATGATGGGCCGCAGCAGTGTGCTAGGTCAGGCCGCGCACGTCTTCCTCGACCATCCCGACATTCATCTGGTTCAGATTGTCATCGGCGCCGATGACCGTGCGCTCTATGACAGCCTTGGCCTGGCGCATAAGAAACTCCTCGAACCGGTTGTTGGTGGGGCAACCCGCCAAGCATCGGTCTATGAAGGCCTGAAAGCCTTGCAGCGCCATATGCCGGATCAGGTTCTCATCCATGATGGCGCGCGCCCCTTTTTAAGTGGCTCTCTGATCAGCACCCTGCTTAAGGCGTTAAATACAGCCGATGGCGCCTTTCTGGCCGTGCCGGTCGCCGACACCTTGCGACGCAGAAACGAGCAAACCGCTGCCCTGGAGACCATTGATCGACGCGACCTCTGGCAAGCGCAAACACCGCAAGGCTTCGCCTTTCCCAAAATTTTACGCGCGCACCAAAACGCCTCGGGTCACGAAACCGACGACGTCGCCCTGGCCGAACAAGCCGGCCTTAAGATCAAACTGGTTGAGGGCTCACGCCGCAATTTTAAAATCACCACAGCCGCGGACCTTGAAATGGCAAGACAACTCAGCACCGAGCCCTCTATTACCGCCGCACGCCAACAAAGGATTGGATTTGGCTATGATGTCCACCGTTTTGAGGCGGGCGAAGGTTTGACACTTTGCGGGGTGCACATCCCGCATCACCAAAGGCTCAAAGGTCATTCCGATGCGGACGTTGGTCTGCATGCGCTGACCGATGCGCTCCTTGGCGCCATTGGCGATGGCGACATCGGGGCACACTTCCCCCCCAGCGAGGCTGAGTGGAAGGACGCGTCCTCTGACCTTTTCCTGAGGCACGCGGGGCAGCGCATTCAGGCGCGTGGCGGCGAAGTGATCAACGTCGATGTTACCTTAATCTGCGAAGCGCCCAAGATCGGACCTCACCGCGAAGCCATGCGCGCGCAGATCGCGCAGATCCTGCAAATCCCGGTGGATGCCGTTTCTGTCAAGGCCACGACAACAGAGAAACTCGGATTTACCGGTCGCGGCGAAGGGATCGCCGCTCAGGCCGTGGCTATGGTCGCCATCGACAAACAGGATTTGACATGAAGTATTACGTTGCTCCCCCTAAAGCGCTTGGCTTTTGGCACCCCGCCACCTTGCTGGCCACCTTCGGCGGTGCAGGCCTTCTCAGACCTGCACCTGGCACCATCGGCGCCGCGGCGGCGGCGATTATCGGTTGGGGACTTGCCTGCCTTTTGTCGCCCTTAGTGCTATTGCCCTTTGCCGTTCTGGCATTTGTCGCAGGCATTTGGGCCGCAAACGAAATGGAACGGGCTAGCGGCGACAAAGACCCTTCTTCCGTGGTTATTGATGAAGTCGCCGGACAATGGCTGGTCCTGGCCTTCGTACCCCTGACAGCAAAAGGGTATCTTGTTGCATTTGCCCTCTTTCGCTTCTTTGACATTTTAAAACCATGGCCAGTCAGTTATGCCGATCAAAAGATCGCTGGCGGACTGGGCGTGATGGCCGACGACATCATTGCCGGCCTCTACGCACTTCTTTGCACCCTTGTCCTGGCTCAGGTAATTTCACTCTCATGATTTTTTCCGACGACCTCATCCTGTCCGCTATTGGCGTTCTCGACGCTGCCCGAGATCTGAAGCTCAAAGTGACCACGGCGGAAAGTTGTACAGGCGGGCTCATCGCAGGACTTTTGACCGAAATTCCCGGTTCGTCGGAAGTCGTCGAGCGCGGCTTTGTCACCTACTCCAATGAAGCCAAAACCGAAATGCTCGGCGTTGACAGCAACACACTTGAGACCAATGGCGCGGTTTCCGGCGTCGTCGCTCAGGCTATGGCCGAAGGCGCGCTTGACCGCTCAAGAGCGGACGTGAGTGTCGCGGTGACAGGCGTTGCCGGGCCAGGCGGCGGCACGGACGACAAACCGGTCGGCCTCGTGTGGATCGCCAGCGCGCGGCGTAATCGGGATACTCTGGTGCAAGAGCATCGTTTCGGCGAACTTCCCCGCGAAGACATCAGACTTTTGACAATCGAAGCAGCGCTCAAACTGCTTATGCATCAAATAGAAGACTAGAGCGCTTTGGCATCTTTTCCGTAGAGCGCTTCGGCGCGCGCTTCAAAGGCTGCTACCATGCGCGCGACCGCTTCCTCGAACATTCCGGAAATCAATTTTTCAAGCATGAGACTGCGAAACCGGAACTCAATATAAAAATCAATTTCGGATCCTGTTTCGGTCTCTCGAAACAACCAATCGTTCTCCAGATACTCAAAGGGGCCATCCAGGTATTCAACACGGATGGTTTTATGCTCAGGTACGAGCACGGCGCGACTTGTAAATGTTTCGCGAAACATCTTAAAACGCACAGCCAGATCTGCTGTAATGATTTCCTGGGTCTGACCGTCGCTCGCTATTCTGGTTTCGCGGTCGCGGATACGAGTGCCGACACACCAGGGCAAAAACTCCTGATAGGCGCTTACATCAGCAACAACATCAAACATCTGCTGCGCGGTATAGGGTAAGTGGCGTGTTTCTTTATGGACCGGCAAGACCGTCAGACCTGATGATTTTTCTTAAGGCGTGCAGCTTTAAGTTTTTCAAAATCGTCGCCTGCCAAATAGCTAGAACGGGTGAGCGGCGAGGCAGAAACCATGAGGAATCCCTTGGTATAGGCGATGCGCTCATAGGACGCGAACTCCTCCGGATCAACGAAGCGATCAATGGGGTGGTGCTTGCGAGTTGGCTGCAGATATTGGCCGATGGTCAAAAAATCCACTCCAGCCGATCGCATATCATCCATCACCTGCAATATGGCGTCCTTTGTTTCGCCCAACCCCACCATCAAGCCTGACTTCGTGAACTGGTCGGGATTAAGCTCTTTTGCGCGTTCCAAAAGGCGCAGCGAGTGATAATAGCGCGCGCCCGGCCGCACCGAATGATAAAGGCCCGGCACGGTTTCCAGGTTGTGATTGAAGACATCGGGCTTTGCCGCAATGACCACTTCCAACGCCCCGTCTTTACGCAGAAAATCCGGCGTGAGGACCTCGATGGTTGTGTGCGGCGAGGCCGCGCGGGTGGCGTTGATAACATCGGCAAAATGCTGCGCGCCGCCATCCTTAAGGTCGTCCCGGTCCACTGAGGTAATGACCACATGCGCAAGATCCAATTTGCGGACGGCCTCCGCTACATTGGCCGCTTCCGCCGGGTCCAGAGGCGCTGGCAGGCCCGTTCGCACATTACAGAAGGCGCAAGCCCGGGTGCAGGTGTCGCCCATGATCATCATGGTGGCGTGCTTCTTGTCCCAGCACTCGCCAATATTGGGACAGCCCGCCTCTTCACAAACCGTGACGAGATTGTTGTCCTTCATGATTTTTCGGGTATCGCGATAACCTTGAGATCCAGGCGCCTTGACTCGAAGCCAGCTCGGCTTGCGCAGAATAGGGCTGTCCGGGTTTTTCTGCTTTTCCGGATGGCGAGGACGCTGGGTATTATCAATGACCGTTGTCATAAGGCAGCTCGAATTTCTCTAAGGTTTGGCCGCCCCCTATATAGGGCACCGGCGGTCAAAACCCAAGCTTGATCGAAGGCCCGAGCCATGCCTTTAACGCAGCTAGGCGGCCATTTCGCCCGAGGAGGTGACCATTCCGCCGAAATAGGCGCCCAAGCCGAAGAACAAGGCCGCGACGCCCAGCAATTGGCCGAGGAGCGGAACGAAAATCACAACTAAGAAGAACAAAATGGTGGCCAAGAGCGCAAAGCCAAATCGCTTGCCGCCACCGTGAGGCTTTTGCCCCCGATCCACCAACAAGGTGAAAGTGGCATAGGCGGCAAAGGACAGGCCCAACATGATGGCAGCGCCGAAGACCACGCCCAGGATACCAAGCGGGCTGTAGATAACCGCCGACAGGACAACGGCGATGAGGCCCACGGCAAATACGGCCACGCCATAGAGAAATGATTTGCCGGGATGATCGCGCAACATCAAAACGCCGCGCCGTGAGACAGTTCCGGTAAGCGCAATGATGAGGGCGCCTCCCCCAAATGTGACGATGATAATTCCAGCGATCAAGGCGATACCCAGGCCAATTAGCGGGAAGAACACGCCAAGAGCCTGTGGGAATCCAAAGTCTTCGTAGATCTCTTCGGATGTAATCTCCAATATCTGCGTTTGGCCGCTCACCGCAATACTTTGCGGTACTTCGATCGGATTTGGCGACATGATGGTCAGGTCGCCCAAAAATTGAACGCTGTCGCCGAACACGACCTGCTCGGCCCGCACTGTCACATCGTCCGAAAAATAGCCCTCAAGGGTTACCTGATCACCGCTAACAGTGGCATTGTTAGCAAATTGACCCGATAGAATGACATTTGATCCATGGGCTTCGAACTCACCAGCGTATGTGCCGTCCGCGACGACGTCTTCACCAAAGAGACTTGTCTCGCCGCCCACCGAGGCTTCCGCGTCAATCACAACCTGCGCGCCAATCGCTGCCAGATCGTTTGCGACGGTTACGGTCAGAAGAACGTTTTCGGCGACGCCGACAACATCATGTTTGACCACACCCGCGATCGCCACGCTGCCGCCCATGGCGACAACGTCACCCTTATTGGTCATATCGATGCTGATGCGGTCGCCCAAGGCCACCACATCACCCTTGCCAATGCCGGTCAGCGCAATGTCGCCGCCGAAAGCGACAATGTCGCCACTCTTGTTAGCTTCGTGTTCGATATCATCGCCGGTAAGAAAAACCGGTTCGCCCGCTTGGGCGTAAGACATCCCCAGCAGCCAAGTACCGAGAAAAAGCGAAATAATCGCAAGTTGCCGAAATGACCTGGACATGATCCCCATGATACTACCCTCAATAAGCTTGGGTTTATACATAGCCTAAATATGGCATGGCGTGCCAAATTTTTAAGACAAGGGGTTTACACAAAAGGTCAAAGCATCATGGTCAGCGGGTCTTCAATAAAGCCCTTAAAAGCCGCCAGGAACTGGGCCCCAATGGCGCCGTCCACGACCCTGTGATCGCAGGAGAGTGTGACCGTCATCATGGTTGCGACGGCCAGCGCTCCGTCCTTGACCACGGGGCGTTCTTCGCCCGCGCCAATGGCCAGAATGGCGCCGTGCGGCGGATTTATGACGGCAGAAAATTCCTTGATGCCAAACATGCCGAGATTTGAAATTGAGAAGGTTCCCCCCTGGAATTCCTCGGGTTTCAGCTTGCGGTCTCGGGCACGGGTTGCCAAATCTTTCATCTCGTTGGCGATGGTGGAGAGGCCCTTGTTTTCAGCCTGACGCACGATTGGGGTGATCAGCCCACCTTCAATCGCCACCGCCACGGCAATGTCGGCGTGGTGATGGCGCAGGATCGCGGTATCGGTCCAGCTTGAATTGGCTTCCGGCACACGCTTCAAGGCCAGCGCCGAGGCGCGGATAATGAAATCATTGACGGAGATCTTGAACCCCTTGTCGCCTTCAGGGGACTTGGCATTGAGCTCTCGCCGCAGGGCCAGCACCTTGTCGATTTCGCAATCGATGGAAAGATAGAAATGGGGAACCGTCTGTTTGGATTCCGTCAACCGCTTGGCCACAATCTTGCGCATGTTGTCGAGCGGGATCTCGTCGTAGTCCCCTTGCGGCATGACCTGGGCAATCGCTTGCGGTCTCGCCGGGGCAATCTCTTGAGACGAAGTTTGAGTGGCAGCGGGCGCTGAGGGGGCGGCGGCGGGGGCTGCCATTCCTTCCACGTCACGCTTGACGATGCGGCCGTGCGGGCCCGAGCCGGCGATAGATTTCAAATCCAGACCCTGTTGCTCTGCCATACGCCGGGCCAATGGGCTTGCGAGGATGCGCGCGCCCTGCGAGCTGACTGGAGCCGCCACGGGCGCCGCAGCAGGGGCTTGCGGTGTTGGAGCTGTTGGCGCTGCTGGCTGAGGGGCTGGTGTCGCGGCCGGAGATGGCGCGGGGGCGGCGGCAGAAACCGGCGCGCTCGCCTCCTCGCCCTCAGAGAGGATAGTGCCAATGGGGGTGTTGACCGCCACACCTTCGGTGCCCTCGGCCACAAGGATCGGCCCCATGGTGCCTTCGTCGACAGCTTCCACTTCCATGGTTGCCTTGTCGGTTTCAATTTCGGCAATGACATCGCCTGGGGATATGCTGTCCCCTTCCTTGACCAGCCATTTGGCGAGCGTGCCCTCTTCCATGGTGGGCGACAGAGCAGGCATCAAAATCGGAATCGACATCTTATTGACCTTCAGGCTTTGTCCTTAGACGTAACAAACTTGTTTGACAGCTTCGACCACCTTGGCCGCATTGGGTAGAGACAGGGCTTCCAGGTTGGACGCATAGGGCAAGGGCACGTCTTCCTGAGTGACACGCAGGACCGGGGCATCGAGATAGTCAAAAGCACGTTCAGTGATGGTCGCAGCAAGCTCGGCCCCAATACCGCTAAAGCGCCAACCCTCTTCGACGGTGACTACGCGGTTGGTCTTTTGGACCGAGGCGAGAACCGTGTCGAAATCAATCGGGCGCAGGCTGCGCAGATCAACGACCTCAGCCTGAATACCTTCAGCCGCCAGGGTCTCAGCCGCTTCCAAACAGAAGCCAACGGGCCGTGAATGTGAAATCAAGGTCACGTCCGTTCCCTCACGGGCGATGCGCGCCTTGCCGATCGGCACCAGATAATCCTCGAGCTTGGGTACATCGAATTTCTGACCGTAGAGGAGTTCATTTTCCAGGAAGATGACCGGATTGGGATCACGGATGGCGGATTTCAAAAGTCCTTTGGCGTCCGCCGCCGTGTAAGGTGAAACGACCTTGAGGCCCGGCACATGGGCATACCAGGAGGAATAATCCTGGCTGTGCTGAGCGGCAACGCGGGCCGCCGCGCCATTGGGGCCTCTAAAGACCATGGGGCATCCCATTTGCCCGCCGGACATGTAAAGCGTTTTGGCGGCAGAGTTGATGATCTGGTCCATAGCCTGCATGGCGAAGTTAAAGGTCATAAACTCAACAATGGGGCGCAGGCCCCCGAACGCGGCGCCGACACCCAGACCAGCAAAGCCATGTTCGGTAATCGGCGTATCGATCACCCGGCGGCCGCCGAACTCATCCAACAAGCCCTGGCTGACTTTATAGGCGCCTTGATACTCGGCGACCTCTTCACCCATCAGGAAGACACTCTCGTCCCGGCGCATTTCTTCGGCCATGGCGTCGCGCAAAGCTTCACGCACAGTCATTTCAACAAATTCTGTTCCGGCGGGAATATCCGTGTCGGGCAAAGGCGCGCTTACGGGCGCGGCGGGCTGAGCCACCTGAGCCACCTGAGCCACCGGCGCTGCCGGAACGGGTTCCGCTTTTGCTGGCGCAGGTGCCGGGGCCGGAGATGCCGCGGCAGCATCGCCGTCGCCATCCAGGACCGCGATGACCTCGTTGACTGGCACGCCTTCTGTCCCTTCGGCCACAAGAAGGTCCGTGATCACGCCCTCATCCACGGCTTCAACTTCCATGGTGGCTTTATCGGTCTCGATTTCGGCGATCACATCACCGGCTGAAACCTGGTCACCTTTTTTCACCAGCCATTTGGCCAGGGTGCCCTCTTCCATGGTCGGCGACAGGGCCGGCATCAAAATCTTCACACTCATGGGCTCAGGCTCCTTCCACAAGGACGTCTGTATAAAGCTCAGCCGGATGCGGCTCGGGACTCGCTTGCGAAAATTCCGCGGCTTCCGTGACCGTGGCGCGAACCTGTTTATCGATCGCTTTTAGGCCTTCCTCATCGGCTGCCTTGGCGGCGAGAATTCTCTGCTTAAGATTCTCGATCGGGTCATGATGCTCGCGCATGTCCTTGACCTCTTCCTTGGTGCGATATTTCGCCGGGTCGGACATGGAATGACCCCGGTAGCGGTAAGTTTTCATTTCAAGGATCATGGGACCGTTGCCCGCGCGGCAGTGCTCGACCGCCTTGGCGCCGGCTTCACGGACCGCCAGAACATCCATGCCGTCGACTTCTTCGCCCGGCAGATTAAAGCTGGCGCCGCGACGGTGGAGAAGGGTTTCAGCGGAAGCGCGTTTGACCGCCGTGCCCATGGCGTATTGATTATTTTCAATGACGTAAATAACCGGCAGATCCCAGAGCTCCGCCATATTGAAGCTCTCGTAAATCTGGCCCTGATTGGCGGCGCCGTCACCAAAATAGGTCAGGCAAACGCGGTCCGTGCCTTTGTATTTATTGGAAAAGGCGAGCCCGGTTCCGATGGGTACCTGGGCGCCAACAATCCCATGGCCACCGTAGAAATTCTTTTCGCGGCTGAACATATGCATGGAGCCGCCCTTGCCCTTGGAATAGCCATCCGCACGGCCGGTAAGCTCCGCCATGACGCCTTTCGGGTCCATGCCGCAGGCAAGCATATGGCCGTGATCGCGATAGGAGGTAATCACCTGATCGCCTTCGCCAATGGCATCCTGCATACCGACAACCACAGCTTCCTGTCCGATGTAAAGGTGACAGAAGCCGCCAATGAGTCCCATGCCGTAAAGCTGGCCCGCGCGCTCTTCGAAGCGTCGGATCATCAGCATCTGCTCGTAAAGGCGCAGAAGTAGTTCTGGATCCTCAGCTTTGGATTTCGCGGATTTCGATTTCTTCGATTGAGATTTTGCTTGCGCCATAAAGCGAGAGCCCTCGTCGGTTATCAATATGTCTATGGGAACGCTTGCAGATGACGCGTCAGTTACGGGCGTCCGATGGACTGTCTTCCTCGTCGAAGATGACAATCTCGTTTTCACCTACAAGGCCCAGAACCGCCCGCGACCGCTCATCCAGCATATCTGGATCGAGATGGTCTGGTCGCAGCAATTCGACCTTTTTCTCCAAAGCTGCCCGTTCGTCTTGCAGCCGTTTGAGTTCCGCCCTATTGGCTTCCAGCTCTTCATTTACGTCCTGAAAAGCCAGGAGACCACGGTCGCCTTCCATCAGATTATAGGACAAATAAATGATCAGGCTCACCACGATGGTCGGGGTCATCGCACGCTTGAAAAAGGAGCTGAGAGAAAGGTGAGATTTCATGGCGCTTACCGTCACTGATTTGCCTTTCACAGTCAAGCCTAAGGCTTTGATTCGATAATGATTATTTCGATTTCAATATGCCATAACCCGCGTAAGCTGCGGCGCTGCCGAGATCCTCTTCGATGCGGATCAGCTGGTTATATTTGGCCAGCCGGTCTGAGCGGGAGAGCGAACCGGTTTTGATTTGGCCGCAATTGGTGGCGACTGCCAGATCAGCAATGGTGGAATCCTCAGTCTCCCCGGAACGGTGCGACATGACGCAGGTGAAGCCTGCGCGGTGGGCCATATCCACTGCCTGAAGAGTTTCCGTTAAGGTGCCAATTTGATTGACTTTAATCAGGATCGAGTTGGAAGAACCTTTCTCGATACCCTCAGCCAGACGCGCCGGGTTGGTGACGTAAAGATCGTCGCCGACCAGCTGAACCTTGTCGCCAATGGCGTCGGTCAGCGCTTTCCAGCCGTCCCAATCGTCCTCAGCCATGCCGTCTTCGATGGAGATGATGGGATATTGAGCGGTCAGCTCCACATACTTTTGGACCAGCTCATCAGAGGAAAGCACCTTGCCTTCGCCTTCGAGGTGGTACTTGCCATCCTTGTAGAACTCCGTGGAAGCCGCATCGAGGGCAATCACCACCTCTTCGCCGGGCTTATAGCCCGCGCCGTCGATGGCCTTCAGAAGATATTCAATGGCTTCGTTGGTAGACGACAGGTTTGGCGCAAAACCGCCCTCGTCGCCCACGTTGGTGTTGTGGCCATCTGATTGAAGCGCCTTCTTCAGGGTGTGAAAGATTTCCGCGCCCATGCGAATGGAATCGCGGCCGGAAATGGCGCCCACCGGCATGATCATGAATTCCTGGAAGTCGATGGGATTGTCGGCATGGGCGCCGCCGTTGATTACATTCATCATCGGAACCGGCAGGACCCGCGCCGAAGGACCGCCCAGATAACGATAAAGCGGCAGGGAGGCCGCGACTGCTGCCGCTTTTGCAACGGCCAGGGAGACGCCGAGAATGGCATTGGCGCCCAAGCGGCTCTTGTTTTCCGTGCCATCGAGCTCAATCATCAGCTCATCGATTTGCACCTGATCTTCCGCGTCGAGGCCAGACACTGCGTCAAAAATCTCACCGTTGACTGCTTCGACCGCCTGCTCCACGCCCTTGCCGAGGTAACGTGCATCGCCGTCGCGCAGCTCTACCGCCTCGTAGGCGCCCGTGGAAGCCCCAGACGGCACGGCCGCCCGGCCCATGGCGCCGTCTTCCAGGATCACATCCACTTCCACGGTGGGATTGCCGCGGCTATCGAGGATTTCGCGGGCAAATACGTCGAGAATTGCGGTCATGAAGAGGTCCTTTTTCCGGTCATTTGAACGCCAAAATTGCTGACCGTGTTTCTAAACGACCGGGCCCCTCAAGAAAAGCGCGAATCTGCATAGCTGCTATGCGCTGAGGGGGTGGCTTAGTTGAACTAAAACTCTTGCCGTTTTCCCGCGCAGGCGGGAACGTGAGGCGTAAATCACGCCAACCTGATGCTGAGGAAATCCTGAAGGGGTTGCCCCATCCTTCGAGACGCGCTTCGCGCTCCTCAGGATGAGGGTTATTTGTGGGACTGCCCCTCGCCTTTACGGGGCAATAACAAGAAATTTGTATCCCCGGCTCGCGCAGAGCTTGGCCGGGGATACATAACTTTTTGGTGTTAATTGATCTCAATCGGATCGAAGCTTTTGACCAGATCGTCGACGGCTTTGGCTTGAGCCAAAAGCGCCTCGAGCTTGTCGAGCGGGAGCGCCGAGGGGCCATCGCATTTGGCTCTATCCGGGTCGGGGTGCGCTTCGAGGAAAAGCCCTGCAATGCCGCAGGCCATGCCTGACCGGGTGAGCTCTGGGGTTTGCGCCCTTCGGCCCCCAGAAGCGGCCCCGCCGACTTCACGCGATTGCAGGGCATGGGTCACATCAAAGATCATCGGCGCGCCGCCGGTCACATTTTTCATGACTTCAAAGCCCAGCATGTCGACCACCAGACGGTCAAAGCCCTGCACGGAGCCCCGCTCGCAGATCATCACCTTGTCATTGCCGCATTCGGCAAATTTTTCGACGATATTGGCGACTTGATCGGGCGCCATAAACTGCGGCTTCTTGGCGTTAATGACCGTGCCCGTGGCGGCCATGGCGGCAACCAGATCTGTCTGGCGCGCAAGGAAGGCCGGGATCTGCAACACGTCCACCACTTCGGCCACCGGTCCAGCCTGAGCCGGTTCGTGCACATCGGTGATGACCGGCACGCCGAATTTTTCCTTCACGGCGGAAAAGATTTTCAGGCCTTCGTCCAACCCGACCCCGCGGAAGGAATGAATGCTGGAGCGGTTCGCCTTGTCGAAAGACGCCTTGAAGATATAAGGAATTGAGAGCTTATCGGTCGCCCTTACATAGGCTTCGGCGGCAAAGAGGGTCGTGTCCAGATCCTCCAGCACGTTGATCCCGCCAAAAAGGACAAAGGGCAGATCATTGGCAACTTTGATACGGCCAGCGACCTCAATGACTTTTTGTGTCGACATCTCTTAAACCAATCTCGATTTGGTCACCGCTGCTTCGATAAAGGACGCAAAGAGCGGATGGGGATCAAAGGGTTTGGATTTCAGCTCCGGGTGATATTGTACGCCAATAAACCAGGGGTGCGCCGGAATTTCGACGATTTCCGGCAGGCGGCCATCGGGCGATGTGCCGGAGAAGACGACCCCATGAGCGGCCAATTGATCCGCGCAGTCCATGTTGACCTCGTAGCGATGTCGATGGCGCTCAGAAATCTCGGTCGTGCCGTATATTTCAGCGACCTTGCTGCCGGGTTTCAAGGCCGCGTCATAAGCGCCCAGACGCATGGTGCCGCCCAGATCATCCTCTTCGCTACGCTTTTCAACCTGGTTGCCACGCCCCCACTCTGTCATCAGGCCAACCACAGGGTTTTTGGTCGGACCAAACTCTGACGAGGTGGCATCCGATTCGCCAACCAGATTGCGCATGGCCTCGATCACGGCCATTTGCATGCCGAAGCAGATGCCAAAGTAAGGCACCTCGCGCTCGCGGGCGAACTGAACAGCCTTGATTTTTCCTTGCGCTCCGCGCTCGCCAAAACCGCCCGGCACCAGAATGCCGTCGACTTCTTCCAGATGGGCGGCGGCCTCTTCCGACTCAAATATCTCGGATTCGATCCACTCAATGTTGACCTTCACATTGTTGGCAATGCCGCCATGCGCGAGGGCTTCCATCAAAGACTTATAAGCGTCTTTGAGAATGGTGTATTTGCCAACAACGGCAATAGTGACTTCACCATCGGGGTACAAGACCCGATCAGCGATCCCTTCCCAGGTGGTCAGATCAAGCGATGGTGGCTCGTCAATCCCGAAGGCTTTCAGGACCTCAACGTCGAAGCCTTCATCGTGATAGGCAATCGGCACCTGATAGATGGTCTTCACGTCCAGGGCCTGGATCACGGCCTCGGTGCGCACATTACAGAAGAGACCAATTTTCTTGCGCTCGGCGGCCGGGATGGGTCGATCCGCGCGGCACAGCAGAATATCGGGCTGGATACCAATAGACCGGAGTTCCTTGACCGAGTGCTGCGTTGGCTTGGTCTTGATTTCTCCGGCGCTTGGAATGAAAGGCAAGAGCGTCAAATGAACATAGACGGCCTGATTGCGATCCAGCTCATTGCCTAATTGGCGAATGGCTTCAAAGAAAGGCAGTGCCTCAATATCCCCCACCGTGCCGCCGATTTCGCATAGGACGAAATCAACGTCGTCATTGTCATTAAGGACAAATTCCTTAATCGCATTGGTGACATGGGGAATGACCTGCACCGTTGCGCCGAGGTAGTCCCCTCGCCGCTCCTTTGCCAGGATCGTCTGATAGATTTTACCTGTGGTGACATTGTCGCTTACAGATGCAGGAACACCTGTAAAACGTTCGTAGTGGCCGAGGTCCAAATCCGTTTCGGTTCCGTCGTCCGTCACAAAAACTTCGCCATGCTGATACGGGCTCATCGTGCCCGGATCGACATTCAAATATGGGTCAAGTTTCCGAAGACGAACTTTGTACCCGCGAGCCTGAAGAAGAGCTCCAAGAGCCGCAGATGCAAG
>SBGZ01000009.1 GCA_006226415.1 Alphaproteobacteria bacterium
ATGGAATTTGCCACCTTGGCCGAAGCGCAGGACTGGTCCAAGGGCGACCCCTATCGCAAGGCCGGTCTCTTTGAGCGCGTAGAGATCACCGAGATTAACTGGACGCTCGGAAAGCCGTAAAACGCCATGTCGCCTAGTTTTATCATGCAGGCGCCGGGCGCGCCGGCGGACCACACCCCCCTTTGCCAATTGCGGGAGCTTAGTGATCCTGGCTCGAAAGGCTTTGAGTTCGGGGAAGGCGCCGAGCGCTTCCGCTTTTTCGTGGTACGGCGGGCAGACGCTGTTTTTGCCTATCGCAATCTCTGCCCCCATGCGGGCCATCCGCTTGATTTTCCGCCCGACCGGTTTCTGACCCCCAAGGGCGATTATATTCACTGCGCCTCCCATGGCGCGCTTTTTACGCCGGAAGACGGTGTGTGCGTTGGCGGCCCTTGTGTGGGTCGCCGCCTCCTGCCCATTCCCGTCTATGTGGAGGCAGGCATGATCTGCTTCGGTGAGCCGGGCAAGGAACCCTCATGAGCACGCAAAAGCGCGAGGCACGCATTTCCGATGTCCTCATCGACTATCTTACAACCACAAGACCCGAGGCACCATGCCTCATCATGAACAGCGCTTCCGCCCGTCTGGCAAATGCCCTGGAGGGCACAGCAAGCTGGAACCGCCGGGCGGGCGGCGCGGCCCTCCCGACCCCCTGGCCGGAAGGCGGCCCCTATGCTTCAGTGATTTTGCGCCTGCCGAAATCAAAGAGTGAACTTCAGCTTGCCCTTGCCATGGCCCATGCGGTTTTGGCAGAACAAGGCAAATTATTCCTCTACGGATCAAATGACGAAGGCATTAAATCTGCGCCAAACCACCTCGCGCCTTACTTCGATCGACCGGTGACCGAGCTCACCAAGGGCAAGGGCCGCATCATTCGCGCGGCGCCAACCGCTGAAAAGAAAACCACCCTTGCCGATTGGCGGGAAGAGGTGGTGATGGAAACACCGGCGGGCACCTTCACTCTTGTCTCTTATCCCGGTCTGTTCGCCCATGGCCGCCTGGATGCGGGCACCGAGACGCTTTTGACCCACATGCCCAAGACCGAAGGGCCGGTCAATGTGCTCGACTATGGCTGCGGCACCGGCGTCATTGCCCGCGCTCTGCTGGCGCAAAACCCAGAGGCCCGCCTCACGCTTTTTGACAATGATGTATTGGCGCTCGAAGCGGCCAAAGAAAATGTGCCGCAGGCCGATGCCTTACTGGGCAGTAAGCTCTTTGATCTTGGCGCCGCGAAATTCGACCTCATCCTTTCCAACCCGCCATTCCACGTCGGCAAGGATCAGGATTTCTCCGCCTTGGAAGATCTTTGCAGCCAGGCGCCCAAACACCTGGCCAGAGGCGGCAAGCTGCGCATGGTTGTCCAGCGCACCGCCCCGGTCGCCAAATGGCTTGAGGCAAGTTTTTCTTCATCAAGCGTTGTCGCCGAAAACAAGAGCTTCCGAATCTGGGAGGCGAGGTGACGACAAAACGATCACCTCATGCTGAGGAGCACCGAAGGTGCGTCTCGAAGCATGAGAGAACATATCCATCCTTCGAGACGAGCCCTGACGGGCTCTCCTCAGGATGAGGCTCTGGACTTGCGTTTGGACAAGGCGGAAATCAAATTCCAATCACCAGCGATGAGAGCCTCTTTCTTTTTACGGCTCCAACCCTTGAGTTGACGTTCAGCAGCGATGGCATCGGTGACAAACTGAAAGTCTTGAGAATAGACCAACTCTACCGGTAGCCGTGCAGCTGTATACCCTTTGATGAGGCCTGAGTTATGTTCCTGAACACGCCGCTCAACACTCGTGCCTCGAGAACTGCCCACGTAGTAGTGACCGTCTGAACAACGCAGGATGTAGACGAACGCCGACATAAATCCCCCTCACCTCATGCTGAAGAGCACCGAAGGTGCGTCTCGAAGTATGAGGCTATTCCATTCAGGACCCCGCAAATCCCTCAAACTCTTTAATCAGCGCATCCTTAGCCATGCGCACCAGGGTCTCGCCATCGGCCACCGTGGCGAGCGAGGGATCAGACCCAATACGGCCATCGGGGAAATTGCGCCGATAGTCCGCCGCATCGGTAAATCTTCCATTAGGCGCGATCTTTGGCTCCAGCTGTTGATTGGAGAGCTTTTCCGGATAGGCAAAATAGGTAACCGCCACTTCGGACGGCGT
This sequence comes from Alphaproteobacteria bacterium, assembly GCA_006226415.1. Classification (GTDB taxonomy): domain Bacteria; phylum Pseudomonadota; class Alphaproteobacteria; order M2410; family M2410; genus M2410. Next base: position 2,202 of record SBGZ01000009.1, read on the forward strand.
GGCGTGAGAGCCATGCGCTGCGCCATAGGTCTTCTTGCAGAAAGCCATGACCTCGCCAAGCTCCCACCAGTTGCGTAGCTTGCAGACCAGCGGGTCTTCGCCGCCCGAAAGACTTGCATCCGCATAAATTTCTGAGAAGGCCGCATCGATCGTCGCAATATTGCCGCCGTGACCGTTTAGAAAATAGATCCGGGTAAATCCATGCCGCCTCAGCGAGGTCACCCAGTCGACGATGGTGGCGATCATGGTAGAGGGCCTTAGTGTCATCGAACCCTTAAAAGCCATGTGATGCTGCGCGCAGCCGACAGAAAATGTCGGCGCCACCAGAATATCCGCCTCGTCGCCAGCGGCCTTGGCGATCACCTCCGGACAGATCGCATCGGTACCGATGAGGCCCGTGGGCCCATGCTGCTCAGTTGAGCCAATGGGCACCACGATGCCTTTGTTGCGTTTGAGGTATTCTTCCGTTTCCACCCAGGTGGAGGTTTGCAATTGCATGGGAGCCCCTTGTTCTTTGGCTAATTTTCTGCCTCTTCTATTGCATATCTGGGGCGAGCGCGCCATCGTGGCAAAAAACAAAAAGCTCAGGAAGCGCGCTCAATTTATGACGGACGTCCCAAACAACGGCCCTTTGAAGGGCATTACGATCCTTGACCTCACCTCGGTCCTGCTTGGCCCCTACGCGACCCAGGTCCTCGGTGATCTGGGCGCGGACGTGATCAAGGTAGAAAACCCCACCGGCGACATATTGCGTTGGGGTGGTCCTGGTCGGTCCGCCGACATGGGGCCCATTTACCTCAACGTCAATCGTAACAAACGCTCCTTGACCCTCGACCTCAAAACGCAAGAGGCGCGAGGCATCTTAAAAAAGATGATCGAAGGCGCCGATGTTTTCATCCACAACATTCGCGAAAACGCCATTCAAAAACTGGGCTTTGACTACGAGGCCGTCAAAGCCATTCGGCCGGACATTGTTTATGTTCACGCGGTCGGCTTTTCCAAAGAGGGCGCCTATGCCGGACGCCAGGCCTATGACGATCTGGTTCAGGCCGCCTCCGGCACCACCCATTTCCAGTCGCTGGTGGACGGCGACCCGACACCGCGCTATGTGCCCGCGCTCTTGGCCGACAAAACCACAGGCCTTCATGCGGTCTATGCAACGCTGGCCGCCCTCTTTCACCGCGAGCGCACCGGCGAGGGGCAATTCGTTGAAGTGCCCATGCTGGAAAGCTTTGTCTCCTTTTCCTTTGCCGAACATCTCTACGGCCACACCTTCGTGCCGCCCACCGGGCAGATGGGCTACAAGCGCGTCATGAATAAAAACCGCAAACCTTATCAAACCAAGGACGGTTTTATTTCCATCGTGCCTTATGACGATCGCCAGTGGGAGGAGTTCTTCCGCATCGGCGACCGTTTGGAAGTTTATGACGACCCGCGCTTTTCCACCTATCAGGCGCGCACGGAAAATTCTGAAGATCTCTACGGCATCATCGCCGAGGTGGCGCTTACCAAAACGACGGACGAATGGCTCGAAGCGCTGGATGCCGCGCGCGTGCCTGCCATGCGTGCCAACGACTTTGACACCCTGATGGCGGACCCCCATCTCGTCTCGGTCGATTTCTTTGAGGAACACGACCACCCAACCGAAGGGCGCTACATTCAGATGAAAGCGCCCATCAATTTTGAAAAAAGCCCATCGAGCCTGCGCCGCCACCCGCCTCATTTGGGGGAAGACTCCGAAAGTGTTTTGCGCGACTATGGCTATTCAGGAGAAGAGATCGCCGCGCTGAAAAAGGCAGGCGCTTTGGGGACCAATCACGGGGAGACCTAAAAACATGATCCGCATCATCACACTTGTCGGCACCGTCTTTTTGATCGGCATCATCTGGTCAGACCTCACCTTCGACAGCCTCGGCTGGGAAACATTGCGCAGCGGCAGCGTGATCGCATCCCATGATCTGGCACAAATCGAGAGCTATTATGTGCGCACGCTCGCCATGGAAGGCCAATTCCCGCTCATCACGATCATGATGCTGGTCACCGTGATCGGCGCGCTTTGGCAGACCCGCCAGGACCTGCCGCGCTGGCTCAAGATCGCGGGGCCTCTCTTGACCCTGCCCGCGCTCCTTGTTTCCATCCTCAAAACCGCACCATCGGCCAAGGCCATTGCGGCCGGCGGCATCAGCGCTGCGGATATGAGCGCCCACGCCCATACCTTGCTCACGGTTCATGTGAGCCTTCTCACTGTCATGACAATCTATCTCGCGGTGCAGCTTGCGGGCTTTTACGCGCTGCGCAAATAGGCGCGCAAATCGGCACCCAAATACCCCACCGTTTTCCTAACTAACCCATTGAATTCAATGGGCTGCCTCCTCATAATGCCGGGCAAACGCCCGCACGAAGACGCATTTCTCTGGGAGGAGAGCCCATGTCGAACGAGTCCACAGCCCATCACCATGCCGAAAATATGATCTTTCCCGTCTCCGAGAACTGGAAGGCCCGCGCCCATGCGGATCCGGCAAAATTTGAGGAGATGTACAACCGCTCGGTCGAAGATCCGGACGGCTTCTGGGGCGAGCACGGAAAACGCATCTCCTGGATGACGCCTTACACGAAAGTGAAAAACACCTCCTTCGAGCCCGGCAACATCTCCATCAAATGGTTTGAAGACGGCACCTTGAACGCCTGCGTCAACTGCGTCGACCGGCATCTGGAATCCCGCGGCGATCAAACCGCCATCATCTGGGAAGGTGACGAGCCAACGGACGACGCCAAAGTCACCTACAAAGAATTGCACGAGGAAGTTTGCCGCTTTGCCAATGTGCTCAAAGCCCGCGGCGTCAAAAAGGGCGACCGGGTCACCATCTATATGCCGATGATCTTGGAGGCGGCCTACGCCATGCTCGCCTGCGCGAGGCTAGGCGCTGTCCACTCCGTCGTCTTTGGCGGCTTCTCGCCAGAAGCCTTGGCGGGCCGCATCCTCGATTGCAAATCAGATTGTGTCATCACCGCCGACGAAGGCGTACGCGGTGGCCGCAACATCCCCCTCAAAGCCAATACAGACAAGGCTTTGGAGCAATGCCCGGATGTCCACACCGTCGTTGTTTGCCATCGCACCGGCAACCCGCCCTCCATGGTCGAAGGCCGGGACATCTGGCTGCATGAAGCAAAGGCCAAAGTCTCCGCCGATTGCCCGGCGGAAGAAATGAGCGCCGAAGATCCGCTCTTTATCCTTTACACCTCCGGCTCCACCGGCAAGCCCAAGGGCGTGCTCCACACCACCGGCGGCTACATGGTCTATGCGGCCATGACCCATGAATACATTTTCGATTATCACGACGGCGACATCTATTGGTGCACGGCCGATGTCGGCTGGGTCACCGGTCACTCCTACATCGTCTATGGGCCCCTCGCCAACGGCGCGCAAACCCTGATGTTTGAAGGCGTGCCCAACTATCCCGACAATTCAAGATTTTGGGCCGTCTGCGACAAGCATCAGGTCAACATCTTCTACACCGCACCAACCGCCCTGCGCGCCCTGATGCGCGAAGGCGACGCGCCGGTCACCGCCACCAGCCGCAAGTCGATCCGCCTGCTCGGCACTGTGGGCGAGCCCATCAATCCGGAAGCCTGGCTCTGGTACTACAATGTGGTCGGCGAAGGGCGCTGCCCCATTGTCGACACCTGGTGGCAGACCGAAACCGGCGGCATCATGATCTCTCCCCTGCCCGGCGCCATTGACCTTAAGCCCGGCTCGGCGACGAAGCCGTTCTTTGGTGTGCAGCCCCAGCTTGTTGACGCCGACGGCAAGGTGCTCGAAGGCGCCGCGGAAGGCAATCTCTGCCTTACCGATTCCTGGCCCGGCCAAATGCGCACGGTCTTCGGCGATCATGAGCGCTTTGAGCAAACCTACTTCTCCACCTACAAAGGCAAATATTTCTCCGGCGATGGCTGCCGCCGGGACGCTGATGGCTATTATTGGATCACCGGCCGCGTCGATGATGTGATCAACGTCTCCGGCCACCGCATGGGCACGGCGGAAGTGGAATCCGCCCTCGTCGCCCATGAGCTTGTCGCCGAGGCCGCCGTGGTTGGCTATCCCCACGACATCAAGGGTCAGGGCATTTATGCCTATGTGACCCTGACCGCCGGAACCGAGCCCACCGATGCGCTGCGCAAAGAGCTGGTCCAATGGGTGCGCACCGACATCGGCCCCATTGCCCAGCCCGATCTATTGCAATGGGCGCCTGCCCTGCCGAAGACCCGGTCCGGCAAAATCATGCGCCGTATCCTGCGCAAGATTGCCGCCAACGAATATGATCAATTGGGGGACACCTCCACCCTGGCCGATCCGGCGGTGGTTGAAGATCTCGTTGATAACCGCATGAACCGCTAAGAAAAGGACACCTCCCCCCATGACCAAAGGCAGCAAGAAAAGATGGGCGCTCGTCACCGGCGCTTCCGCCGGCATTGGCGAGGCCTTCGCCGATGAACTGGGCAGCCAAGGCTACAATGTGGTTCTGGTGGCCCGCCGTGAAGGACACTTGCGCAAACATGCCAATTGGCTTGAGGACAAACACCAGATGTCCACCATGGTCATTGTCGAGGATTTGGAAGATCCCGGCGCCCCGGCGCGGATTTTCGCTCAGACAGACGAGGCCGGCATCGACATTGATTTTCTTGTCAACAATGCGGGCTATGGCGTGCCCGGCCAATTTGATCAGGTAACAACCCAGCGACACATGAAGAGCATGGCTGTCATGGTGAACGCGGTAGTGGAGCTCACCCACCACTATCTGCCTGGCATGAAGGCGCGCGGCTTTGGCCGCATCGTCAATGTGGCTTCGCTCGCCGCCCTGGTGCCCGGTTCATCCGGTCACACGCTTTATGCGGCGCAAAAATCTTTCCTTGTGAAATTTTCAGAAAGTCTGTGGGCGGAGAATCAAGACACGGGCGTTAATGTCTGCGCCCTTTGCCCGGGCTTTACCTATTCTGAATTTCATGACGTCACCGGCAACCGGGCGGAGGTCGCCGAGCTGCCGAAGTTCATGTGGATGGATGCCAAGACCGTCGCCGAACAAGGCTTTGCCGCGGTCCACGATGGCAAACCACTTTGCATCAATGGCGGGTGGAACAAATTTGTCGCGGGCCTTAACAAATATCTGCCGCGCTTTGTCGGCTACGCCATCATGAAGCGCCTGTCGTCACGCGTGCGCCGCCAGGAGATCTAAACCCCGCGATTTCTCCGCTAAAGCCTGAGAAAACTGGCGTTTCATCAAATGCGGCACATTTGCATCACCCCTCAGCGGATACGCCGCCGACAGATTGCTCTGCTCAATTGAATACCCATATAATGGGGACGGCCTTTCTTTAAAAGGAGGTTGCCTCATGAGTGCTTACGCTCTTGTTCTTGTTGTGATGGGTCTTATCTTGGCCCTCACCCGTATGCCTTTTGTTTTTGCGCCCGCGCGCGCACGTTCGGTCTTTATCACTTACATCGCTGACGACGGTCACATGCGACTGTTGGGCATCATTGTCTCCCTTTTTGGTGTCTTCGTCATTTGGGGTACAGACAATGTCGGCAGCGCGCTTGCCGTGATTATTCGCTACATGGGTTGGGCGATGATTTTCATCGGCGTCGGCGGCATGGCGCTCTTCCCCGCTTCCTTGCGCCCCTTCGCGGAAAAAGCCGTGGGCGCCATCTCGGACCCGGTCCTGCGCCTCCTTGCCGCGATCATCGTCGCCATCGGCATCATGCTCGTGGCTCATGGCTTGAGTTTGTAGGAACAACATCAATAACTGTGTTGTCATTCCGCGACTCGATCGCGGAATCCAGAAAGCCTGGCTCTCATGCTTTGCCCTGGATCCCGTGGTCAAGCCACGGGACGACAAGTATGAAGGACGGGACCGTTCTAAACTGCCCCTCCCTCATTAAAAATCCGAGATGATGCCCTTCTTCTCCCAGTCCCCGTAGCGGGTGGGTTCAGGGCCTTGGCGGCCGCCCTTTTCCGGCGGCAGCGGTTGGTCCTCAGCCGCGCGGCGGCGCGCCTCGGCTTCTTCCAATGCCCGCTTGGCAATGGCCGGATCTGGCCGTTTTTCGTGGCTTTTGGTCATACCTTGACCCTCAGGCTTAAGACATTACATCTTAACTAACGCGGGCGCCCGGCTCCCGCAATGTTTTAAGATGGAGAAAAGCCCCCCATGCCTCTCATTCGCACCGGCATCCTGCTCGCCGCCATGACAGCCCTCTTTCTCATGGTCGGCATGCTTCTGGGCGGCCAGAGCGGTCTCGCCATCGCCTTTATCGTGGCCATGGCCATGAACTTCTTTGCCTATTGGAACTCGGACAAAATGGTGCTGCGAATGCATGGCGCCCGCGAAGTGACCGAGGTCGAGGCCCCGGAATATGTGCGCATCGTGCGCGATCTGGCCGCCCGCGCGGGCCTGCCCATGCCGCGCACCTTTGTCATGGACAACGCCCAACCCAACGCCTTCGCCACGGGCCGCAATCCGGAGAACGCCGCCGTGGCGGCCACAACCGGGCTCTTGAAAACCCTCACCCGCGAAGAGATCGCCGGCGTCATGGCCCATGAGCTCGCCCATGTGAAAAACCGCGACACGCTGACCATGACCATTACAGCCACCCTGGCCGGCGCCATCGGCATGTTGGCCAACTTTGCGCTTTTCTTTGGCCGCGGCCGCAACAATCTCGGCCTCCTTGGCACTTTGGCGGTGATGATCCTCGCCCCCATGGCCGCCGGTCTTGTGCAGATGGCGATCAGCCGCACCCGCGAATATGAAGCCGACCGCATGGGCGCAGAGATTTGCGGACGCCCCTTGTGGCTCGCCTCGGCCTTGGAAAAGCTCGATCGCGGCACCCTCCAGATCGACAATCCGACGGCGGAGCACAATCCCGCCACCGCGCATCTTTTTATCGCCAACCCCTTGCACGGCGGCCGGGTCGATAATCTCTTTTCGACCCACCCGAATATGGCCAACCGCATTGCCCGCCTGCGCGACATGGCGGGGACGCCGGATTATGTTGAGCCGGCCCCCACCCACACGCCAGGCCCCTGGGGGTAAAATAGCAGCCCGTACCCCCGCGCAGGCCGTGCGTGAAACGCACTGGCCGTGAGCGAAATAGACTTCATTGTCTTCTTAAGCATTTCCCCCTACAACCCCTCCCATGGAAAACCGCCGCCCCAGAAGACGCAAACCAACGCAAGGCTTTGCCGCCCGCGTAGCCGCCCTCGGCATATTGAGCGAGGTGCTGGACAAGAAGCAGACCCTCGACGTCACGCTTGAAAATACCTTGGCCAAAGAACTCGCCAAACTTGAGCCGCGCGACCGGGCGCTTGCCCGTGCGCTCGTAACGCTCACACTGCGCCGCCTCGGCGAGCTTGATCATTACATTGCCATGTTCCTGCAAAAACCGCTGCCTGCCAAAGCCCACATGGCCCAGCACGTTCTGCGTCTTGGCATGGCGCAGCTCCTTTTCATGAAGGTGCCCGATCATGCGGCGGTCGACATCTGCGTATCGCTTGCGCAGAAGGAACAAGGGGCAAGGCCTTTTAAAAAACTCATCAATGCGGTTTTGCGAAAAGGCGCGGGCCTGAAAGACAAGCTTTTACCTGAAGAAGAAGCAGCCAGACGGAGCACGCCGGATTGGCTCATGGAAAGCTGGCAAAAGGCCTATGGAGAAAAGGCCCTCGCCATTGCCGCCGCTCACTTGCAAGAGCCCCCGCTCGACATCACTCTTAAAGGCGGCGCACCGGAAGGCTTGGAAGGCGAAGCGCTCCCCACCGGCAGCTGGCGTCTTGAAAAGAGCCAAGACGTGCGCGCCCTGCCGGGCTTTGAAGAAGGCGCCTTTTGGGTACAAGACGCCGCCGCCACACTACCTGTTTTCTTGCTGGGCGACGTCAAAGACAAAGAAGTGCTGGATCTGTGTGCCGCCCCCGGCGGTAAAACCCTTCAGCTTGCCGCCAAGGGCGCCCATGTCACCGCCGTCGATCGCTCGGCCCCGCGTATGGCCCGCGTCAAAGAAAATCTTGCCCGCACAAAACTGACCGCCGATGTGATTGTCGCCGATGTGGAGAAACTGGGAAGCGAGCAGCGCTTCGCCCATATCCTCTTGGACGCCCCTTGTTCGGCCACGGGCACCTTGCGCCGCCATCCTGATCTCAAGCTTTTAAAATCACCCAAGGATGTGGCGAGCCTGGTCGATCTCCAGACCAGACTTTTGGACGCCGCGCGGCAAAGCCTCGCCCCTGGCGGTACGCTTGTCTATTGCACCTGCTCCTTGCAGCCGGAAGAAGGCGAAGAACAAGTCGCTGCGTTTCTTGCCCGTCACAAAGACATGAAACGCATGCCCCTGTCCGCGGAAGAATTTCCCGCCCTCGCTGAATTCATCAATAAGGACGGGGATTTGCGCACATTGCCCTGTGATTGGCCGGACAAAGGCGGCCTTGACGGCTTTTATGCCGCGCGCCTGACCTGTGACAATTCGTAACAGTTTTCAGGCGGCAAAAGTCATCTCCTCGCCATTTTGTCGCCATCATTGACCCGCGCAATAGGCCTCGCAAGGGCGACAGTTCAAGGAGGAGAGTTCTAATGAAATCCCATCGTCTGAAATTACGAGCTGCATTGGCAAGTTTGGCCATCGTGACAACGCTTGGCGCGTGCTCGACCGCCCCCTATGGCGGCTCCACATATGACTACCGGGAAACCGGCCGCATGGCCTATGTGGACTATGGTGTCATCCAGAGCGTGCGTCATGTGCAGATCAACAAACGTGAAACGGGCGCTGGCCGGGTGACCGGCGCGGTGATCGGCGGCGCCATCGGTTCTGAGATCGGCGAAGGCGATGCGGCCCGCGTTGTTGGCATCATCGGCGGCGCCATTTTGGGCGGCGCCATTGGCGAGGCCATTGAGCGCGATGCCAACACTATGAACGGATATGAATATACCATTCGCCGCGACGATGGCATGGTCTTCACGGTGGTCCAGCCTGCCGATGGCCCGGCGCTGCCGCCAGGCACCGAAGTGCGCATCATTGATGGTGACTACATTCGCATTGTTCCGGCCCAGGACTATCGCGACCACTATTACCGGCCCGAGTATCGCGACCGGCGATAAGAGGCCCAAAGCTGAGTTCCCCGGGCGGGTGGAGGTGAGACCGCTTTGTCCGGGTGAACGTCAGACAATCTTCACATGACCCTGCTCTGCGATGATTCGGCTGACCAGACCGCCCTGACCAGACCTCTGTGTGAATGGCGATTTTCCGTAAAGTGGCGATGTCTGACTTCCAATAATCATTGAGTCAAATCAACGTGTTATGATGTAAGCGGTTGCAATGCTTGAACCAGTCAAATGCCGATGATAAGCAACAATTATGTCGACCCCCGTACGTATTGCGCCCTCTATTTTGTCCGCTGATTTCGCCAAGCTTGGCGAAGAGGTTCGTGCCATCTCAGATGCCGGCGCGGATTACATCCATATTGATGTGATGGACGGCCACTTCGTGCCCAACATCACCATCGGCCCCGGCGTGGTGAAGGCCCTCAGGCCTCATTCCGATAAAATTTTTGACTGCCATCTGATGATTTCACCGGTCGATGCCTTTCTGGAAGACTTCGCCGAAGCCGGTGCGGACATCATCACGGTTCATCCGGAAGCCGGGCCTCATACCCATCGGACCTTGCAAGCGATTAAAGCGCTCGGGATCAAGGCCGGTGTTAGCCTCAATCCGGGCACCCCGGCCAAAATGCTGGATTATTATTGGGACTTATTGGACCTCGTTCTGGTCATGAGCGTCAATCCCGGATTTGGCGGCCAGTCCTTTATCGACAGTCAACTAGGCAAGATCGAAGCCATCCGAAATAAGATGGAAAAGATGGGTCTTGATATAGACTTACAGGTGGATGGCGGCGTCTCCGCAGTGAATGCCCAAAGGGTCATTGACGCGGGCGCCAATGTGCTTGTCGCGGGCACAGCCAGCTTTAAGGGTGGCCCTTACCAATATGCCGCCAACATCAAAGCCTTGCGTGGAAAGGGCTAGATCGGATTATGGCAATCCAAATGCGCGACGACAACACACTTGCCGACATGGCGGAAGCCACCGTTAACAGCGCCCTCAATTCGGCGCGCAACCGCTCTTATGCGTCCTGGATCTATAACTGGTCCTTAAAGGGCCCCATGCCCGATCGCATATTGCACACCCCCGCACGCGTCTACACCCAGAGCGGCGACAAAGCCGATGCCTTGTTGTCCGGCCACTACACCTTGCCCGGCGGCAAAGTGCACATGACCTCCGGCACCCCTTGGGATGCCCATCCACCCAATCCGGAATGGTCAGAAGAACTTCACAGTTTTGCCTGGCTCTGGCATTTCGGAGCCCGCCCGAGCGCCGACACCTCGCGCCACGCCCGTTGGCTGATCAAAACCTGGCTCGACAAACACAAGAAATGCGAAGGCATCCCCTGGACGCCCAACATCATCGGCAGGCGGCTTATTTCCTGGTACGCCAATTGGCCTCTCATTGTCGAAGGTGCCGACATGGTCTGGCGCTCCTCTCTTCTTTTATCCATGGCGCGGCAAGCCACGCATCTGCGCCGGGCCGTCAAGAATGCGGCACCCGGGAGAGCGCGGTTCGATGCGGCCCTCGGTCTGGCGATGACCGGCCTGTGTATGCCCGACCAGTCCAAAGCGCTGGATAAGGCCTTGGAACTCCTTATCAAGGACCTGGCCATTGAAGTCACAGGCGATGGCGGCCACATTTCACGCTCACCCGAAAAACAGCTCTCCATTCTTGCCGACCTTTTGATGTTGCAAGACGCCATGCGCGCGCGCGGCCAGCACATGCCAAGCGGGCTTATACACGTCATGGATCGCATGGGCCCGGCATTGGACTTCTTCCGCCACGGCGATGGTCGATTGGCGCTTTTCAACGGCGGTGGCATTGGCGATGACAAAGCCCTGCAGAAAGCTGCCGAACTCACCCGCCCGGTAAACCGTGGGCCCGCGCGCGCGGCCCACTTGGCCTCTCTGTCCTATTCCGGCTACCAGCGCCTGGCGGCCAAAAAAACCTTACTCATTGTCGATACAGGCGCGCCGCCCGTGGGTGCCTTCTCAACCGATGCCCACGCGGGATGTCTTTCCTTTGAAATGAGTTCCGGCCGTCACCGCCTCATCACCAATTGCGGTGCCATGCTGGTGAAGGGGCCGTCCTGGCGGCAAGCGATGCGCGCCACCGCGGCTCACTCAACCCTCGGCCTCAGCCAGGCCTCAAGCGCGGATTTTGTCACCGGCACCTGGACGCGCAATCTTCTCGGACCCCGCATTTCCGGCGGACCCACCATCGTCGAGAGCACCCGCCACGAGAAAGACCTGGGCATCTGGCTCAACACAAGCCACGACGGCTATGTAGAGGATTTTGGCCTGCTCCATGAACGGCGCCTGTTCCTGGCCGCCGATGGCATGGATGTGCGCGGCGAAGATCAACTAATCGCCCAGGATGGTCGTTTCGCCCGCGAAGGGGCCGAAAGCGCAACCGTTCGCTTCCATTTACACCCGGATGTGCGCGCTTCTCTGGCCCGCGACGGGTCGCACGTCCTGTTGCTTCTGCCAAATCGCCAGGGCTGGCAGTTTCGCGCCAAGGGCGGCGAAATCTCGATCGAAGAGAGCATCTACATCACCGATGGTGAAACGCTGCGGCGAACCAGCCAGATTGTGGTAACGGCCCGCCCGGCCGACAATTCAACCCGTGTCAATTGGGCCTTCCGCTGCCTGGATGCCGACAAAGGGTAAGAAAAAAGGTCAGTGAGCGCACTCTGCCTTTGAGGCGGGGCGCGATGTGTGTTACCTCACCGCCATTGCTAGACCCCTAGATCGCCCCTGATCCCATGACACTGAAGAAGATCCAATGACCGCACCCGACCAAGTCGCGATCAAACGCGCGCTTATTTCCGTTTCCGACAAAACCGGCCTTATTGATTTCGGCAAAGCGCTCGCGGGCCATGGCGTTGAAATCCTTTCGACCGGAGGCACCGCCAGGGCGCTCAGCGAAGCGGGCCTTAAGGTGACAGACGTATCCGATGTTACGGGCTTTCCGGAAATGATGGATGGAAGGGTCAAAACACTGCACCCCAATGTGCACGGCGGGCTTTTAGGGCTGCGTGACAATGACGTCCATAGGACCACGATGGACGAACACGGCATCACCCCTATCGACCTTCTCGTGGTCAACCTCTATCCCTTTGAGGCCACTGTCGAGAGCGGCGCTGATTTCGACACCTGCATTGAAAACATCGATATCGGCGGCCCGGCCATGATCCGCTCTGGCGCCAAGAACCACCGCTCGGTGACCGTTGTGGTGGACGCCGAAGATTATGAACTGGTGCTCAAGGACATGAGCACCACTGGCGGCGCCACAACCCATGAAACACGTCGCCACCTGGCGCAAAAGGCCTATGCCCGCACCGCCGCCTATGACGCGGCCATTTCAAATTGGTTCGCGGCTGAGATCGGTGAGACCGCCCCCAAGCGCAAAGCTTTTGCTGGCACCCTCGCCCAGACATTGCGCTACGGCGAAAACCCGCACCAGAGCGCAGCCTTTTATCTGACCGGCGAACAGCGGCCCGGCGTTGCCACCGCCCGGCAATTGCAAGGCAAGGAACTTTCCTACAACAACATCAATGACACCGATGCCGCCTTTGAGCTGGTCGCCGAATTTGATCCCGCAGACAGCCCGGCTGTCGCCATCATCAAACACGCCAACCCTTGCGGCGTTGCCAAAGGCGCCACATTAAAACAAGCCTATCTGGAGGCCCTCGCCTGCGATTCCACTTCCGCCTTCGGCGGCATCATTGCTCTCAATGGCACCCTCGACGCCGAGACCGCTGAAGAGATTTCCAAAATCTTCACCGAAGTGATTATTGCCCCGGAGGCTGATGAAGCGGCCCGTGAGATCATCGCCAAAAAGAAAAACCTGCGCCTACTTTTGACCGGCGGCCTGCCCGACCCCATCGCGCCCGGCACTTTCCTCAAATCCGTTGCTGGCGGCTTGCTGGTTCAAAGCCGGGATGCGGGGCGCGTATCAAAGGCTGACCTCAAAGTCGTCACCAAGCGTGCGCCGAGCGAAGCCGAACTGGAAGACCTTCTCTTTGCCTTCCGCGTGGCCAAGCATGTGAAATCCAACACCATTGTCTATGCCAAAAACGGCGCCACGGTGGGCATTGGCGCCGGTCAGATGAGCCGCATCGATTCCGCCCGCATTGCTGCGCGCAAAGCCGAAGACGCCGCCAAGGAGCTTGGCCTCTCCGAGGTCAAAACCATCGGCAGCGCCGTCGCGTCCGATGCCTTCTTCCCCTTCGCGGACGGCCTTCTGGCCGCTGTTGAAGCGGGCGCAACTTCTGTCATTCAGCCCGGTGGCTCGATCCGCGATGACGAAGTGATCGCCGCCGCCGACGAAGCCGGCCTTGCCATGGTCTTCACCGGCATGCGCCACTTCAGGCACTGATAAACATCCTCCTTAAGGGAGAAGGGGGACCGAAGGCCGACAGGCCTTTGGGGGATGAGGGGTCGCCCCCCGCGGAGCCGGACGCGCAGGCGTCTTGGCGTGAGCAAATTAAGTCACTCGCTCTTCCCGGACCGGCAAGAGAAGGATAAGCCCCACCACGAGCATGGCGAGGATGACAATCATCGAGACCCGTGGATCCTGTGTGACCGTTGTCGCCAGACCGATAAGGAGCGGCGCCAGGAAGGCGGTCGCCTTGCCTGAAAGCGCGAACAGTCCGAAGAATTCAGTGATCATATGCGGCGGCGCCAAACGCGCCATCATGGTGCGGCTCGCCGATTGGGTGGGTCCCATGCCAAGCCCCATGATGACAGAGAAAAGCATATAGACCTTCTCCGGCGCACTCATGAAAATACCCGGAACATCCTGGACCGGTGTCACCTTGATGACATAGAAAATCGTATCGGGACCCACCGAGCCGAGCCCCAGAGCGCCAATCGCAAGTGTCAGAACGGAAAGGACGATCGTGGGCTTGGAACCGATCTTATCATCCAGCCAGCCGCCTATGAGACAGCCAACCCCCGCGAAGACCAACATAACGAGCCCAAAGGTACCAAGTTCAAGCGACCCCCAGCCCAGAACCGCCGCCGCATAAACCCCGCCAAATGAAAAAACTGCCCCAAGTCCATCGTTATAGATCATGCGCCCAAGCAGGAAGAGCACGATATTTGAGTAGCGCCGCGCCTGCGCCAATGTCTGCCCCAGGCTTTTGATACCATCGCGCACCGCAGCCGCCGCGCCTTTGCGCGAAGGGGCACGGTCCGGGGTGAAGAAAAACATCGGCAAGACAAACACCGCATACCAGATGGCGGCAATAGGACCTGTCAAGCGCTCCGGCTCAAATTGATCCGCCTCGAGACCAAACAGGGGTACCGTGGGCACGCCAGGCAGATCCATCTGACCTGGAAAAATTAAGAACCATTGGATGAGCAACAGAGCCACGATACCGCCGAAATAGCCAAGCCCCCACGCAAACCCCGAAAGCCAACCCATCGCGCGTGCTGGCGCAACGCTGGGCAGCATGGCATGATTAAACACCACGGCGGTTTCCATCGCGACAGCGGCGAGAACCATAAAGATGATCGTTGAAAAAATACCGTGCGGCGCGCCGGGCGCGGCCCACCAAAGCCCAAAACAAGATAGGAAAAAGATCACCGACAAGAAGGCGATCCAAGGTTTTCGCCGCCCGTTCTGGTCGGCAATCGCCCCCAAAATCGGCGCCAGGATCGCAATCAGCCCGCCACTAAAGGCAAGCGTGTAGGAAAGGATCTCCTGGCCCCGCACTTCATCGCCAATAAAGCCATTGACGAAATAGGGTACAAAAAGCGCGGTGGTGACAATTGTAAAATAAGGCTGATTGGCCCAGTCAAACATGGCCCAGCTGAACTGACCCCGCCGCCCGGCTGGCGCGCCGCCCAGCGCATTCAGCCCCTGGCTTCCAATCGCTTCATCACTCATCCGATGTCCCTTGCCTCCCCGGTGTCTGGGAGAAAAGGTTAGGCTTTGCGCAGACTTTGTACAAGGTCGTGCATTTGGCTCGAAAGCAGTGACAATTTGGCAATGTTGAGACCTCCGGCCGTCTCCAGCTCGTCAAAGAGCTGACGGAACCGCCCGACCTCCACGCCATGCGCCAGGAGCCAGGCATGGACGCGCTCATTTCCCGTTTTCTCAGTGCGGCTGGTCAGGGCATGTTCGCCAACCTGACGCTGATAATGAGCAAGGTCATTGACCAATCGCTTGATGGCGAGACGGTCATAATGCTCCGTCGAGGAGAGTTGCCGCGCAATCGCGCGCAGCCGATCCAGCCTGAGTTCAGCACCGATCAGGAAGTAAGCGCTCGCCACTTGTTCAATATCCAGCCTGGAACACTCGGCAAGCTCAACAATATCGCCCGCCGCCGCCATGGGTCGCAGAATCGCAATATCCGAGGCAAGATCATGATCAACACCGGCATCGGTGAAATGATTGACCCGCGCCTCAATCGCCCCGACTTCAAATCCGATTACCACGGACCGCGGGGCATCATGAACTGCCTTGATTCCTGCCCTGTAGCGCTCTGTTGTTTCGCGAATGTCGGACAGCCGCCCCATAGACAAAAGCCAGGACACCTGTTGGCGCAACAGACCAATGATCTCGGTGTGCATGTCTGTCTGCAAAGCAGCCGAAATCTGATTGTCAAATCCATTGATCCGGCGGCGCAGTTCGAGCACATCAAAGAGCTGACAGCTGACGACAAAAGCACGCGCCACATCGCTCATCCGCGCACCGGTCAGCTCGACCAACCGATGTGCAAAGGTAATGCCGCCGATGTTGACCATGCGATTGGCCAGCTCTGTCGAAATAATTTCGCGCCGCAGCCGGTGGTTATGAACTTCTTCGGGAAAACGTTCAGCCAGAACCTTTGGGAAATATTGCACCAGCAAATCATTCAGGGCCGGGTCCTCAGGCAGCTCGCTGTCGAGAATGCGGTTGAACAGATCAATCTTGGCATAGGACATGAGCACGGCAAGCGCCGGACGCGCCATACCGTGTCCCGCTTCCGCCATTTCCTTCAAGCGCTCGTCACTCGGCAAAAATTCGAGGGCACGATCAAGCCGTCCCCGAGCCTCCAGGGCGCGCATGAGCCGCCCGTCGGAATCGCGGTCCCCATGGGCGCTAGACGTTGCGACAGACAAGGCGAGCGTTTGTTCATAATGATTTTTAAGAACCAGCTCCGCCACTTCGTCGGTCATCGCCGCCAACAGATCAGACCGCTCTTCAACCGAAAGCTTGCCCGACGCCACAGCGGCATCAATCAAGATCTTGATATTAACTTCATGGTCTGAACAATCGACACCCGCCGCATTGTCGATCGCATCCATATTGATCCGGCCGCCATGTCTGGCAAACTCCATGCGGCCCCTTTGGGTACAACCAAGATTGGCGCCCTCACCAACGACCTGAACCCGCAGTTCGCGCGCGTTAATTCGAATGGCGTCATTCGTACGGTCCCCTACATCCGCCGCGCTTTCTTCTTCGCTCTTCACATAGGTACCGATGCCGCCGAACCACATGAGATCCGCCTTAGCTCTCAAAATCGCCTGCATAAGATCCACGGGCGTAATTTTGCCTGGCGCGATATTGAGCAGTTCCGCCATTTCGCCGCTGACAGGAATCGACTTCGCATCGCGTGGAAAAATTCCGCCGCCTTGAGAGATAAAGTCGCGATTGAAATCATTCCAGGACGAACGCGGCGTTTCAAACAATCGTTTGCGCTCCGCATAGGTCACATCCACATCCGGCGTCGGATCAATAAAGATATGACGATGATCAAATGCCGCCACAAGCTTGATATGTCTGGAGAGCAACATGCCGTTGCCAAACACATCACCGGACATGTCGCCAACCCCGACAACGGTAAAGCTCTCATTCTGAATGTCTTTGCCGACTTCACGGAAGTGCCGTTTAACGGCCTCCCAGGCCCCCCGCGCGGTAATGCCCATGGCCTTATGGTCATAGCCAACAGATCCACCCGAGGCAAAAGCATCTCCAAGCCAGAAGCCATATTCCGCCGACACTGAATTGGCAATGTCAGAGAATGTTGCGGTGCCCTTGTCTGCAGCGACAACCAGATAGGGATCGGGGCCATCGTAGCAAACAACCTGGTCAGGCCGGATCACCTCTTCTGAACCCACCGCGAGCGGCAGGTTGTCTGTGATGTCCAAGAGCCCGCGCACGAAAGTCTTATAGGCTTCAATGGCCTCGGCCTGAATTTCCTCTCGCGTGCCGCGTGCGGGCAAGGCCTTCGGGAAGAACCCGCCTTTAGCGCCTTGCGGCACGATCACGGAATTCTTCACCTGTTGGGCTTTCACAAGGCCCAGCACTTCCGTGCGGAAATCCTCACGCCGATCCGACCAGCGCAAACCGCCACGCGCCACCGGCCCACCCCGCAAATGCACACCTTCCACCCGCGGCGAATAAACAAAAATCTCCGCATGGGGACGCGGTTCAGGAAGGTCTTCTACTTTCTCGCAGTCGAGCTTGAAAGAAACATAAGGCTTGGAAACACCGTCGGGGCCCGGCTGGAAAAAATTCGTGCGGGTAATCGCATCAATCAGATTGAGCAGGCGCGAGATGATCCGGTCCTGATCCAAACTCGCCACCTCTTCCAGTGCCTTCAGGATTTTCTGCCGAACGACCGCCGCGCGGTCCCGCCGTTCTTGGACCGAAACGTCCAAAGCCGGATTGTGCAAACTGGTAAAAAGATCGATCAGCAATTGTGCGATCTTGGCATTTTCAACCAGAGCCTCTTCCATATAGGCCTGTGAATAGGTGATGCCTGTTTGCAGCCGATATTTTGCCAAGGCCCGCAGGATCACAATATCACGCCAGGCCATGCCGGGACTGATCACAAGACGGTTAAAGCCATCGTTTTCAGCATCATCGGCCCAAACAGCCAGAACTGCCGGGACGAGATAGTTTTGCATGACCGAGAGATCGACTGCGCCATTGTTGTTTTGCTCAACATAGAACTGATGAACCCAAACCGGCTGCTGATCCTCTTCCCGGCTGCTAAAATAGCGCTTAACCGGGTAAGTATATTCCGAGATAACATTAAGACCCATATTTTCCAAAATGGGCATCGCATCTGTAAGCGCCAGAGCTTCGCCGCAATGGTAAAGCTTTAGACGGAAAGCATAATCGGGATCACCCTCCGCGCGATTGCAATGGGCATCAATGGCGCGCGCCTCACCCAGGGCCTCCAGGATCTCTATATCATCAGCGGCTTCGGGAGCTGAGAAGCTCTCCTTATAGGCCTCTGAAAAAGCATCGC
Source organism: Alphaproteobacteria bacterium (assembly GCA_006226415.1). Classification (GTDB taxonomy): domain Bacteria; phylum Pseudomonadota; class Alphaproteobacteria; order M2410; family M2410; genus M2410. Next base: position 20,588 of record SBGZ01000009.1, read on the forward strand.
GATAACGCCGCGCCAAACGATCCGCTGTGGCAACCGGCCAACGACGACCGAGCTCGTTCTCCAACTTATCGGTCCAAGATCTGATGAGATCAATGACCTCGGCCTCCAGAGTCTCATCTTCGAGACCATCCGGCGCCCCGGGAGATCGCCCGATAATATAATAGACCCGCGCAAGAGGTTCATCACCCATCCGGGTATAGAACGTAGATTGACGGCCGTGCAGAGCTTCCGCCAAATGCTTACCGACCCGCTTGCGAAGGCGTGACGAAAAGCGCTCACGCGGCACATAGACCAGAACAGAAACAAAGCGGTCGAAATTATCGCGTCTGAAAAAGACCTTGGCGCGCGGCCTTTCCGCCAGCCGCAAAATCCCGTGGACCGTTTCACCGAGATCTTCAACATCGATCTGGAACAGTTCATCCCGCGGGAATGTTTCGATAATGTTCTGCAGCGCATTGGCGTCATGCGATCCAGAGGCAAAACTTGAGCGCTCAATGACGCGCTGTGCCTTATGGCGAAGAAACGGAATGTCCCGCACCGAGCTGTTGTAGGCGCCCGATGTAAACAGTCCGACAAAGCGACGTTCACCTTTAAGTTTGCCCTCCGGCGTATAGGTCTTAACGCCGATGAAATCCATATAGGCGCGTCGATGCACCAACGAGCGGCTATTTGATTTTGTCACGGTTATGGGTGACGGCTGCATCAGGGCTTCGCGAATGAGCGGTGACGTATGGCGCGGCTCTCCGGCCCGGCGCAAAATCACAACGGAAGGATCTTTAAGCACTCCAAGGCTGGTTTCATCCAGGGCGATCAGCTCGCCATCCTGCTCGCCGCCCTCATAGACATAATCCCGCGCGCCAAAAAACAGAAAGTGGTCGTGGGACAACCAATTGAGAAAGGCCGCGGTTTCCTGAAATTCTTCGTCCGAGATATGTCCCTGGCTATTTTCCATCTCGGCCAATGTCTCGCTAAAGCGGGCATCCATCGGCTTCCAGTCGGTTACCGCCAGCACCACATGAGCCAAAACCGCTTCAATAGATTCCGCCAGAGCCGCGCACTGATCTTCGTCCGGCAAAAAGGAGACTTCCATGTGGATCATGGATTCGCGGTTGAACACGCCGTCTTCGTGATCCGCCGCCAACTCGACCTGACGCAATCCCCGAGCGTCCCGGTAGACCTCGACAATCGGATGGCTGAGAAATTCGATTTCCAGGTCCTGATCCGTAATCTCGGCCATAACCGAGGCCACGATGAAGGGCATGTCATCGCATATGATTTCAACGGCCGTATGCGCGGACCCGCCGCCGTCAGCCTCAGCATCTGGATTAAAAACCCGAACCTTGGGCACAAAGCCATCGCCGCGCCGCACCCGCTCTTGCGCAAAATCCCAAAAGGACATGCCTTTGGCTCTGAGCCGCTCCACCGACACCCCGGCAATATCTTCGCTGGGAATATTGGAATAGAGCTTGGCAAGGAACTCGCACAGAGCCTTGTGCTCAACTTCACTCAAATCATTGCTTTGAAAGGAACAGATTTTCGCAACCAGCGTGGCGTTTGCCGCCAGATAATTTGACTGGTTGTCCTGCGTTTCCTGTGAACGCGTTGCCATATGATGCGCACCTGGGAAAAGAGCTGGGTCGACCACCGACCGGTTTCACCGAACACATAGCGCCAGTTGGCCGCCGATGCCACCGTTTTGCACGGTTTTTGGGCAAATAATTCTCAGCTTTCGGATTATTTCCTTAGCCCCCGGCAAACCATAAGAAAATTTCCAGACTGATGAATTGTCAGCTCGAAAAAACCTTAACCCCGATCGGGTTGAAGCTTGGGCATGAGGAGCGAGACGCCGAAAAAGGCAAGCGCGACTGCCACGATTGCCGGCCCGGCAGGCGCATCAAGAACAAAAGACAGGCCAAGTCCGCCGCCGACCGTAAGCAGCCCGATCAAACTGGCACTCAAGCACATCATTTCCGGCGAGCGGCTGATCGCTCTGGCGCTGGCCGCGGGAATAATCATCAAAGATGAAATAAGCAGAACCCCCACCACTTTGATCGCGCTCATCACAAAGAAAGCCATCAACCCCATAAAAATAAGGCGGGTGCGCAAAACCGGCCACCCTTCGGCGAGAGACAGCTCCTCATGGATCGACAGGCTCAACAGCCCGTCAAAGATCCATCGCAGCCCCAGGACGACGATCAGGCTCATCGCCACCATCACAAGGGCATCCTGGCGCGAAACTGCAAGAATATCTCCCACCAGAAAACTCATGAGATCCACTTGAGAACCACCTGCCATGCCCAGGACCAAAAGCCCAAGCGCCAGGGAGCCGTGGGCAAAAATGCCCAGAAGCGCATCCATCCCCAGGCGTCTTTGGTGCTCAAGTGTCACCAGCAGACCGGCAAAAGCCGCCGCCGTTATCAATACGCCGAGACTGACGCCGATGCCGGCGATGAGCCCCAGCGCGACCCCCAAAAGGGCGCTATGGGCGAGGGAATCGCCAAAATAGGACATGCGCCGCCAGATCACGAAAGGGCCCAATTGCCCGGCCGCCAGCGCCACGGCGCCGCCACCGATCAAAGCGTAAAGCAAAAAACTCATGGGGCCCCGCTTTCGTCAGACGCAACCACTTCACCGCCAATCCCGTGTTCATGATCATGATCATGGGAATAGACCGCGATTTCTCGCGCCGCCTGCGGCCCGAAGAGGTGCAAGAACTCCGGATGCTTCTGCACCACCTCTGGCTGGCCAGCACAGCACACATGTTTATTGAGACAAATCACCTGATCTGTGGCCGCCATGACAAAGTGAAGATCATGGCTCACCAGAAAAATGCCGCAGCCCAGCTCGTCGCG
>SBGZ01000016.1 GCA_006226415.1 Alphaproteobacteria bacterium
AAACTTTCCAATCTCAAAATTGCAATGAAAGAGGTAGGCTGATGGATATCCAGGCCGCTGAAATTTCTGCGATCCTCAAGGAACAAATCAAAGGATTTGGCGCAGAAGCTCAGGTTTCTGAAATCGGACAAGTGCTTTCCGTTGGTGACGGTATTGCGCGGGTCTATGGACTGGACAATGTGCAGGCCGGTGAAATGGTCGAGTTTCCAGGTGGCATTAAGGGCATGGCCCTGAACCTGGAACAGGACAATGTCGGTGTCGTGATCTTCGGTTCTGACCGGGAGATTAAAGAAGGCGACACCGTTAAGCGGACGTCAGCCATTGTGGACGTGCCGGTTGGCAAAGGCCTGCTTGGCCGCGTTGTTGACCCGCTCGGCAATCCGATTGACGGCAAGGGCCCGATTGAGGCCACCGAGCGCCGCCAGGTGGATGTCAAAGCACCGGGCATTATCCCCCGTAAATCCGTGCACGAACCGATGCAGACCGGCATCAAAGCGATTGACGCCCTGATCCCGGTTGGCCGCGGCCAGCGTGAGCTGATCATTGGCGACCGTCAGACCGGTAAGACCGCGGTGGCGATTGACGCGATTCTCAATCAGAAAGAAGTCAACAAATCTGATGACGAGAGCGCCAAGCTTTATTGCGTTTATGTTGCTATTGGTCAGAAACGTTCAACGGTTGCGCAGATCGTCAAGACGCTGGAAGAAAACGGCGCGCTGGAATATTCCATCGTTGTCGCCGCGACGGCTTCTGAATCTGCACCGCTGCAGTTCCTGGCGCCTTTTGCCGGCTGCACCATGGGTGAATATTTCCGCGACAACGGCATGCATGCGATGATCGTTTATGATGATCTGTCCAAGCAGGCTGTGGCTTATCGCCAGATGTCGCTTCTGCTTCGTCGTCCGCCAGGGCGTGAAGCCTATCCGGGTGACGTTTTCTATCTCCACTCCCGTCTTCTGGAACGGGCCGCGAAGATGAATGAAGAAAACGGTGCCGGTTCTCTGACCGCGCTGCCGATCATTGAAACTCAGGCGAACGACGTTTCCGCTTACATCCCGACCAACGTGATTTCGATTACCGATGGTCAGATCTTCCTGGAAACGGATCTCTTCTTCCAAGGTATCCGCCCGGCGCTCAACGTGGGTCTGTCGGTGTCTCGTGTGGGTTCGGCCGCTCAGGTGAAAGCCATGAAGCAGGTTGCTGGTAAGATTAAGGGTGAGTTGGCGCAGTACCGCGAAATGGCGGCTTTTGCGCAGTTCGGTTCGGACCTTGATGCGGCAACCCAGCAGCTCCTTAATCGGGGCGCGCGTTTGACCGAGCTCTTGAAGCAAGCTCAGTTCTCGCCGCTCGCCGTTGAAGAGCAGGTTGTTTCCATCTACGCCGGCGTGAACGGCTACCTCGACAAAATCCCGGCTGCTGATGTGGGCCGCTTTGAAGAAGGTCTCTTGCGCCACGTTCATGAGAAAGCTTCCGGTGTGCTCAAGAGCATTCGCGATGAAAAAGCGCTGTCACCGGATACTGAAGAGAAATTGAAAGAGGCTGTTGACGCTTACGCGGCTCACTTTGCGTAAGCTCATTTCCAAGTCTTAAAGAGGGGCCTGATGGCAAGCCTTAAAGAACTTAGAAACCGGATCGACAGCGTTAAAAACACGCAGAAGATCACGAAGGCCATGCAGATGGTGGCAGCGGCGAAGCTGCGCCGGGCGCAGGATGCTGCCGAGGCCGCGCGGCCTTATTCGGAGCGCATGGATGCGGTGTTGGGCAATCTGGCCGCGGCCATGGCCACAATGCCGGGTGCACCCGCGCTTTTGGCCGGCAATGGCAAGAGCGATCGCCATCTTCTGGTGGTTGCCACGGCTGAGCGCGGTCTTTGCGGTGGTTTCAACTCGTCGATTTCGAAACTGGCCCGCGCCAAGGCACTTGAGCTGAAGGCTCAAGGCAAGGACGTTAAACTCCTTTGCGTTGGCAAAAAGGGTTATGATGCGCTGAAACGTGAGTTCCAGGCTGACATTGTTGATGTGGTGGATCTTTCGGCGGTGCGCCAGATCGGGTTTGCGGATGCGCATGATATCGGCGCCAAGCTCATCACCATGTTTGAAGCTGATGAATTTGATATCTGCACAATCTTCTACAACAAGTTTGAGTCGGTGATCTCTCAGGTGCCGACAGCCCAGCAGATCATTCCGGCCTTCTTCCCGACAGCCGACAATGACGAAGACAAGACGGTTCATGTTTATGATTATGAGCCGGACGAAAAAGCGATCCTGAGCGACCTCCTGCCGCGCAATGTGTCGGTACAGGTCTTTAAGGCTCTGCTCGAAAATGGCGCCAGTGAACAAGGCGCGCGGATGTCCGCCATGGACAATGCGACCCGTAATGCTGGCGAAATGATTGATAGCCTGACCATTCTTTATAACCGCTCGCGTCAGGCGCAGATCACAAAAGAATTGATTGAGATTATCTCGGGCGCAGAAGCGCTTTGAGGAAGAAAAAGAACTTAGGAGTTCGACATGACTGATAAATCCATCGGCAAAATTACCCAGGTGATTGGGGCTGTGGTGGACGTTCAATTTAGTGGCGCTCTGCCGTCGATTTTGAATGCGCTTGAAACCACCAACCAGGGCAACCGCCTGGTACTGGAAGTGGCACAGCACCTTGGAGAATCCACGGTTCGTACCATCGCCATGGACTCCACGGAAGGCCTGGTGCGCGGTCAGGAAGTGACCGACAGCGGCGAGCCGATCCAGGTTCCGGTGGGGGATGAAACGCTGGGCCGAATCATGAACGTGATCGGTGAGCCCATTGACGAAGCGGGTCCGGTGAAAACCTCACTCCGCCGCGCGATCCACCAGGAAGCTCCAGAATTTGTGGAGCAGTCCACGGAAGCTGAAATGCTGGTGACCGGCATCAAAGTTGTGGACCTTCTGGCACCTTACGCCAAGGGCGGTAAGATTGGCCTCTTCGGCGGTGCCGGCGTGGGCAAAACGGTTCTTATTCAGGAACTCATCAACAACGTTGCCAAGGCACACGGTGGTTACTCTGTGTTCGCCGGCGTTGGTGAGCGGACCCGTGAAGGGAACGACCTCTACCACGAAATGATCGAATCCGGCGTGAACAAGCCGGGCGGCGGCGAAGGCTCCAAATGTTCGCTGATCTTCGGTCAGATGAACGAACCTCCCGGGGCCCGTGCACGTGTGGCACTGTCGGGTCTGACCGTTGCGGAGCACTTCCGTGATCAGGGTCAGGACGTGCTCTTCTTCGTCGACAACATCTTCCGCTTCACCCAGGCCGGTTCTGAGGTGTCCGCGCTTCTTGGCCGTATTCCTTCGGCTGTGGGTTATCAGCCGACACTGGCGACCGACATGGGCCAGATGCAGGAACGCATCACGACCACGACTAAGGGTTCGGTTACCTCGGTACAGGCGATTTACGTTCCGGCCGACGACTTGACTGACCCGGCACCTGCAACTTCGTTTGCTCACTTGGATGCGACAACGGTTCTTAACCGTGCCATCTCGGAAAAAGGCATTTACCCGGCTGTGGATCCGCTGGACTCTACATCGCGTATTCTTGAGCCGCGTGTTGTTGGTGAGGAGCATTACCAGACCGCGCGCCGGGTTCAGGAAATCCTGCAGAAGTACAAGTCATTGCAAGACATCATCGCCATCTTGGGCATGGACGAGCTTTCCGAAGAAGACAAGCTCACTGTGGCACGCGCGCGTAAAATCGAGCGCTTCCTCAGCCAGCCGTTCTTTGTGGCGGAAGTCTTCACCGGTTCTCCGGGCGTTCTGGTGGATGTCAAAGACACGGTAAAAGGCTTTAAGGGCCTTTGCGACGGTGACTATGACCACCTGCCGGAAGCGGCCTTCTACATGGTCGGTACCATCGAAGATGCAATCGCCAAGGCCGAACGCATGGCCGCGGAAGCTGCTTAAGTCTATTTGACCTGGAGTTCACGGCATGGCTGACACATTCACTTTCTCCCTGGTTTCGCCTGAGCGCGAACTGGTCTCGGAAGAGGTTTCTTCCGTGGTGGTTCCGGGCTCGGAAGGGGACTTCGGTGTCTTGCCGAACCACGCGCCTGTGATTGCGCGCTTGCGACCCGGTCTGGTGACCGTCGTCAAAGACGGGGCGACCAAGCGTTATTTCGTTTATCACGGCTTTGCCGAGGTAACCCAGTCCAGCCTCTCCGTGCTGGCTGAAGACGCGCAACCGGTTGAAGAGCTACACGGCGATGGCCTTGCGCAAAAGATCAAGGATGCCGAGGAAGATGTTTCCGTTGCCAAGAATGCACTTGAGAAAGCGCTGGCAGAAGAAATCCTGTCGCATCTGAAGGCCGTGGAAAGCACGCTCGCTTCGCTCTAAGGCGATCAAAAAGAATAGAAAAAAGGCCCGGAGAGATCCGGGCCTTTTTTGTTGTCGAACGACCTCTCCCTGAGAGAGAAGGTGAAAGCTATTTCAGCAAATCCTCAAATTCATCAAAAACATGGGCGTAGATATTGCCCTTCGTGACTTGGGTGGAGGAGGGCGTGCCCCCTCTATTTTTTCAGGGCGGCGTTCAGCGCGTCTAGACATTTTGAGGCTAGATCAGTGGAGGTTTCAGGTTGTTTGCTCGTTTCACCCTTTCGAAGAATAAAGTTTCGCTCAGAGAGAGCTAATGATTTGATCACCCTGTCTATGTTCTTTGAATTTTCCGAGGTGTGGGCGAGCATGACAGCCACTTTTCTCAAGACAAGATTGGTGATCTCATTTTGGTAGTACTGTCGATGGTTCACTCCGTTGCGATACAGCTGAAGAAAGAAGAGTGAAACGATAGCCGCTAGAATCGAGATCGATGATTTGGCGATTACTGTTAACCAGATAGATTCACGTGGGAGTGCGCTACCGCCACTTGTAATCCCATTTAAGGCCCACACAAGAACACCAATTGACCCGGATGCAAAAAGTAATCCAAATACCAAATTGAAGTTAGTTTTTACAGTTTCGCGATCTCTTACGAATCCAATCTGTTGAATTAGTGTGTCAAACTGGCGAGAAACTGGATCGGAGCCGTATCGCTCGATCAATTTTCGTTGAAGCAAGTTTTGAAGTTCATCAGCTGTTAATGAAAAAATTCTGGTCGCGACCAGGCCAGACAACGGTGCTTGTTCATCGTAGGGGCGATTTTCAATATTGTCGATTCGATCGGTGAGCTGCTGAATCTGATCATCAAAGTCGGTTGATCTATCAAGCATATCAATTTCAACAAACTTTGATGCCGCAACGATGATAGATCGGAAGAAATGGATTAATGCAAAGGCCGCCAATGCAGCGATTGATGCCGTGATTGCTGGCGGCGCTTCTGTTCTAATTACCTCTAGTACCGTTTGCAGACCGTCTTGTTCAGATAGAAGTACGAAGATGATTGGTATCAACGACGCGAGAATAGCGATGTTTGTCACAAAACGAATAAACTGTGGGTGGCGAGCTAGAATTAAGAATCGCTCGACAAATTCTCGAAGGTCTTTCATGTCGAGAAGCTAAGTAACCTTTTTTGAAATGGGAAGCAGCTCAGACGCGAGTGAGGTTGTAATTTTGAGTTTCTGCCCTATTCCACCAGATCCCGGAACTCATCAAAAACATGGGCGTAGATATTGCGTTTGAATTCGACGATGTCGCGCAGGAGGGATTCGGCGGTGCGCCATTCCCAAGTGTGGAACTCTGGCTCCTCCGTTTGGATGTTGATGTCGCTATCGGCGCCCAAAAATTCCATGGCGAACCATTTTTGTTTCTGGCCGCGATACTTGCCGCGCAGCGCCTTGCCGATCAGCTCCGGCGGCAGATCATAGGCGATCCAGTCCCGCGTAACGCGCAAAACCCGCGCTTTGGCGGTGCCGATCTCTTCTTCCATTTCGCGGAAGGCGGCGGATTCAATGTCCTCGCCCTCATCAATGCCGCCTTGGGGCATCTGCCAGGCTTCTTCTGCGCCAGGCACACCATGAACCCGCTGGCCGGCCCAGATCAGTCCCTCTTTGTTGATCAGAACAATTCCTACATTGGGGCGGTAGGGCAAGGCGTTGACATCAATGTGGCTCATGGGGCGCGGGCTCAGTCGTTGAAGCGTTTTTCTTTCGGGCTCAAAACATGGGCTGACAAGGGCGCGAGCACAATGCCTTTTTCGTCCAGGGTTTTGGACCAGGCTGCCACGCGCTCCAACGTCAGAGGATAGGCATAGCCCATGGCCACCACACCGCCAGTGGTTTTGGCCAGGGCCTCCAGCGAGACCAGATTTTCGTCGATGGCCGCCTGACTGGGCTCTGCGTCAATGGTGCGCTGGTTAAGCGCCCAAGGGGCACCGACCTCTGAGGCGAGGCGCGGTAGTTGGCTGCGCTGCGAGGAACCGTCATCCAATATCATGAGGCCGCGTGATTTTACATCCTCCAGGACAGGTGTCAGGCTGTCGGGCTGAGACATAAAGCGCGCGCCCAGATAATTGACGAGGCCCACATAGCCTGTGGTGCGGCTCATCAGCCAATGTAAATCGCTGATGGCTTGCTCTGTACCCGGATCAACTTTGAGAGTGTGAGGTCCCGGCTCTTTTCCACCCATGGCAAAGGGTTCCATGGGCACTTCGAGGACGACTTCATGGCCATCCGCGCGGGCCTTATTGACCGCGGCCTGCAGGTTGTCGCCATAGGGCGCGAAACCCAGGGTGACGGTATCGGGCAGGGCTTGGATGGCCTCGTCTGTGGCTTCGTCAAAAAAGCCCAGGCCGCCGATTACCAGATAAATTCGCGGGCGGGTATCGCTCGCATCAAAGGGGCGGGCGTAGCTCTCAAGCGGGGTGGCGCCACTCGTTGCAAGGGTCGGCAGAGGGCCGCCCGGGCCCGCCATCGTGACCGCAGTGATCGGAGCTGTTGTAAGCCGGAGTTTTTTGGCGGTGTTTTGGCTGGCCGTTGCCGGAGCCGGCGCCTTTGCGGCCGCTACCGCGACTTGCGTCTTTACCGTGGTTTCCTGGGGTTGGGGTTCGGCGTAGATGATGACGTCCTGTGGCTTTCTCGCGGGCGCAGGGGCGGCGCTGGTCAGATCCAGATTCTCGGTTGTCGCATGGACCGGGGAGGCGGGCTGAGGTTCAAGGCGCAAAACCACACGGCTGCCCTCGGGCAAGGGCGACTGTTTCAGCATCAGGGCGAAGATGAGCGCTGCAATTGACAAGAGCACAGCGGCAAAGGCGGTGCTGTTTCGGGACCAGGTGTTCTTCGTCCGACGACGAGGCGTAAAGCGGTGATCGAGCTCTTCAAAATAATCGATGGGGACGAGCGACAAGGTGAGACCCTCTGGCGAATGCGGTCCTGCCACCCGGTGCAAAAAAAGGGGCAGGACTCTTTGACAAATCCTGCCCGCCACAATGGTTTGATTTGGTTTACACCTCGTTAATAAAGGTAAACCTCCCTATTCGCTCACGACAGCCGCCGCTTGATGGGCGCTGCCGTTCAGGCCGTGAATGGTTTCCAGCGCCTTGTCGAGCTGTATGTCGTCCATCGGGATCGGTTGGCCGTCCTGGTCAAGCTCGGGCTCTGGGAATTTCACCTCAATGTCGGGGGCAATTCCGATCTCGTGGATCGATTGCCCGGACGGGGTGTAATATTTGGCGGTAGTCAGGCGCAGGGCGCCGTCATTGCCATTGTTAAGCGGAATAACCGTCTGAACAGTCCCTTTGCCGAAGCTGTTGGTGCCGATCAGCGTGGCGCGGCGGTGGTCGCGCAAAGCGCCGGCAACGATTTCAGAAGCAGAAGCCGAGCCGCCGTCGATGAGGATGACAATGGGCAGACCTTCCGCCAGATCGCCGGGCCTTGCGTTGTGGCGCTGCGAGTCGCGAGGGTTCCGCCCGGAGGTGGAAACAATTTCGCCCCGTTCCAGAAAATCATCGCTGATAGCAACGGCCTGGTCCAAAAGACCTCCCGGGTTGGAGCGCAGGTCAATCACAACGCCTTCCATTTTCGAGCCCAGCTCTTTACGCATCTGGGCCATGGCCTTTTGAACACCGGCATCCGCTTTGCGGCTGAAAGTGGCGATGCGGATGTAGCCGACATTGTCAATGACGCGCGACCGCACCGCATCAATGGCGATGACAGCGCGCTCAAGGGTCAGCTCGAAGGGGGGCTCATCGCCGCGCACGACGGTGATGGTGATGGAGGTTCCTTTTGGCCCGCGCATTTTGTCGATGGCGTCAGACATGGACATGCCGATAATCGAAACACCGTCGACGTGAGATATGTGGTCGCCCGGCTGAATGCCCGCCCGCGAGGCCGGTGTATCGTCAATGGGGGCCACCACCTTGATCATGTCTTTGTCCATGGTGACTTCGATGCCGAGGCCGCCAAATTCACCGGAGGTCGAAATTTCCATGTCGGTGAAAGCATCCGGGCTGAGATAAGACGAGTGGGGATCAAGCGAGGACATCATGCCGTCGATGGCCGATTCCATTAGGGCCTCGTCGTCCACCTCCTCCACATATTTGGTGCGGATTTGCTCATAGACATCGCCGAACAGATCGAGCTGACGGTAAATGCTTGTGCTGGAAGCGTTGGCGGTCCCGCCGTTCGCGGTGGGTGCCACGGGCACCGTCAATATGACCGCGGTCGAGAAAGTCCCGATGGCGACGCCCAAAAGCAGCTTTTTCATTGCAAATCCCTTTACTTAACACAGGCCTCTTTAAAGGCTATTTCAGCGCCAACCATGGCACCGGATCGAAGGCTTGTCCATCCTTGCGCAACTCAAAGTAGAGTTCCGGCCACCCTTGCGGGTTCAAATTGTTGTTTTGGACCGTTTTTTCCTTCGCTGGTCCCATTTGACCGATAGGCTCCCCCGCCAGGAGGCGTTGACCGACAACGGCGTCAACACGCTCAAACCCGGACAGGATCAGATGATATCCCTCTCCGGCCGAGATGATCAAGAGCTGCCCATATCCCAAATAAGGCCCGGCAAAGGCAATTTCGCCGTCAAACGGGGCTACCACCTGAGCGCCGGGGCGCGTGGCGATGGTGATGCCTTTGGTTTTTCCGGCCTTTCCATATTGACTGTTAAATTTGGCAATCATGCGGCCATTCGCGGGCAGGCGTATCGCGCCCTTGGCGGCGGAAAACTTGGCTGTGCTCAGGCCCGCAGAGGCCCGCAAGGGGGCGGAGGTGAGCTCGCGGCCTGCGGGACCGCCAGCGGCGACGGGGGTTTCATCCTTAAAGGGTGACGGCCGAGGCGTGGGTAAGGGTTCTACCTCGGGCGGGGGAACGGGCTTGCGGCGCGGGGCGACGCGGGTGCCGACCGTGCGAATTTCCTTCAGCAGATCTTCGATTGATGCGGCCTTGCCAGCCAGTTTGGTGAGTTCGGAAGTTTCAAGGGCGGCAAGCTTGGAGAGCTCCCGGTATTTCTTCTCTCGCTCGGCCAGGGTATTGGCAAGGCGTTGCCGCTCTGCTTCCAGGTCCTCGTCTGCCCGGGCCAGGGTGGCGCGCTGGTGGGTGACGGCCTCCCGTGCGAGCCTGAGATCATCGATCTCTTTGGCCAGAGCATCGGCCTGTTCTTTGAGGGCTGGCGCAATTTCGCTCATGAGAATGGCCGCACGCGCGGCCTCGGCGGCATCGTCGGGATGCACGAAAAGAGCGGGAGGGGGATTTTTTTGCAAGAGCTGCAAAGCGGCGAGGGTTTCGACCAAAGCCTCGGAATTCTTTTTCAGGCTTTCGGATTTTTCCGCTTCCAGCACCGTTAACCGCTTGAGCTCTTCTTCTGCTGCGGTCAGTTCAGCCTCGCGCTGCTGAACCTTGGCGGCGTAGCCAACGAGATTGCGGCGCAGCTTCTCGGTTTCTTCGGCGACAGCCTCAGCTTCGCGCTGAATTTTTAAGGACCGCTCTTCGCTTTCGCGCATTTGCTTTTGCAGCGTGTTGAGCTTGTAAGTGGATTCGTCCACGTCCTGTGCCCAGGCAAGCGCGCCCATCGCGACTGAAAAAGTCAGGCTCAGACAGGTCAGGCGGGCGAGCTTTTTCAACGCGGGTCTTGTCCTCAGGCTGTGTTTTTGCGCGGGGTCGCCGTCGCGGCGACATCCGCAGACAAAAGCGAGTGGCCAGTCATTTCAGGCGGGATGGCGAGCCCCATGAGCTGAAGCGTTGTCGGTGCCAGATCCGCCAATCGGCCGCTTTCCAAGGAGACGCTCTTTCCCAGGACTTCCTGGTTGATCAGCAGGAGCGGCACATCGAAGGTGGTATGAGCGGTGTGGGGCCCGTGCGTTTCTGGATCTTCCATCAACTCGACATTGCCATGGTCGGCGGTTATCAGCATTACGCCGCCGGTTTCCTTCAGCGCCGCTTCCAGTCGGCCGAGACAGGCGTCTAATGTTTCGACCGCTTGGATAGCAGCCGGCATGATGCCTGTGTGGCCCACCATGTCGCCATTGGCGTAGTTGACGACAATGAGATCAAAGCTGCCGGATCTGATGGCCGCCACCAGCTTGTCGGTGACCTCCGGCGCAGACATTTCCGGCTGCAGGTCATAGGTGGCAACCTTGGGGCTCGGGATCAGGATGCGCTCTTCATTTTCAAAAACGGTTTCGCGGCCGCCGTTGAGGAAAAAAGTGACATGGGCGTATTTTTCGGTTTCGGCGATGCGCAGTTGGCGCTTGCCGTGAGCGGCGGTCCATTCTCCCAAGGTGTTGTGAATGTCCTGCGATGGATAGAGGGTCTTCACCAATTCATTGAGCGCTTCGGAATATTCCACCATGCCCAGGGCGGCGGCGAATTTGATAGGACGCGGACGGGCAAAGCCGTCAAACAGAGGGTCGAGCAAGGCGGTCAGAATTTCTCGGGCGCGGTCGGCGCGAAAGTTCGCCATGAGAATGCCGTCGCCGTCATTCATGCCCGGGTAAGTTTGTGCCGATTGTGGGCTCAGAAATTCGTCGGTGATGTCTTCGCTGTAGCAAGCGTTGATCGCGGCAATGGGATCCGCAAAAGAAAGAGGCGCCTCTTTGCCGTCTGCGAAAACCCGATAGGCTTTTTCCACCCGGTCCCAGTTTTTGTCCCGGTCCATGGCAAAATAGCGACCGGTCAGTGTGGCGATCTCGGCGCTGCCGCCCAGATCATGGATGAATTTGGCGAGATAATCGGCGGCGCTGCGGGGCGGTGTGTCGCGGCCGTCCAAAATGGCGTGGACCCAGACTTTGATCCCTTCTGCCTGAAGCGCTTTGGCAAGGGCCACCATATGATCCTGATGGGCGTGCACGCCGCCTGGGGAAACAAGTCCCATCAAATGACAAGCGCCGCCGGATATCTTGAGCGTTGCGGCGAAGGCCTTAAGAGCGGGGTTGCCCGCCAGAGCACCGCTTGCCACATCCGCGTCGATGCGCGGCAAATCCTGCATGACCACACGGCCCGCGCCGATGTTCATATGGCCGACTTCAGAATTGCCCATCTGACCCTCTGGCAGGCCGACGCTGAGGCCGGAGGTGGCGACAAAGCTGCGCGGGGCCTCCTCCCAATAACGGTCATAATTGGGCGTGCGGGCCTGCTTGATGGCGTTCATTTCGACTTCCTCGCGGTAGCCGAAACCATCCAGGATGCACAGAACTACAGGGCCTTTGACGGGTTTGAGGGCGGTGTCGGTCATGATCTTTAATTCTACTCTTCCTGACGGGTGTCCCGTTTGACTGTTTATAGCCAAGAGACCGGGGGAAGGTAAGGGCTTTCAGTCCTTATGGTAAGGATGTCCGCTCAATATAGTGGCGGCGCGGTAGATCTGTTCCGCCAGCAGCGCGCGGACCAGCATGTGAGGGTATGTCATTCTGCCGAAGGAAATCTTCTGCTGCGCGGTGGCCAGAAAATCACGATCGAAGCCATCCGCCCCGCCGATCATGAAGACCAGCTCCGATTGACCGTTGTCGCGGGCGCGGGTGAGCAGCTCGGAAAATTCAACAGAGGTTGGGTTTTTGCCGCGCTCATCCAGCGCCACGCGAAGGGCGCCTGCGGGCAAAGCCTTTTCCAAGAGTTCGGCCTCGCGGCGCTGGCGTTCTGCGCCTTTGATGGGGCGCTTTTCTTCAACTTCGATCAGCTGGACAGGGCCCAGCCCCAGGCTCGCCCCAAGCGCATTGAAGCGGTCAAAATAATGCTCCATGAGCTGTTGCTCTGGCGCCTTTTTACCGCGACCAACGGCCAGAAGGGTAATTTTCAAAGGGGAGCCTCTTATTCTGTTTCGGGCAGCTCAATGCCAAGTTCTTCCAGTTTTTTCACCATGGATTCCATGATGCCGCCAAAGACCCCGAGGTTGTCCTCAAAGTTGGGGTAGGGTTGGCCGAGGGTGGCACCGCCGTCGACGATGAGAGATTGGCCCGTGACAAAGGAGCTGCCGTCGGAGGCCAGGTAAAGGGCGGCTTCGGCAATGTCGCGCGGCAGGCCGACCCGAGGGATCGGTTGCCAGTTTTCCAAACCAGACTTGACGGCCTCGGCCATGGTCTCCATGAGCTGGCTTGGCAAATTGAGGCCGCGTGCGAAGATTGCGGTGGCAATGCCGCCCGGGCAGATCGCATTGACGCGAATATTGTGCTTGGCGAGCTCTGAGGCCGTGGTCACCGATACATGGCGCACGGCGGCCTTGGCGGCGGAATAGATGTGCGGCCCATATCCCGAGCCAACACCTGCAATGGAGGCGGTGTTGATGATGGAGCCTGAGTTTTGTGCGGCCATGATTGGGGCCGCGTACTTGATGCCCAGCATGACCCCAAGCAGCAGGACATCCACGGTTGAGTGGAACCCTTCGACGGTCATGTCGTTGATGGAGCCTCCTTCGCCGCCCATGCCGGCATTGTTGAAGAGACAGTCCAAGCGGCCAAATTTCGAGACCGCCAGATCCACCATGGCTTTGATCTCGTTTTCCTTTGAGACATCACAGTGAATGAAAGCGAAATTGTCGCCGAAGTCGGCGGCCATGCGCGCGCCGATGTCGTCAGATATATCGCCGACGACGACCCTCGCCCCTTCTTCAATGAAAAGCTCGGCGGTGGCTTTGCCAATGCCGCTGGTGCCGCCGGTAATAACGGCAACCTTATCTTGTAATCGACCCATGATTTCCTCCCGACAAGTCTTTTGCCTGGAGCATAGCCGACTGGACGGCGAAGGAAAGTGTCTAGTGTGCGGCTGCGGTTTCTGCGGGGGTTTTTGCTGGGTCCATCGTCCACATTTGCTCAAGCTTGTAGAAATCGCGCACTTCGGGGCGGAAGAGGTGAACAATGACATCACCGGCATCAATCAGCACCCAGTCGCAGTTGGGCATACCCTCGACCTTGCACTTACCAAAGCCAGCGTCTTTGAGATCCCGGGTCAGGTGATCTGCAATGGCACCGACGTGCCGCTGCGACCGACCTGAGGCAATAACCATGGAATCGGCAAAGGAAGTCTTGCCTGCCAGATCAATGGCGACAATGTCTTGTGCTTTGTCGTCGTCGAGAGATTTGAGAATGAGTTCGAGAATTTGGGTCGATTTGGACCGACTGGATGCGGCTTCGCTCAGGGTCTGGCTCCATTTCCTGCCTCTCTTGGGTTTTCGAGAGGTCTTGTTAAAAGCGCATGGGAAGAGAGGGTTTCTCTCTCTCATGATGTCAAATTAACACCTTTAGTCCGGTGGACCAAGGCTTGTGCGCGGCCTCTGCACCTCTTGGCCTGCCGCGCGCGGCATTTTCGCAACGGGTCAGCGGCGTCCCTCGCGAATGGCGGTGGCGGAGAGGGGGTTGTGGCGCTCCTGGAGCAGGACCCAGGCAGGAGGCGCAAGATCGGCCAGAAAGGCCGCTTCTTCCGGGGCGATCCGCGTGCCAGCGAAGATTTGTGCTGCCGGGCTGGCCAATGCCTGGCGCAGCGAGCCGGGCCGGGCAAAGACAGCCACCGGCATGGTGTTGAAAATTTGCCGCCAACGGTTCCAGGTGTGGATGGTCGCCAGATTGTCGCTGCCCATCAGCCAGACGAAGTTCATTTTTGCATATTGGCGGATCAGGGTGCTCAAGGTTTCGGCGGTGAAGCGCGAATGGTGCCGCATCTCCCAATCGCTCACGTGAATGCGCGGGTGGTGCAGTATTTTGAGGGCGCTTTCGAAACGATCTTCAAAGGGTGCCATGTCATCGGTTGGTTTCAACGGGTTTTGTGGCGAGACCAGCCACCAGACCTGATCCAGCTTGAGGCGCCGTAGAGCGATCTCTGAAATCTGCACATGCGCCGCGTGGGCGGGGTTAAAGGATCCTCCCAGCAGTCCAATGCGGGCGCCATGCGCCGCTATGGGGCGTGTGATCCTCATGGCCGCGTGGTTCCGTTTCCGCGCACCTGATATTTGTAGCTGGTGAGCTCGGCGGCCCCGACAGGGCCGCGCGCATGCAATTTGCCGGTGGCGATGCCGATCTCCGCGCCCATGCCGAATTCGCCGCCATCGGCAAATTGGGTGGAGGCATTGTGCATCACGATGGCGCTGTCCACCTTGGCAAGGAAAGTGTGGGCGGCCCCCTCATCCTCGGTGAGAATGCTTTCTGTATGGCCCGAACCATAGGCGCGAATGTGATCCATGGCCTCTTCGATACCAGACACTGTTTTCACAGAAATGATTTTGTCGAGATACTCTGTGTACCAATCGTCTTCGGTGGCCGGTTTGGCGCGGGGCTCCAAGGCGCAAATCTCTTCATCCCCGCGAATTTCGCAGCCGCCTTCGATGAGAGCGTCCAATATGGGCCCCAAGTGCGAGCCCAGGGCCGCCTCGTCAATCAAGAGGGTTTCCGCCGCGCCGCAAATGCCGGGACGGCGCAGCTTGGCATTGACTGTCACCGCGATGGCTTTCTCCAAATCGGCTTTCTCATGGATGTAAATATGGCAGATGCCTTCCAGGTGACCCATGACCGGTACGCGGGCATCGGTCTGGACGCGCTCAATCAGGCTGCGCCCCCCGCGCGGGATGATGACATCCACAAAGGCCCCCATATCGCGCAGCAACACCCCCACCGCTTCGCGGTCTGTGGTGGGAACGAGCTGAATGGCGGCTTCTGGAAGACCTGCCGCTTTGAGGCCCTCAACAAGGCAGGCGTGGATGGCGCCGGACGAATGAAAACTCTCAGAGCCACCACGCAATATGGCGGCATTGCCTGCCTTGAGGCAAAGAGCGCCTGCATCGGCGGTGACATTGGGGCGGGACTCGTAAATGATGCCGATGACGCCGAGCGGTACGCGCACGCGGGAGATTTTGAGGCCAGACGGCACGGTCCACTCCGCCATCACATCGCCGATGGGATCTTTGAAAGCGGCAATGGCCTCAATACCATTGGCCATGGCCTCTATGCGATCATCATTCAAAAGCAGCCGGTCGAGCATGGCGCTGGCAAGACCCTTGGCATTGCCTGCTTCCATATCCTTGGCATTGGCTGTAAGGATCTGATCCTTATGTGCACGGATCGAACTGGCCATCGCGTGAAGGGCTTGGTTCTTTGCCTCCGCACTGGCCAAAGCCAATTGGGCGGCGGCGGCGCGGGCGCGCTTGCCGATCTCTTGCATGACCTTGGAAAGGGGCGTGTTGGTCATTAGGCGGGCTCTTTTCTTGTTGTTATTTGAGATCCCGTGAGAACAAGGTCGTCGCGGTGGATCATGGCCGTGCGGCCACGGTAACCAAGACGGGTTTCAATGTCGCTTGATTTCAGACCGATGATCTGCTGCGCCTCGTCAGCCGGATAGGCAGAAAGGCCGCGCGCGATTTCCTCTCCGTCCGGGCCGATTACCAGGACAGCATCGCCGCGATCAAAACCGCCGCTTGAGGAGGTGATCCCCGCTGGCAAAAGGCTGTTTCCTTTTTGCAAAGCTTTGGCCGCGCCGGCGTCAATGGTCAAAGTGCCCTGCGGGGAGAGGGAACCGGCGATCCATCTCTTGCGGGCCGCGCGCGGATTGTCCTGGGCGGTGAACCAGGTGGTGCGCGCGCCCGTTTCGATGGCGCTTAAAGGGGCGAGGGTTTTACCGCTCGCAATGACCATGTGGCAGCCGGCGGCTGTGGCGATTTTGGCGGCGCTGATTTTGGTTTGCATGCCGCCGGAACCGAGATTGGTTTCTGAGCGCTCGGGGGGCGGTGCGGCCATGGCCTCAATTGCAGGCGTGATCTCGGTGACCTCGGGCAAATGCTCCGCGTCAGGATTGATTGCAGGGTTTTCCCGGTAAAGGCCATCCACATCGGACAGAAGGACCAGGCAGTCCGCTGAAATCATACTGGCGACGCGGGCGGCGAGCCGGTCATTGTCGCCATAGCGGATCTCCGTCGTGGCTACGGTGTCGTTTTCATTGATAACGGGAATGGCCCCCAGCCCGAGAAGGGTTTCGATCGTGCCACGGGCATTGAGGTATCTGCGCCGCTCTTCGGTGTCGCCGAGGGTGAGAAGAACCTGCGCGATGGTCATGTTGTGGGCACTCATGGCCCGGGACCAGGCGTGCGCCAGATCAATCTGGCCGATGGCCGCCGCCGCCTGGCTTTCTTCAAGACGCAAGGCGCCTTTTTTGCCCAAACGGGAGCGCCCCAGCGCGATGGCGCCGGACGAGACAATCACAATCTCCTGGCCGCGCTCTTTCATGCCCGCGATGTCGGCGGCCAGGCTCTTCAGCCAATCTTGCCTGAGGGCGCCGGTTTTTTTGTCAATGAGGAGTGCTGAGCCGATCTTGATCACCATGCGCCTGGCGTGTGAAAGGCGCTGGCTCATGGCTGCCAACCCTCTTGGACCGCTTCGGCGGCTTCATCTTCCTCGGGGTCTTCCCAGCCTTTGGCGATGTAGACCTGCCGGCGGGCGGCGCGCAAAACCTCTGCGACGCCCTCGTGAGAAACGCCGGACATGAGAAAAGGTTTCTTGCCTGCGAGAGCCGCGAGCCTTTCTGCTTTTTCTTCCAGGTCTTCCGGGGAAAGCGCGTCGATTTTGTTCAAGACCAGGATTTCAGGCTTGTCGCTGAGCCCTTCACCATAAGCTTCCAGCTCATTGCGGATGGTTTGCCAGGCCTCTTCCAGGGTGTGGCTCTCTTCGGTGCCGTCAATCAGATGGACAATGACCGAGCAGCGCTCCACATGACCGAGAAAACGATGGCCAAGGCCGACGCCCTCGTGTGCGCCCTCTATAAGGCCGGGTAAATCGGCCATGACAAAGCCCTCGCCGTCGGTTTCCACAACGCCGAGGCCCGGGTGCAAGGTGGTGAAGGGATAATTGGCAATCTTGGGCTTGGCGGCGGTTACCGAGGAGAGAAATGTGGATTTACCAGCATTGGGCAGGCCGACCAGGCCAACATCGGCGATCAATTTCAACCGCAGCCAGATCCATTTTTCCTCACCGATCAGTCCCGGGTTGGCGTGGCGAGGGGCCTGGTTGGTGGCGCTTTTAAAATGTGCATTGCCGAAGCCGCCATTGCCGCCTTCGAGCAAGGTCACCTTTTGGCCCACTTCGGTTAGATCGGCGATCAGGGTTTCGTTGTCTTCGTCAAATATCTGCGTGCCAACAGGAACCTTGAGGGTGACATCGTCGCCCGCGGCACCGGATCGGTTTTTACCCATGCCGTGGGTGCCTGTGCCGGCTTTGAAGTGCTGCTGATAGCGATAGTCGATGAGGGTATTGAGGCCGTCGACACATTCGGCAAAGACGCTGCCGCCGCGACCCCCATCGCCGCCATCGGGGCCGCCAAAGGCAATATATTTTTCGCGGCGGAAGGAGACACATCCGGCGCCGCCGTTGCCGCTGCGAATGAAGATTTTGGCCTGGTCGAGAAATTTCATGAGGACAATCTACCTTACAAGCTCAAAATTCCAATGGGGCACTTTGGTTTGGCGCGCCTCGCTCCACTCGGTGGTTTCGTGGGTCATGACAAAACCGTTCTTTTCCAACACCCGCCTGGATGCCGGATTATCCGTAAAGGCGCCAGCGACAATCTTTTCCGGATCCCAGGTTTCTCTCACAAAGGTAAGGCCGCCCGCAAGGGCCTCGGTCATATATCCCTGGCCCCAGGCCTCTTCGGCCATCCAGTAGCCGGCAGACCAGAGGCTTTCCGCGCCAGGCCGGATATCGGGCTGGATGGCGAAATTGCCGATGCAGGACCGGTTTGCGTCGTCGCGGCGGCAAATAACCCGCCAGATGCCCTCAGCGGGGAATTTGCGATCCCAGTTGAAATGCCACCAATCTTCGACGGACATTAGCCGATAGGGGTGAGGAACGCGGGCCAGGTTGGAAGAGATTTCAAACTTGGCCAGTTCGCGGTTGAAGACATAAGCATCCTCCGGCACTGGTGGGCGCAGGATCAGCCTTTCTGTGACAATGTCCGCCAGATCCTGGCTCATTTGGCGCTCTCCCATTTTGCGCGCGGCAGCACCAGATTAGCACAATCGACGTCCTGGCCGCGGGCCGCGGAGTGCCGCTTGGCGATGTCCACATCCTCAAATCCGAGTTTGAGCAAAATTTTGCGCGATCCCAAGTTGCCAACAAAATGGCCGGCGACGATGGTGTGGAGCCCCATGTCAGTAAAGGCAAAATCGACAACGGCGCGGGCGGCTTCTGAGACATAGCCCTTGCCCCAATAGGGCTCGCCAATCCAATAGCCGAGCTCAGCCTGGCCATCGGGCTCGTTTTCGCCGTGGACGCCAATGGCGCCGACGGCGACATCGGGACCGTCCTTCACCTCAATGGCGAAGACATTTCGGCGCGGATCGGATTCCTCAATCTGCATTTTTAGGAACCCCTGCGCATCGGACAGGGCATAAGGGTAAGGCACGCGGGAGAGCATTTTGGCCACGTCGTAATTACCAATGAGGGTTGCGACGCTTGGGGCATCGCTCATTTTAAAGGGGCGCAGGACGAGGCGCTGAGTTGTTAATGTCTTCATTGGTCAGGCTCCTTTTCACATTTTGCCCAAAGAAAAAGGGAGAAGGCGAACCTTCTCCCTTTAGAAATTCTGTTCGCCACGAGCGTGGCGTTTTTCGCCAGCGCTTATTCAGCCGCTACCGGGGAGTTTGCCGGGACAACAGAGACATAGGTCCGCTTGTTGGCTTTGGCCTTGAATTCCACCGTGCCTTCCTCGACAGCGAAGATGGTGTGGTCTTTGCCCATGCCAACGCCAGTACCCGGGTGCCATTTAGTGCCCCGTTGACGCAGGATGATGTTGCCCGGAATGACCTGCTCGCCACCGAACTTCTTCACGCCCAGACGGCGACCGGCTGAGTCGCGACCGTTTCTGGATGAACCGCCTGCTTTTTTATGTGCCATGTCGTGAGTTCCTTCTTCGTGGGCCGCTTAGCTGGCTTTGATGCCGGTGATCTTCAGCACGGTGAGGTGCTGGCGATGACCCTTCTTGCGGCGATAGTTCTGGCGGCGTTTTTTCTTGAAGATGATGACCTTCTTGTCGCGGGCTTGCTCGAGCACCTCTGCGGTGACTTCCGCGCCTTTGACCATGGGGTCGCCAACCTGGACATCAGCGCCTTCGCCGACCATCAAAACCTCTTTGATTTTGACTTTTTTGCCCGCTTCCGTGTCCAGCTTTTCAACCTTGATCACGTCGTCTTTGGCGACTTTATATTGTTTTCCGCCTGTCTTGATGACTGCAAACATTGTCTTTTTCCATCTAAGCCTTTGAAAAATCGCGCTTTTTCCGAAATGGCGCGAGCACCAACAGGCCATAAAAATTGGGTGCGGCGGGCCTTAAAAACCCTGCCGGAGGCCGCGCACTATAGCCGGGATTAGGCCCCTGTCAAGGCAAAGAATCCCTTATGTTTCGGGGCCTTTGGCGGGGTTCAGCTTTGCGGCCCGGCAGATCTGGCTGCGACGGGGCTTTTGCGTTAATCTCTATCCTTAGACAAGGGTAGAAGGAGGGGCTCATGCTGAAAAAAGTCGCGATTGGGATTGTCGGGGTCATTGTTCTGGCGCTTGTGGTGGCCATGCTTATGCCTGGATCCATGCAGGTGGAGCGATCGGTGGTCATTGCCGCGTCCAAAGACAGGGTTCACAAGGAGCTTAATTCCTATCAGACCTTCAACGACTGGTCACCCTGGGCGACGCTGGATCCCAATGCGACCTATACCTATGAGGGACCGGTTTCCGGCGTGGGCGCGCGCATGACCTGGCTCGGCAATAAAGACGTGGGTTCAGGGCATCAGGAAATCGTCGCCAGCACGCCGGACCGCATTGATGTGCGGCTCGAGTTTACCGGCATGGGCGGCGGGGATTCCTATTTTCTTCTGAGCGCTGTTGAGGGCGGCACAGAGGTTACCTGGGGTTTCTACGCTGAGCACGGCCTCAATCCGATCAACCGCGCCATGGGCCCGATCGCTTCAATATACGTCGGCCGTGACTATCAGCAAGGCCTTGAAAACCTGAAGGGTTTGATCGAAGGCCAGCCTTAAAAGCCGGGTTGTTCTCAAGCTAAGGTGGCTTCGGCTTCGTCCGGCTCCAGATGGCTCCTGTCCAGTTTTGTCAGTCCGACATAGGCGGCGGCGGGAAGAGCTGCCTGCAGGATTGAAGCATATATCACGGCCGCCAAATAGACGACGATGGCGCTGATGCCGAGCGGCGACAGGAAGAGCGCCTTCAACTCAGATAAGACCAGTGCGGCCTCGGGCTCTGTTTGTTCAGAAAGCGTGTTGATCACGTCACCCAGGCCTGCGCCGAAAAGCAGTGCCGCCGCCAGGCCCATTGCGAACATCATAATGACAAGCGCGATCAACCAGGTGCAAAAGTATGACAGGAAGATGCGCCCGACATTACCCGCGCTGATCGACCAGCCTTCCACCACGCGGATCTTGCTGGCGTAAACCATGTCGACAGGAATAAGCGAGGCGCGCGTGACAACATAGATGAACGGGATCACACCGCCCAAAATGGCGGCGAAGATGAAGAGACCCTCCGATGCGTCGCGATCTGCAAATAGCCCGCCCAAGCGGAAAATGAGATATCCGAATAACCCAGCCAAAATAAGAGTCAATATTACAATGAGTATAAGGACGATTATGCCGACGATGTAGCGCAGCACGTTCATGCCAATGGCAGGACGCCAGACAGATTTTCCGAAGGCCAGGGTATTGATGATCGTGACGGCGAAAATGGCTGAGACCAACCAGCTTCCGACTTGCATGAGATTAGACAGGGCATTGAACTGACCGAAGGCGGCGGTTTGTTCCCAGATTTCCGGCTCGGTTTGCAGCAGCTCCTCGATCGCGGCTATGGGGTTGATGAAAAACTCGGGAAACATATTGAACGCCAGATACATGATCGGCCCCAAGATGAGTGCCGTCAGCGCGAGATAGATGACCGTTAAAGGGATATAGTTTTTCCAGCTAAAGCTGAACGTGGTTCCGAGAGTTTCGGAAACGGATAGTT
This sequence comes from Alphaproteobacteria bacterium, assembly GCA_006226415.1. Taxonomy (GTDB): domain Bacteria; phylum Pseudomonadota; class Alphaproteobacteria; order M2410; family M2410; genus M2410. The sequence goes on from SBGZ01000016.1 coordinate 21,362, forward strand.
TGGTAGATGCGGACATGTCAGAAAACTCCCTTAGGGACCTACTGTTTGATCGTAATTTCGTGCAGCACCTCATCGTGAGGCGCAATGGCTCGGTTTCCGTTAAGGTGCGCCATGGCCAGGGCGGGGACGGAGATGATGAGCGCGGTGACATAAATTTGCCCCAGCAAAGTCACGATGCGCCAGATCGCAGTTTGTGGAGAGGCGGCCATGTCTGGCAGGCTGAGATAGAAAAATTGATCGGTCCCAGGCACTTGCCAGGTCCAGAGTTTGTAAACCGGCCCTTCTGACCCCAAAACGAAGGGGGTCAAGAGCCCGATGACAATCACGAATAAGCCGATCAAGATGGTCGTGACGGTATAGGTGGCAAACAAGGGCACCACTTGGCCCTTTGTCAATTCAACGCCGCGCGTTACGCCCAGCTTGGAGTTGGCGACAACCTCAGCTGGGACCAGACTAAGGCGGGTCAATCCATATATGGATGCGATGGCGATGACTGCGCCGCCTGCAAAGAGCAGCTCCTTTTGCAGGGTTGGCAAATGAGTTACGCCCACATAGGCCAGAGCCGCCATGGATCCTGCAAGCGCCAGGAGGGCAGCCGACAAGGAGCCTATGATAGAGGTCGCAAAAAGAAATCGTAGAACGTTGCGATTGATCTTGGGGAGCATGAGTGTGCTGCCATGGGCGATCGACGAGATAATGGTGGTGTGAATGATGGGTGCGAGCAGGAGCGCGGCGCCGGCCATAAAGACATTTATGGGGAATAGGCGGATGGCGACTTCGCGCGTTTGTGTTTCCGTCAACGCTTCTATCTGTCCGGCCAGGCCGTTGAAATATTCCTGAAAAAAGAGGGCCACAAGGAGCGCGATGGGGCCGGCAAGCAAGGTGAAGCTCAGGACATTCAGGATCGTGATCTGTGCGAAATTTTTGCCGACATAGGTAAAGGCCTCGCCAACAAGGCGAAAGACAGGAATTTTGGAAGGCTGGCTCATGGTTCCCCCGAAAAACATCTTGCCTGCTCCAAACGATTTCATGAGACGTGATCGTTTGGCGGCTTTAACGGCTTTGCGTGGTGTCCCCACACCTATTACGCGAAAGCCGGGGCAATTTATCACAGTCTGACGGGACGGACCAGCCCCGAGGGATGTGTGATCTCATGACAAAGATTTCAGGAGCTTGCGAGGTGGCCTTGCGACATACTGGCGTCCTATGTGGGCATTGAAAAGTCTAGAGTTCAATGGCCGCCCTTTGTGGCGGGGGCAGGGTGAGGCGGTCTTGAGTTGGCTGCGGGCGCATGGGCGTGCGCTCAGCGTTTCGGCGGTTTTGCACCTTCTTTTGCTGTTGGTGGTGCAAGGGGAGCTTGGCCGCGAAAAGCTGCGCTTTCAGGCGGCTGAAGAGATCCGGGTTGAACTGGTGGTTTTGGCGGCGCAGCCTCCCGCCGAAGAGGCGCCTGTGGAAGAAGAGGTGCCCGGCGCGCCGACGCCTGAAGCGGTGGCCGAGGAAACCGATCAGAGGGAGCCGCGATTGCGGCCGCTGCCGAACGCGCCTGCTGGCCCCAATGTGGAGGGCTTTCGGCGATTTATCCTGGCGCTGGAATGTACGCCCGACATGGCAGCCTCAAGCGCGGAGATGAATTACGCCTGCCGGCGGGTGGCGACGATCCTGGAGGATCTGACGGCAGATGAGGTCGCCCGGCTCAAGGCGCGGGCGGCGGGAATCGCTTTTGCGCGCGGCTGGGCGCTGCCGCCGCCGGAAGAGGAACTTGAGCAGGAGACCATTCGCAAGGACACGGAAAAGGGCGCGCCCGGCGAAGATGTCATGGGCCCCTGGCCGTGGGAGTGAGCGCTTGCCTTTGGCGGCATCTCCCGATACAGTCCCGGCGCTTTTTTAAAAGGCGGGTGCTTGTTGGTGCGCGCGCTTTGTGAGAGCTGGAGAGTTGCCGGAGTGGTCGAACGGGGCGGTCTCGAAAACCGTTGTGCCTTATGGGTACCGAGGGTTCGAATCCCTCACTCTCCGCCATGCAGTC
>SBGZ01000068.1 GCA_006226415.1 Alphaproteobacteria bacterium
GATCCGCAGATCCGACAAGAACTCTTCGGCTCCTGGCAGACCGACCTGATCCCCGCCACCATCCGGCTCTCAAAAATCTTCAAGCGTGAAGAAGAGGACAAACAAATTCAGGCGCAGATGGAAAATGCCAAAAGAACCAACTCGGCTCGGATACTGGCATCGAGTCAATCAACCAATGTCGACGATCCAAACGCCCCAACCTCATCAACAACAGGACAAGAACCCATTGACGAAAACAAGCCCAGCAGTTGGGACGGTGACACATTCACTGATGAAGAAGAAGGTTACCACGAGTACTGGGTCGGCCCGACCCTCATCACTGGAAGTTGGCCATGGTCTGTCAGCACCGACGAAATGCTCGATCTCCACCACCGTTTTGCCTATCCCGGCCAGGATCCAAGTACACCAGTAATTGATCAAGAAGAAAACACCGTTTATGACCCTCGAACATTGGCGCCCGGAGGAAGAATCAGAACAACGATTTCAGACAATGGATACACGATCACTAACAAAACTCTCAAAGGTCATCTATTCTATAATGGCATCATAGAAAGAACATTGATGAAAATCGGTGATGACTGGTACGTGCAAACGTACGGAACAGGAAATAATTTCACAGACGGAATTGCCGAATTCAATGCCGAACAAGGTAAAGAAATTTTTGAAATCGTTGATGCATCCATGATCGACTACTTCAACAGCCAACGTGCATAAACTCAGTCGGGCGCAAAACGCGCCCGGTCTAATTCCTTGAAATCTATCAAAAAAAGATATAGTAAGCCATTACCAATTAAAACGTGTATATCAAAAACGACAGGCAGATTAAAAATGCGAAAAGCAACACTCCTGCTATGGATACTATTTCTCATCGGCGGAACTGCCTATGGGGTCAAAACATTGTTGAACGACTCAAATCCGACCGCTAGAAAACCAATCTACGTTGCCATATTTAATATTCCCATTGTCGATCAGCCTGCATTCGTGACAGAAATGCGTGAATTTTCAACAACAAATAACTTTGAACTTTCTGTCGAGAATTTTGACAAATTGAGGCATAGCCATCGGCTCCAGATCGACATGAACGGCGCGGAATTTGACATTTCAATAACGGCTGAAAAGGATTCAGAAACTTACCACCTGGCTTTTTACAAAAGCGTGCCCAGAGCAGCAAATGAGAATCTGTTCAAGCTACTAGAGGCCGACATTTCAGCGCGGATAAACCAATTCGAGAATTCAAATTACCGCGTTACCAGGAGTGCAAATAGCGAACGTTGACATACGAGCTGGCGAGGAAGGTTTTTACAATCCAGTGCGCGTTAAAGGCTTCGCAAGGGGACTTCACGAAGAAATCAACGAGAGCCTTTTGTATCTTGAGGACCGTCGGCGCTATGCCCGAAAACTTACACGCCAGCGACCAATCATTTGCGCTCCAATTGAAAATTGCTAAATTGCTGACACCAAAACACAAAGGTCGCCGAGGTTCGCCATGTCACTTGAAAGTTTCTACTACCTTTCCCAGATTGTTGCTGTTCTTCTCATTCTCGCCTCGTTGATCGCGATCTATCTCCAGCAAAGACAAGCCAATACCATCGCCCGAGCAGAAATGACTCAGACAGCACAGTTTGAATATGCCGCCACCCTGCGTGAAATTATGAACAATGAAGATCTTGCGACAGCCTTCCGCAAGGTAATGATCGAGCCACAACCCCTTACGCCTACCGAGACGACACGTATCCTGATTTATTTCAACCTCACGATGGGGGTGAGCGGTAATTCTTATTACCTAACCAAACACAAACTCGTTGATCCAAGTTATATCCGTGACTCAGAGCAAAATGTTCTGTGGTATCTGACCGCGCCAGAATTCGCCCGTGAGTGGCGACGCTCACAAAGGCGGAATATCTTTAGTCGAGAGTTCGTCGAACATATCAACGAACAGTTTGCCAAACACTATCCCGACCACGATGCATCGACTTTGTTCGCATGAACTTTTGCTGACCCCTCACTCCGCTGCCACGACCTCGCCATTCCCGCCCTGCTTGCGCAAGTTCCGCCTGAGATCCATAGTTGCCACCATAGAGACCAGCACGGACCCGATGAAGTAATAGACCCCGGGCAGCGCCTGCGCTTCGGACACAAGGGATGTCTGGGTACTGACGATCACCACCGCCACCACAAAGACGTCGAGCATCGACCATTTACCGAGCAGGTCCACGGTCGCGAGCGCCTGCCCAAGCCGCCCCTCCCCCTTGCCGTCCCAGAGATGGAACCAACCCTTGCCCAGCACCAGCATTTTTCCGCCGGGAAAAACCACCGCAAAGAAAAAAACCAGCCCTGCCAAGGTCAAAAGATCGTCTTCATAGAGTTTGCGCGCCGCGTCGAAGACCGACACATCCTCATAGAAAAACACCCAGGTGCGCACCGTCATGATGGGCAACGTCCAGGCAAAATAAAGCAGCACCGCGGCGAGCGCGATCTCAAACCCGATAAACAAATGTTGAAAGCGTGTCAGCATGGGAGGTCCCCTCTCCAAGTCGCCCCCCAGCGATGGTCCCTGACAGGCGCTATTATGACATCGCTGTCGCCGATCCCCAATAGTTAAATCCGGCAAATTTCGGTGTATTCGGCAGATACATGGTTTCGATCTTGTCGAACTGAAAGCCGCCGGCAGAAATCATCCTGTCGATGGGCCGCCCCAGATGACAGCCGCCACCGATAACGCCCCAGAAGGGCTGAATGCGCCGTTGCCATTTCGCCACGCCCTCATCGGGCGCCTCGCCATGTTCTGAAAAGAGCAGCCGGCCGCCGGGTTTTAAAACCCGCCGCATCTGCGCCAAGGCCGCCATGGCATCAGGGATGGTGCAAAGCGTATAGGTGAGCACGATGGTGTCGACGGACTTGTCCTCAAGCGGAACTTCCTCGCCCGGCAGATCGAGGAACTTCACCTCCACCGCCGCAGCCGCCACCGCTGGCGCGGCTTTTTTGCGCATGCCTTCAGAGGGCTCAAGCCCCCAGACAAATTCAACCTTGTCCGGATTGTAATAAGGCAGATTGAGCCCCGACCCCATGCCAATCTCAAGCACACGGCCTTCGGCAAAAGGTACCACCTTTTCGCGCTGTTTCAGGATCGGCGGTGCCGAGCAGGCCTTGTTGATAAAGATCGGCAGAAAATGTTTTTCGTATAACCCCATGGGGATCCCCTTAAGCCACGCCGATTTTCTTTTGCAGCGCTTTGTTGGAGGTGGTGTAGCCAAGCTTCAGTTCCACATCCGGGTGAATGGTTTTAAAACAGCCGCGCGCCGCCAGGGCCACCTCGTGGAAGGCGGACAAGATCAGTTTCAACTTGCCGGGATAGGTGGCAATATCGCCCACGGCAAAAATGCCGGGCCGGTCCGTGGAGAAAAACTCCGTGCCCACCGGGATCTTTTCATCATCGTCAAAGGTAAAGCCAAAGCTGGCCACAGGCCCCATTTTCATGGTGAGCCCGTAGAAAGGCAGCAGCATATCGCACTCAACTTTATAATCGCCGCGCTCTTCATTGTTCAGCAGCACCGCCTCAAGCCGTCCCTGCGCCCCTTCAAGGCCTTTGAAATTGGCCACCTGAAAATCGATTTTACCAGCCTCGACCAGTTCCTCCATTTTGGAGATGGAATCCGGCGCCGCGCGAAAGCCCGGGCGCCGGTGCACCAGGGTCAGGCTTTTGGCAATCGGCGCCAGGTGAATGGTCCAGTCGAGCGCACTATCGCCGCCGCCAGCAATGACCAGCCGCTTGTCGCGGAACATTTCCATCCGGCGCACCGCATAGAAGACCGATTGATCCTCATAGCCCTCAATACCCGGAATAGGCGGCCGCTTGGGTGTGAAGGAGCCCCCACCCGCCGCGACAATAATCGCGCCGCATTCGATCTCGGTGCCCATATCGGTCTTGATGAGATAGCGCCCGGTTTCCAAATGATCCAGATGGCTGACAAGCTCCTGCAGGTGAAACACCGGCTCAAAAGGCTCGGCTTGCTTCATCAGCCGGTCCGTGAGCTCCTGGCCTGTCACTTCAGGAAATCCGGGAATGTCATAGATCGGTTTTTCAGGATAAAGCTCGGCGCATTGCCCGCCCGGACGGTCCAGAATGTCGATCACATGTGCCTTGAGATTGAGGATGCCAAGCTGAAAAACGGCAAAGATCCCGGCGGGTCCTGCCCCAATAACCACCACATCCGTCTGCGCACGCCCGTTCTGCCCGTCCGCGCCCTCACTGCCTGCAACTTCGCCCATGTTGCCCGTCCTCCCTTGGTCAACCGGTGAATATCTGTTTCACCCATTGAGACTCAATATGAGCCAAATCTCAAGCCTCAAGGTTGCCTGTTGGGGTGGAAAACCGTATGGTCCGGCAAACAGTTGCCCGGGCCCACCCGGCCCTTCTTGTATGAGTGCATCATGAGCGATTTCAACGCAGACGATTTTGTCAAAAAGGCCAGCGGCGAGCGCCGTCACACCGCATCTAAGTGCCAGACCATGCCGGAGATCCGCCATGAGATCGACCGGCTCGACCGCGCCCTCGTTGCGCTCCTGAAAGAACGCCTCACCTATATCGAGCGTGCAGGCATCATCAAGCCGACCCGCGATGTGGTGCGTGACGAAGCTCGTATCGAAGACGTGGTTTCAAAGGTTCTTGTGGAAGCCAAGGCGCTGGGTCTGCCCAAGGAGATCGCCGATCCGGTGTGGCGATTGCTGATTGAAAAATGCATTGCCCATGAGTTCGTCATCTATGACGCGGATGAAGCGGCCAATGCGCCGCAGGCCGCCGCGGGTAACTAATCAGGTTATAAATCGAGCTTGAAGATTTCGCGCACGGCCGCGCGCCCGCGCGCCACCTCTTCAACAATTTCATGATACTGCGCCCGGCGTTTCAGGCCATTGGTGGGGCCCACGAGCAGTTCCGCCTGCTCCGCCAGTTTGCCAAGCGGCAAAAGGCCCACGCTGCGCGCACTTCCCTTCAGGGCATGCGCGGCCTGATACCAACTGCAGTCGTCATCGACGCGCGACAGCTTTTCAAGAAATAGGACACTCTGTTCAAAGAAGAGCTGCAGAACCTCGCGCTGCAGATCTTCATCAGCCATCGTATTGGCGGCGAGAAATTCCAGATCGATTGCCACCGGTTGATCAGAGTCTGAATTGGATGCGTCCACCATGCCCGCCTGCTTGTTGCTTGAGGTAGAATTCTACGCGGCAGACCATTCAAAAATATTAATGGAATGCAGCCCGCAAACTAGTTGGCAGCATCTTTGACGACTTTGCGGCCCTTTTCGGTCAGCTTACAAACCAACCAATAGGGTTTGATGGGATTGCCAAACCAGGGTTCCGCCCAGCCGCGATCGATGCAGGAGCGAATGGTCGCATCGGGAATCTCACGGCCATATTCGTCAAAAAGCGGCAGCTTGCCGCCGGGTTGATTGATCCCCCGACGCAAATATTTCAACTGCTGCTCGGATGGCTTGTTGTCAGACGCTTTGCCTGAATCTTTCGCCTTTGCGCCATCGCGCGGCGCATTATTCGTTTCCACAAGACGCAATGCCATGGGACTACCCTCTTAGATCACCACCAATCATGCTGCCACCCCTGGCCGCATGAGGACTTTTATATCCTCAAGGACGTTAAAGATCCTTCAACGGACCTCACGCCCTCTCCATTTACCAGCCCCTATTGTTGGCGATCGCTCAAGCTTTGTAAACACCCTCGGGATTACGGGAAATCCGCCAGTTTTAGGTTGTCTTTCCCGGGTGGAGATGCTGAGAATGAAGGAAGGCTGGATTGAACAAAAACAATCCCCATGTTTGGGTGAACATGGCTGAAAATATTGGGTTTATGGAAAGCACTTCAGAAAATAAAATTTCAGAAGACAGACAGCCTCGCCGCAGTGCGGGCCATTGGTTGATAATTCTATTCGCTGTCACGCTGACGGTTCTTTGGCCGGGCGCGCTCGGCGCCTTTCTGCTTGGCCTTTTAGGGAAGGAGGCACTTCTCGGCCTCTCCCTGGAATGGAAAGTCGCTCTCGGTGTCGCTGCCTTTGCCCTGATCCCGGTCATTTGGCTCACTGCCTATACATGGATCCGGGCGCGTGAGCTTTCCCGCGAGGCCTATTTGCTGGCGGTCCACAGCAACCGACTTCTGCAACCAGATCGCACCGCGGCACATGAAATCGAAACCCTTGGCAATGCGGTCAACAAACAAGTCCAAAAACTGACCCAAGGCATTGAACAAGCCCTGGATCGGGTGAGCGATCTTGAAAGCCGCATCCAGGACCAGTCTGACGAGATTGAAGCCTCAGCCCTTAAAGCCGAAGAACGGGCTATTGAGCTGCGCCTGCGCATGGAAAAAGAGCGCGACCGCCTGAGAGATTTGGCCGACGAACTCAATGCGCGGACAGAAGCCTACGCCACCTCCATCGCCGCCCAGGCACAATGGGTGAAAAAAATCTCCGATGAAGCCTATACGCGCTTTAGCACCGCGTCACAGGAGCTTAAATCACGGTCTGCGGAATTCTCGTCTGTTTCCCTCGATGTCGCCGCGCAAACCCAGGAAATGGGCGCCTCCCTCACCGAGCAAAGCCAGCATTTGAAAAAGATTTCAGATGAAGCATTCACCCGCTCTGAAGACATCTCCAATCGTTACGACAAACAACGCCAGGACATTGTCACGGCAACCGAGCAGCTCGACTCTCAGAACCAGCGCCTGGAGCGTGTTCTTGAAAACCAGCGAGATGTTTTAGCGCAGATTGGCATTGTCGTCGGCGACCAGACCGATGTCCTGCAATCAACAGTCGCCAAATGTGCCGATGACCTGCAAGACGCACTGGAAAGAGCACTTGAAAAGGCCCGAACCGCGGCCACCACGTTTGAGCGCGACCTCGCCGAAGCCGCCGCCAACAACAATACAGCCATTGATAGCATGGGCGCCGCCATGACGGCGGCCGCAAAGAAGGCCAGCACCATCGCGGAAGAAACCCGAGAAGCTCTCTTTGAGGAAACCAAAGCCGCCACCGAAGCCGTTGAAAAACAGGCGATCCTCGCCTCCGAACTCGTAGGCAGTCTCTTTACAGACTTCGAAAGCACCTACCGTGACAAGGCCCACGCCTTGCAACAAGCACTCGGAGAAGAGACCGGAGAGTTTAAAAAAGAGATTGAGGCCGCCAACGCCGCCGCCCGCGCTGCCCTTAAGTCTCAAGCCGAAGATGCGCGTGACATGGTCAAACAGTCAAACGAAGCGGTTGAAGAGGCAAGCCAGAGGCTCAGTCAAATTCTCGACACACTACAGTCCACTTCCCTCTTTGCCGTCGACAATTTTACAGAGGCCGCCAAGAAGCTGGAAACTCACGTGCGCAGTTTTCCCGCTGATGCCGATGCCGCCGCCGCACATATTCGCCGCGTGATCGACGAAGAGCTTTTGGCCTTTTCCCGTTTGGCGGATGAAGCCAGCCGCAAGATCCAAAATCTTTCCGCTGCCGTCGGCCGCCACCTGCCCGCCGTGCGCCAGCAAATTTCGCGCGCACCAGAAACCCGCCCCGCCTCCCCTTACCAGGATGTCAGCATACGCGGCGCCCTGGGCCAGGCATCCGGTGAACAAAAAAGTGAATGGGCCTGGCGCGAGCTTTTGCAGAAGATTGAAAAAAGCGACAGCGTCACGCAGTCAGGCGCATCATCGGCAAAACCCGCCCTTTCTGAAAGCGAGCTGAACAAATCTGCCCTGCTGATTTTTGAATCCCTACAGACCATGGCCATCGACATCGACAAGGCCATCGAAAATGACCCCCCCGCTGAACTCTTACGCCGTTACCTCAACGGCGAGCGCGCTCTGTTCACCAAGCGTATAGTCGAGTTAACGAGCCCCGAAACTTCCCAGCAGATCCATGATCGCTATCTGGGCGATGGGGAGTTCCGGCACAACGTCAACCAATACATTGAGCAGTTCGAAAGCCTGCTGGGTCTTGCGGTTCTGGAAGACCACGAGGATATCTTACTCGATACCTTCCTCTCCTCCCACACCGGGAAGGTCTATCTCCTCCTCGGCAGCGCTGTCGGGCACTTCGCGTAGATCCTGCTCAACTGGATCAAAGCGTTTGGGCACACCGCGATCCTCTCCATCACCGGCAAATTCCGCACCGCCCGCGGTAAGCGACCACTGCACCATTTGCTCTATGACGGTGCCGAGCGCGTCATCAAACCCTTTGACAACCGGCGTCATCCGCACGCGCTCAATGTCCTGGCTGTTTGTAAACACCCGCGCGTCGACAACCTCTGCTGAAGGATAGGCCACCAATTTTGCGCTGATCTCCACAACCACGCGCGGCTTGCCTTTAAAGGTTTCGATCTGAAACTTGCGGATCTCGCTCTTAAGCTCAAAGTCACGTCTGAGTCCCGAAATTTCGCGTCCGACCGAAGTGATCAGGTTAGTATCCTCAAACGCGGTAACGAGATGGCTGTGCACTAAGTCCGGAACCCGGTCGCTCCAGCGCGCGGAAGCGACATACTGGACATCATGAAGAGCCGGTTTAATTAGAATGCGATCTGTGTTGATGGATCGGTCCGCCAGCGGCTCCTCCACCACCAAACGCCACTGAGCTGGCGCCAGTTCTCCCGCCGTCACCGGCATATGAGCAATGTCATAAATATCGGCAGCAGGCGTCGGTTTCACCAGAGAAATACTGCCGCAGCCCGGCAGCAACAGGCTTCCCGCAAAGGCCAGGGCCGTCATGCGCTTTGAAAAAGAAACTGTGATCATTTCGGCACCTCATATTCGGGATATTGCGCACCACTGACCAGAACACTGGGATCGGATTCCAGTTTCTGGGCCAGCCGCTCTAGGGTCACCACCAGCACCCGGGTTTCAGCAATAAAGCCGTCAATATCGGCCAGACCCTGATTGGTGAAATTGGAGATGGAATCGCGGTTTTCTTCCACCATCGAATTCGTGTTTTCAGCCAGACTGCCGATCGCAGCCGCCGCATCCCGGATCTGCGCCACCATATCGGGCGCATCGCCCTCCATGATCCGGTTGGCAGAAGCGGTCACGCCTTGAATGTCCGCGCTAATGGCATTGATCCGCTTAGAGGTCTCCGCCAGTTCGGCAGAGATGTCTGATACATTGGCCAGTAGGTCTTTGATGTCTTTGTCCGAATCCGCAAGCGTTGTCGTGAGTGTTTCAATATTGGCAAGCGATTGAGAAATCGCGCCAATGTTGTCGTCCGACGCGATTTTGTGAAACTGCAGAAGCAGAAGATTGGCCTGACTAATCATATCCGGGGCCTTTTCAAACATCTCCTGCAAGGCGGAGGGTTGAGACTGAATGACCGGCCAGTCCTGTCCCTTGACCTTCTCCAGTTCCGGTGCCTCCGGTGATCCGCCCGACAACTCGACGATCGTCACCCCCGTGACCCCCTGATAAACCATTTGCGCTACCGTATCGCTTTTCACAGGCGTGTCGCCGCGAAGGCGCACATGCACCCTGATCTTATTGGGGTCCGCGTCATCCCAGGTAATTCGCTGCACGGTGCCGACCTTGATCCCGTTGAATTGGACGAAGCTGGCTTCGCTGAGCCCCGACACCGAACCTTCGAAGATAATGTCGTAGCGATTATACTCCTGATCAAAGGCGCCCTTGGTCTTCCACATGATGAAGAGCGCAATACAGGCCGACATTGAAAGGGTCAAAATCCCGATCAGAAAATGATTGGCTTTGGTTTCCATGAAACTATTCCTTTTCTCTGCCTCTTCACTCGTCAAGATTGGCGGCGCGCGCCCGTGGTCCAGTGAAGTACTCTCGCACCCACGGGTGATCAAATTGAAGCATGTCCTTCATCGTCCCAACCACAAGAACCTCGCCTTCGGCCAGCACCGCAATGCGATCGCAGACCGCATGAAGGGTATCAAGGTCATGTGTCACAAGAAAAACCGTGAGACCCAGGGTCTCCTGCAATTGCTTGACCAGAATATCAAATCGCGCCGCGCCTATCGGATCGAGGCCCGCTGTGGGCTCATCCAGAAACAAAATCTCCGGATCAAGTGCCAGAGCCCGCGCGAGACCCGCCCGCTTGCGCATCCCCCCTGACAATTCGCCGGGGTATTTCAGCGCCGCTTCATGAGCCAGCCCGACAAGGCGGATTTTCAGGGACGCCAATTCATCCATGAGCTTCTTGTTGATCCTTGTGTGCTCTTTAAGCGGCACCTGAATATTCTCCGCCACGGTGAGGGAAGAAAACAGGGCCCCATCCTGAAACAGCACACCCCAACGCCGCTCGATTTCAGAGCGCTTGGTCTCACTAAGGGTAGAAAGCTCTTCACCAAAGACGCGTACATATCCAGCAGCCGGCTTGATGAGGCCAATGATGGTGCGCAGCAACACGGACTTGCCCGTCCCCGACCCGCCGACAATGCCAATGATCTCCCCGCGCTTGACATCCAGGCTGACATCCTTGTGCACCACATGGTCACCAAACTGGTTGCGGATACCGTGCACAGAAATAATGGGATCTTGGATTGTCTCGCTACTCATGGCTTAGAACCCGATCTCTTGAAAGAACATGGCAAAGAGCGCGTCCGCCACGATAACCGCAAAGATCGCCTGCACCACCGAACGCGTCGTGTGTTCACCAATTGATTCAGCGGTATCGGCAACCCGCATCCCCTGATAACACCCGATCACACCTATCAGAACAGCAAAGACCGGCGCCTTCACAAGACCCGTCAGAAAATGTCGAAGCTCAATCTCGTTTTCCAGCGTCTCCACAAACATGGCGGGAGAGACGTCCAATGAAAATAGAGAAATCAGTGCGCCGCCAAAAATGCCCGCAACATCAGCAATAAAGGTCAAGATCGGCATCGCGACCACCAACGCAAGGACGCGCGGCACCACCAGAAGTTCAACTGGATTAAGCCCAAGAGTGCGCATGGCATCAATTTCTTCATTGGCTTTCATAGACCCGATCTGCGCCGTAAAGGCACTCCCCGACCGCCCCGCGATCATAATGGCCGCCAAAAGCACGCCAAATTCCCGCAAAACCGAATAGGCAATCAAATCAACCGTCAGAACTTCGGCGCCAAATTCTTTCAGGAGCTCACCGCCCATATAGGCGATCACCGCCCCCACCAAAAATGAAACGGTGAAGATGATGGTTACCGCATCAAAGCCCGCGTGTTCCAAATGGTGAACAAACGACACCGCCCGAAATCGCCTGGGATCGACAACGCCGCGCAGGAAGGTTGTCAGGGACATACCGAAGAACCCGACGCTGTTGTAGAGATCCTGATAGTTGCGTTCGACCTGTCGACCTGTCCGCTCGAACATCTCTCGCAAGGGATGTTTGTGCGGCGGGATTTTTTGGACATGCTCCTCGTGCTCGGCCACCACATCAAAAAGCGTCTGAAAATGCGCTTCCGCACCTGTGATCCCGATCCCCATCCCCCCTTCCGACAAACGGCGGTGGAAGCGATAGATCACCCAGGCACCCGCCGTGTCGAGCTGGTCAATGCTCGAAACATCCAGCCGAATAGCTTTCTCATGCGAGCAATCTATGGCGCGGATGCGTTGATCCGCATCGCCAAGGCACGAGACGACCCATCGCCCCAGAAAAGAAATTGTAACTTCCTGGTCGTTCTCAGAGATCTCAAAATGTGCGATGGCAGATGCCAAACCCCTATCCGTCCTTTGCTCTCTCGAATCACCTGACCTTGACGTCAGTTTATCGTGATCCCCGCCCAAGTCAGGCCCGCTTGACGCTTGCCATAATCCCAACCCAAAACCGGCTTAGGGACACAAACCCCGCCACGCCGGCTCGTCGACTGACTTGTCAGAAAACCTCATTAACGGTTCGTTAACCGGAGCCCATAAACTGCAGATTTGTTGGGAGAGTATTAACGGCTCCCGTGCGATTTTGATCCACAAATCCGTAACCGGGAAGGTCTTACCCTCCGGGAAGCGGAAACGAGGGGTTTAAAATGAGTTTTGACGAAACGGTTCGCTTACCGATTTGGAAAAGGGAATGGTCGCTCGCGGCTGCCCTTTTCTTACTGTGTGCGCTGCTCGGCCTCTCCAATCTAAATGCCATGGCCGAGGTTTGGATCGTCAAAGGGCAGTCCATATTGGCCACTCTAACCGGCAGACCTGCCGAAAGCCTCCTGCCGGGCTTCTACCCCCTGCCCGAACTCGTCTTGACCGCAATCGCAGTTTATGGCGGGCACTTCTTTGTGCGCGGCAAGCCATGGTATGCCTATATGGTTGCCGCGCTTACGATGCCTTTCCTGACCATCGCCGCCATATACCTTTTATGGCTAGTCTCCAATTTCACAATTGACACTTATTCGGCGGCCCTCTGGACCTTTATTGTCCTGGTGGGTCTGACAATACGCAAGGTCGCCCGGCAGATAGCCAGCGCTTGGCATTTGCGCTCGGTTCTTGGCACTTGTGTCGCCCCCAATGTTATCGTCGCCCTTTCCAACAGTGAGGATCCCCATCCATTTTCCGGTCGCTCCCGAAAATTGACCTTCATGTCGATGGAAATCCGCGGCATGGACGAATTGATTGACGCGCTGCGCGACCACCCCGATGCCTTGCTCGACACGATAAAAGTCGTCACCGAACCCATGGCTGACGAAATCATCGCCGCGGGCGGTACACTTGAGGCACTCTCGCCAACGGGCCTGCGCGCTTTCTGGAACGCACCGAAAGAGCTGGAACACCACGAGCAGATCGCCTGCGAATGCGCGCAGGCCATGGTCGAGCGCATGGATGACATCAACGACCGCATCGAGCAGAGCATCACGCGAGTTCTCAACGATCCTAACCCCGTGATCTCGCAACTCTCGATCGGCATTGGCATCACCACCGGATACGGCGTTGTCGGCAACTATGGGTCAAAGGCCCGCCCGCATTATTCTGCCATTGGCGAGGCGGCAGATCTGGCCCGCGTTCTGCAAAACCTTTCGCCAACCTACGGCCCGGCCATTATCGTCGGCGAACGCACCCGCAATGCGGTCCAGAATAATTTCGCCCTCATCGAGATCGATCGGGTGTCGATCAATGATCACAACCCACCCGTTGTGGTTTATGCCCTGGCTGGAAATCCAGTACGCAAAGCCGATCCCGTGTTCCAGGCGCTGGTTGACCAGCATCGACGCATGTTTCAGGCCTATCGCAGCCAGAACTGGCAGCAGGCCCGAATCGAAATTGAGAAAGCCCGTGAAATGGGCGGGATCCACCCGGACCTCTACACCCAGATCGAAAACCGGATCGCTCATTTGGAACGCCAACAGCCTGCATCCGGCTGGGATGGGGCATTTCGGCCACTCCTAAAAGGCCGGTTCTCCGCGATTTAGGCTCTAAGTGGCCCTATATTGGGGCAAAATCGCAACAATTGCCCCAAATCACACAATTTTGTGCGGCGCAGACCCTTGTTTAGCGCTAAGAGAATGCCCAGACTCAATCTGAACATTTTCTCGCCAATTTTCATAATCATGGTGTTGACGAGGCAACAAAGAGTTCTGCATGGACAGCCCTGCAAAGCCAGCGGTGCACATGCGGGCAAACCAGGCAGGATCAGGGGATCAAAATGGCCAGGACGATGGCTCGGACGAGCACGGCAATGGATAGAAAATTCGAAACCGCCAAGCGCTTTGCTTTGGCGCTTCTGCTCGGCTTAGCGCTTATTGTCGCGACTTTTATTCCGGCACGCGCTGAGGAAGCGCCAAGCGAGGCCGAAGCCATGGGCTTCATCCAGTCTCTTGCAGATGATGCCCTCGGCACCCTGTCCGAAGGCCCCCACACACCGGCTGAACTTCAGGTCCGCTTCCGTTCGCTCCTGTCAGATAGCTTCCAAATGGAATACATCGGCCTGCTGGTCTTGGGGCGTTATCGCTCGAGCGCAACACAAGAAGAAATTGATGACTACCTTTATTACTTCGAGGAGTTCATCCTGCAGAAGTATTCAAGCCTCTTGAGCGACTATGCCGGAGAAAGCTTTACGGTTGTCTCCGCCCGCCCATCTGGGAGCAAAGACATGGTCGTCACGGCCGAAATTGACTCGCAAGGCACCACTTATGCCACCGATTGGCGCGTGAGGAACTTTGACGGCGATCCGAAAGTGATCGACATCAAGGTAGAAGGCATCTCCATGGTGCAGTCGCAGCGCGAGGAATTTGCAGCCATTCTGCAAAAAGGCGGTATGACCAAGCTGGTAGCCACCTTAAGATCCGCGATCGACGAGACCGTCGCCAGCAATTAATCCGGCAAGCTTAAAAGCAACTCGACCTGATCAAGCCAAACTGATAGTGCTGGGATCATGACGAGACAGGTGTTTGTCCAATCTCAAAGCTTTCCCATCGCTGGAGATTTCCGCATCTCCAGAGGCGCCAAAACATCTGCGGATGTGGTCTACGTGGAGATCTCAGAGGGCTCTCACAAAGGCCGCGGCGAATGCCTGCCCTATCCACGCTATGGGGAAAGCCAGGCGAGTGTCTGCAAGGCCATTGCCGATGTAAAATCAGACATAGAGGCTGGAGCCGACCGTCAAATGCTGACACAGCTCCTGCCGCCCGGCGCGGCGCGCAATGCCCTTGATTGCGCTTTGTGGGACCTGGAAGCCAAGCAAAAGAGCACGCCGGTCTGGCAATTGGCAGGCCTTCCAGAGCCGCGCCCCATAGAAACCGCCTTTACCTTAAGCCTCGGCACACCCGACGAAATGCGCACCGCCGCGAAGCGCGAAAACAAACGCCCGCTCCTTAAAGCCAAACTTGGCCGACAGGACACTGCTCTCGATCAGGCTTGTCTGCTGGCTGTGCGAGAAAACGCACCGGACGCACGCTTGATCGTCGACGCCAATGAAGGGTGGCAAGCCGGCCAGTTGGAACAAATTGCTGAGACCGCCGCGCGGGGCCGCTACGAACTTATTGAGCAGCCATTGCCGGCAAAGGGCGATGACATGCTGAAAGACTTTCAAAGCCCGGTGCCCATCGGTGCCGATGAAAGTTTTCACACCCCTGGGGACCTTGAACGCATCGCGGCGAAATACCAATGCGTCAACATCAAGCTCGACAAGACCGGCGGTCTGACAGAGGCCCTCGCCTGTTGCCAGGAGGCACGCCGCCTGGGCCTCCAGGTCATGATCGGCTGCATGGTCTCCACATCTCTTTCCATGGCGCCCGCCCTTCTACTCGCCCAAGACGCAGACTTTGTCGACCTGGATGGCTCCCTCCTCCTTGCACGCGACCGTCAAGACGGCTTATCGTTTCAGGGCAGCACCATCTTTCCCGCACCTGCCGCTCTTTGGGGACACCCGTGATTGATCTCATCGCTTTTGCCAAAACCTATGTCGCCGCGCGGGGGAAGTTTTTGGACGCCGCCCGCGCGCGAGGCCTCTCAGTAGACAGCCGCGAGAACGCCGCCGTCAAAGGCCCTGAGGGCGAGGCGCTTTATGGCGATGTCGTCCAGCTCGGCAACCCACAGGCGCCTCACCGGCTCCTCATGGTCTCGGCGACCCATGGCATTGAAGGCTATTGCGGCTCTGCCGCCCAGATCGATTTTCTGAACGGCCCTCAGGCCGATCTGGCCGGTGAAGACCTCTCTATTGTCCTGCTGCACGCCAACAACCCTTATGGTTTTGCCTGGGGACGCCGGGTCAACGAAGACAATGTGGACCTCAATCGCAACTTCGTCGATTTCAATGCGCCGCTGCCAGAAAACAGCGGTTACGCCAACATCCGGCGCGCCATTGTGCCAAAATCCCTCGATGAGGAAGCCTTGAAAGAAGCCAATAAGGCCATCACCGAGTTTGGCAAAAGGCACGGCTTTGACCGGGTTCAGGAAGCCATTACGCGCGGCCAGTATCACGACGCGGAAGGCCTTTACTACGGCGGCACCTTCCCCACCTGGTCCAACAAGAATTTGCGTGATGTGATCCGCACCTATATCGCGGGTGCTGACAAAGCCGCATTGATAGATTTTCACACGGGCCTGGGCCCCTATGGCTATGGTGAAATCATTACAGAATACGAAAAAACCGACCCCAACTATCTGCGCGCCAGCCGCTGGTATAACGGCGAGGCAACGTCGACCATTGGCGGCGACAGCTCCTCAGTGGCGCTCACCGGCACCACCGACCTGGCATTCCACGACGAGCTGCCGGATATAACGGCCACGGCCATCGCGCTGGAATTTGGCACCGTGCCCTCCAACGAGGTCTTCGCAGCGACACGCGCGGACAACTGGATCCATCTGCACGACAGGCCCGGCACCTTGCAATGGGACGAGGTCAAAAAACAGATACGTCATGCGTTTTACCAGGAAAAGGACGACTGGAAAAAAATGGTCCTGGAGCGATCCCGCGAGGTTATCAACATGACCGTCCACGGGCTGAAGGGAGAAGATTAAATGCCACTCGAAATCATCGGCGCCGGATACGGACGCACCGGAACCATGGGCCTCAAAAATGTCTTGGAACAGCTTGGCTTCAACAAATGCTATCACATGATCGAAGTGTTCGAACACTTGGACACGGCAGTGCCGTTCTGGCAGGACGCCGCAGATGGCAAATCGGTCGATTGGGAACAACATTTTAAGGGCTTTCGCGCGGCGGTAGACTGGCCCTCTTCGGCCTTCTGGAAAGAACTGGCGGACTTCTATCCGGACGCCAAGGTGATCCTCTCCACGCGAACCCCTGAGTCTTGGTACAAGAGCTTTTCCAACACCATTATGCACCACATGATGACCGAGCTTGACCCGGCAGAAACGCCGCCGGAAATGCTCGCCTGGTCAAAGATGGCCAAGCAATTGATCCGTCACAATACATTTCATGATCGCTTGGCCGATGCAGACTACATGATCCAGGCCTTCAAGGATCACGAGCAGCAGGTGAAAGACACGATCGCGCCTGAGCGGCTGCTCATCTTCAATTCGGCAGATGGCTGGGAACCACTTTGCGCATTTTTAGGCGTGCCCGTGCCGGACGAACCCTATCCCCTCGTCAACACCACAGAAGATTTCCGCAAGAGGTTCTCGCAAGAGGACGAGTGAATTTGCGGGCGCTACGAAGAAAAATCCGCACAGATCACTTTTAAAAATAACTGTCCCCCCGCGACTTGATCACGGGGCCCAGGAGTATTCTATAAAAAAATTATCCTGCAGCCTCTGGATTCCGCGATCAAGTCGCGGAATGAAACAGCCATCTAAAACTCAATCGCGATCTTGCCAAAGTGGCTGGCGCCGCGCATGTCTTCTAGTGCCTTGGGCAGATCATCAAATGAATAGACTTTATCGATCACCGGCTTGATCTGGTGCAGTGCGAAGGCCTTGTTCATGTCTTCAAACTGCGCCCGCGATCCGACGGAGATCGCCTGAAGTTTCAGGTTCCCGGCGACCGCCGCTCCCAGGCGAAACTTGTCGTCGTCTCCGGCCACCACACCGATGAGTGAAACATGACCGCCCGGCTTCATGCACATCATGCTTTGTTTGAGGGTGCCCACGCCGCCCACTTCCAAAACATGATCAATCCCATCAAGCCCAACAATCTTGCGCACTTCTTGCGACCACGCATGATGCTCGCGGTAGTTGATCGTGTGGTCCGCGCCGAGCTTCTTGGCCCGCGCAAGTTTTTCATCCGAGGAGGATGTGATGATCACCTCGGCGCCCGCCGCCTTGGCGATTTGCAGGCCAAAAATAGAAACCCCGCCCGTGCCGAGCAGAAGCACCCGCTCACCGGCTTTAAGGCCGCCCTCGACCATAAGCCCGCGCCAGGCGGTCAGCGCCGCACAAGGCAGCGTCGCCGCTTCAAGATCAGAGAGATAATCCGGCACGCGCACGGCGCCATGTTGGTCGAGCACCATAAGCTCTTGCGCCACGCCGTCGCGCCCGCCGCCAAGGGATGAGATCAGCCCTTCCAGGGTGACAGGCCCGCTCACCCAGTCGGTAAAAAAGCAAGGCGCCACCCGGTCGCCCACCTGAAAGCGGGTCACCCCCTCGCCAACCTCAATAACCTCACCGCAACCATCCGACAATGGCACGAGCGGTGTCTGGACCGAGCGACCATAACCGCCCCCGACCGTAATCAGATCACGGTAATTGAGCGAAGCCGCCTTCATCATGATCACAATCTGGCCATAGCCAGGTTTGGGCTGATCCCGCTCCACCATCTTAAGTGAATCGGTGCCGCCGAAGTCCTGAAGTTCAAATACTTTCATCTTAAATTTCCTATCCAAGCGCCATAATGTTGCGATCTGCCTCGCGCGCCAGCACCTCCCAGATGCGCTTGCGCAAGGAGAGCCCCTCTGCGCCCTGATCTTCCGCTAAGGTTTGCAGTTCAATCAACAAGCGCTGCATGTCGTCGCGATGCGCCGCAAGGGAAGAAACCAGATAGCTTTCGATCTCCCGCGCCGCCGCAACACTCAGCCGCTCTGATAGGCCTCCCTGAACGACCGGGGCAGCTTCCTTAAAAAGCGCAGCCATGTCTGTAATGGCGCTCACAGCATTCTCCGCCGCCCGCTCCTGTTCAATAGAGGCCATCAAGAGCATGGCGCCAATCGTATTGATGGAGCCCTCACGGTAGCTCCCTGCCACCAGCGGCGAAATTTCGCCGATCAGCGTCATGGCTTCCGTTGCCAGGGCATGTCCAAGATCCGGTTTCATGTCAGCCCTCTCTGTCCTTTAAAAGTTCCACAAGAATTTTGTTATGGGCCGACGTGCAGATCCATCCTGCAAGCGCCAGCACCGGATCGTGATTCTCGCCATCGGCATATTCTTTCGAGGACGAAATCCAGATACCCAGCCCTTTCACACAATTGAAAATCAACCACCAGTCATAGGCCTGCTTATCAAACTTAAGGCCGCTCGCCTCTTCCCAAGAGCGAATGGCCTCTTCTAGTGAGCACATGCCGCCCACTTTTTCAGGCGTCCCATGGGCCCAAAGCGGATTGGTCGCCCAGCCGAAATCTTCCATCGGGTCCCCAAGATGCACCATCTCCCAGTCGAGAATGCCCTTAATCGTGCCCTCGCTGTCGTAAAGAAAATTACCGGTGCGGTAATCCCCATGCACGACCGAGAGGCGCTGCGCCGGCGGCGGTGGATTGCGTCTTAAATAGCGGATCGCCGCGCGGGCAATCGGCTGCGGTTCAAGCTCATCATCATCGATGATTTTTTCCCAGTGGCTGAGCTCCTTGTCCCAGCAGGTCTCAAGGCTCGGCACCTCCACAAGTTCGCGCAGACCGGTCGCCTCCACGTCCTGCGCGGCAATGGACCCAAGGATAGAAAAGAACTGCGCGCCCATGCGCGGCCCGAAGGCCTCGTAGGGGCTCGGCTGAAACGGCGACGCGACGTCGCAGCCATCAATCCGCTCCATGATAAAAAACGGCCGCTCCATCCATTTGAGGTCTTCCTCGATAAAGAGCGCCGCGGGCACCGGCACCTTAGAGCCGTGAAAGCCCGCATAGGCGGTAAATTCCAGCCGCCGGTCCGTATCAATCAAGCTGCCTACCGGATCACGCCGCAGGATCAGCCCGCGCACGCGCTCACGGCCTTCCATCGCGTAGGACAGCTTCAGGCGATAGGTCTCCCGGCTCGCTCCGCCATGAATGCGCGCAAGATCCGACACTTCAAAACCGGAAGCCTCGGGCATCACGTGCTTGAGATAGCGAACGAGCTGATCGCTGATTTCCTGCAAAGCCGTTTCGCTCATTTGGCACCGTCCAGAAGATCGACAAATCCCGATGGCGCATGCGGCCCGATGATGAGCTGTTCTACAATGCCCCGCCCTTTGAGCACTTTGCCATCCGGCAAGGTCAGCACCGCATGGGCCAGCGCCTGGACATGCAGACTGTCGAACGCTGCCTCATCGACCTCATTGAGGTTCCAACATTCATAGGCCGTAGCAAGCTCTCCCTTAAACGCGCCGTGCCCCCATTCCGGATGGGTATAACCGATGCCGCGCATGTAGAAATTTTTCTCAATCTCAAGCGAGATCGTCGAAACGCCGCCATCGGCATCACTCATGCGCACTTCGGCTTGGCTGGCGTGCCGCGTGCCGGGTTTGAATGTGAGCGTGGATGCGCTTGCCGCCGCCCGCACTTCCGCCTCACCGCCGTTCATCATCACCGTGCCGCTTTCGTTCCAGGCCGCGCCAGAAGCATCCGCATTGATGTGGTAGAACGTCGAGCGATCTTCAAAGTTAAGCGGCACCCAGATCCAGTAAAACTGGGGCGGCTCTGCAGGCGCCAAAGGCTGCCCGTCCCCGGCGCCGATGGGCCGCACACCCCAGGAGCGATCCCGCGTCCCGAGAAATCTATCCGGGCCGACTTCAACCTTTTCGCCCTTAACCTCCAGCGAGCCTTCCCAGGTGCCATTTTGCGTCAGCCGCGTGTAATCAAACAGCGTGCGAGGCCCCCGGCGGAAATGAAAGCGCGGCTCTTCAATGGGTGCCGACCGGCAAGAGAAAACGAGATCCACATGGATGTCATTTTCCTCATCTTCCACGCGGATCCGAAGTTTGGCGAGCGGTTCAATGACCTCAATGGAGATCGGTCCCACCGTCAAATTCATCCGCTCCATGAACATAATGCGCGAGGCATGCAGACTGTGCTGGGTGTCGCCCAGGATCACGGAAAAAGCCGCATCCATGATGTTGAGGTGCGGATATACCCCGAAGGCCATGGCAAAATAGACCGAGCCATCCGGGTTGTAGCCATTGAAAAAATATCGGTCATAGAAATTGCGGTCCGTGCCCGCATAGGCAATCGGTTCCGGCGTCTGATGGATGGGGTAATCATCCGCTTTCGTCAGCATGTGGTTCCTCCCGGTCTGACTTATCTTTTTTTGCCATCAAACCGAAGCGTTCAACGCAATGCCAGAAAAAACGAAGACGGTCCCCACCTGAAATTGCCTTCCTTGCGCAAAAACGAATCACTTATCCACAGAAATGAGGGTCTTAGGACAAGGTGGCTGTCTTTTATTATGGAAACCACGGGCGTATATTTTTTTTCATGGTCGCTGGTCAAGCGGACTTGGTCGGGTTCCCCGGTTGAGGAGGCGCGGATCAGAGGACCTCTCGGAGGCGGAAGGACGCGGGAGCGTTTGGAGGTCGACGAGCAAGAGGCTCTGCGCCACAGGGACAAGGGAAGCGAAAGCGGAAGTTGGCCCGAAGTCGCAGGGCCTTTTTGCGTTCTCCTCCAAATTGGACGTAATCTCGGGCATTCAGGCTCCCCCGCGTGAAGCGGCCCAACAAAAGTAGTCCTCATCCTGAGGAGCGCCAAGCGCGTCTCGAAGGATGAAGGGCTGATGACTGGTACACCCCAGGTTCCCCCGCGAAGGCGGGGGTCCAGAGCAATCAGGCGCCTGCATAAATCGCCCCTGGGTCCCCGCCTCACGCGGGGACACACATTTGAAGCGGCCCAACAATAGAAGTCCTCATCCTGAGGAGCGCCAAGCGCGTCTCGAAGGATGAAGGGCTGATGACTGGTAAACCCCAGGTTCCCCCGCAACGGCGGGGGTCCAGAGCAATCAGATACGGCGTCCATTGCAGCCCCTGGGTCCCCGCCTCACGCGGGGACACAAAATTTGTTTTGAGGGGAAGGAATTCGCCCGGCGGTCAATCCGCTGGATGACAGCAATTCTATTTTCAGCTACCCCTATCCCCCATGACCGCGCAAAGATCTCTTTCCATCCTCGCCGCCCTTGCCGGGCTTCTTGCCGTTGCGGCAGGCGCCTTTGGGGCACATGGGCTACAGGCTTCCCATACGCCTTATGAGATCACCACTTTCAAAACCGCTGCGTCTTACCAACTGGCCCATGCGCTTGCCATGTTGATCGCCGCAGATCGCAAAGCACAAGCTGCGGCAATCGCCTTCCTCCTCGGCATGATCCTCTTTTCCGGCTCGCTTTATTTTCTGGTCCTCACGGGTTCCCGCGCATTGGTCCTCGTCACACCGGCAGGCGGTCTCTCCTTCATGACAGGCTGGGCCCTCCTCGCCTGGTCCTACTTTAGAAAGGCCTGATCCTCATGGCTGATTTCTCCAAGCCAAAATTTATTGAAACAAACGGCCTCAAAATGGCCGTCTACGAAGAAGGTGAAGGGTTCCCCATCGTCTTTTGCCATGGCTGGCCTGAACTCGCCTATTCCTGGCGCCATCAGATGAGCGCGGTCGCGCAAGCGGGGTTTCACGCCATCGCGCCAGACCAGCGCGGCTTCGGTCACTCACCGCACAAAGGGCCCGACGAAGACTTCGACATGGAACATCTGACCGCCGACCTCATCGGCCTTCTCGACGCCCAAGGGATCGACAAGGCGGTCTTCTGCGGTCATGACTGGGGCGGCATCATCGTCTGGCAACTGCCCCTGCGCTATCCGGACCGGGTCGCGGGCATCATCGGCGTCAACACCCCTTATGTGCCCCGCCCGCCGATCGATCCCATCGAGGCCTTCCGCAAGGCCTTCACGGACGAGATGTATATCGTTCAATTCAATGACCGGGCAGAGCCTGAGGCCCCTTTCGACGCCCATGTGAAGAAAGTCTTCCAGTCACTCTGGCGAAAAGGCGCCACCCCACTCTCCGCGCCCACGAAACAACCCACCTTCAATCTCTACGATGTCATCGCCGCCCCATTGGAGGCTTTGCCCGGCGAAGAGATCTTAGGCGGCGAGGACCTCGCCTATTATGTGGACGGTTTCACATCGGCGGGCTTTCGCGGCGGCATCAATTGGTACCGCAATTTCACCCGCAATTGGCAGCGCTCGGAGCACCTGCCCATGCAGATCCCTCATCCCTGTCTCATGATCACCGCCGAGAATGACCGGGTCCTGCCGCCGCATCTGGCCGATCGCATGAAGGATTACTGCAGCGATCTTGAGGTGCATATGATCAAGGATTGCGGCCACTGGACCCAGGCTGAAAAACCGGACGAGCTCAACGCCCTGCTGGTGGATTGGATGACCCGCCGTTTCGCATGAGTTCGCGTGACAGGCGAACAAGCGGTTTGGTTGCGAAAAGGCGCCGAAACCGGTATCAAGGATGACAATAAATCAGCCGTCGGACCAAACGCCCGCGAAACACAAGCGCGGGCCTTTTTACT
>SBGZ01000038.1 GCA_006226415.1 Alphaproteobacteria bacterium
TGGCGCGTGGCCGAAGGGCTCGAAACCGGCATGGTCGGCATTAACAACGGCTTGCTTTCAACAGAAGTGGCACCCTTTGGCGGTGTGAAGGAAAGCGGTGTTGGCCGTGAAGGCTCGCGCCATGGCATCGAGGAATATGTGGAAATGAAATATCTCTGCTACGGAGAAATTGTCTGATGAGCCCTGACGAACAAAAGCGGGCCGTGGGCCGCGCTGCCATTGAACATGTTGAAAACGGCATGACCATCGGCCTTGGCACCGGGTCGACCGCCAAACATTTTGTCGATGCCCTGGGCGAAAAGGTTGCCGATGGCTGGATCGTGAAGGGGGTGCCGACATCAGAGCAAACCGCGCGTCAGGCCGAAAGCCTCGGCATTCCGCTTATTTCGCTCGATGAAGTCACCCACATTGATGTGACGGTCGACGGCGCCGATGAGCTTGATGCCAAACTGAGGCTCATTAAGGGCGGCGGCGGCGCCTTGCTGCGCGAGAAGATTGTCGCGGCGGCCTCCAACAAGATCGTCACCATTGCCGATGCCAGCAAATTTGTTGACGTCCTCGGCGCCTTTCCCTTGCCGGTTGAAGTTGTGAATTTTGGGTGCGGCACGACCTTGCGCCGCTTGATCGATATTGGCCGCGCTCACAATCTCGACACCCATGACCTTGATTTCCGCATGGCAGGCGAAATCGCCTTCAAGACCGATGGCGGCAATCTCATCGCGGACTGTGCTTTTAAGGCGATCCAGGACCCGGAAGCCTTGGCGCGCGACTTAAGCGATTGCCCGGGTGTCGTCGATCATGGGATCTTTCTGGGGCTTTCCTCACTGGCCATTCTCGGGACCGGTGAGGGGGTCCGTGTCATTAAACCGGAGTAGGTGCGCCAGGGTTGGGTTGATGCTGCCGGTCGGCGGCGTGCCCGACTGGCGCCATTGCCGCCAATTGACCCGCCAGAACCCGGCAAAACCGATACCGGAGCGGCGATAGATCCTCGAATGATTGAGCCAGACAATCAAAAGGGCGCCGCCAAAGATCACCTTGGCCGCTTGCCCGCGCCACCAATAGCCGAAGGAGGATCGCCGCCCGCGCACTTCTTCAATCAGTTGATTGAGCAAATGTATTTGTGCCGCTTCTTCCTCGCGCAAGATGACGCACATGCGCTTGAGCATGGGAGAGCGTGACGCAGGTCCGAGAGAGCGGTAATATTGGCTGGCGATGGTGAGCGCGATGAGCAGGGTCGTGAGCATCAGATCGAGCCCGCCGAAACGGCGAATATAGCGGAAGCACGAATCCACCCAATGATGCTCAAGCAAGGGAAGGCTATGATGCTCCATGAATTGGGCCAGCATTGCCGCATGGCGGTATTCTTCGTCGATCAGTAGGACAGCCAGGCGGGTGAGGGCGGGCTCTCCCACTTCATGAGAATAGGCGGTGATGCGGCCTATCAGATTGTGCCCTTCGGAACGCTCACCCAGCTGGAATTGGGCAAGAGACCGGCCAATAAGCTGTCGCTCGCGCTCAGAAAGGGGGCGTTCGTCGAAAGCCAGGGCCTCCTTGGCGCGCGCCTTGGCATTGGCCTCAAAATAGACCAGCCAATCTTCATAGGGCGTCTTTGTGAGCTCTCTCACGTTTTGCCAAACTCTCCTGTTGTAGGGCGAACAAAATCGCTGACGATTTCGTGATGCAAACTTGCCGAAACGCCGCCGATGTCCTAGATCAAGGGCCATCCTACTGCAATTCGCATGCTTCGCGGCGAAAGATTTTAAATCCAATTTAGGGCAAGTTTCCCCATGACCGACTTCGATTATGACCTCTTTACCATTGGTGCAGGCTCCGGCGGGGTTCGGGCAAGCCGCATGGCGGCCAATTTCGGTGCCCGGGTTGCTGTGGCCGAGGAGTACCGGGTGGGCGGCACCTGCGTGATCAGAGGCTGTGTGCCGAAAAAACTATTCGTCTATGCCAGCCATTATTCCGGTCACTTCAAGGAAGCTTCTGGCTATGGATGGGACGTGGGCGAGAGCCGTTTCAACTGGCAGACCCTGATGCGAAACAAGGATCAGGAAATTGACCGCCTCAATGGCATTTATATCCGGAACTTGAAAAACGCCGGTGTTGAGATCATCGACAGCCGCGCCGTCGTTAAGGGCCCCAACACCGTTGAACTTGTTCAGGAGGGGCGCGAAGTCACCGCAAAGAACATTCTCATCGCCACGGGCGGCTGGCCGTTTCGCGACCATTCGGTGCCCGGATGTGAACATGCGGTGACCTCCAACGAGGTATTCGAAATGCCCGATCTGCCAGACCGGATCATGGTCGTTGGCGGGGGGTATATCGCGGTTGAATTTGCCAGCATCTTCCATGGGCTCGGCGTAGAAACCTCTCTTGTCTATCGTGGTGAGCAGATCCTGCGCGGCTTTGACGATGACCTGCGCAATGGCCTGCATGAGGCCATGACGCGCAAAGGCATTGACGTAGAAACGCAAGCGAACCTGAAAGAGATCGTCAAATCGCCAAATGGCTTCGACGTCACCCTGACAAACGGCAAGGTGATTTCTACCGACCTCGTCATGACCGCGATTGGACGCACGCCCAACTCACGCGGGCTGGGGCTTGAGGCGGTTGGCGTGGAATGCGCCGCCAATGGCGCGATCTGCGTGGATGAATATTCACGCACCTCGGTGCCGTCGATCTATGCCGTCGGCGATGTCACAGACCGGGTGAACCTCACGCCGGTTGCCATCAAGGAAGGGGCGGCCTTCGCCCAAACCGTTTTTAACAATACGCCCATCAGGCCTGAATATGACCTGATCCCAACGGCAGTTTTTTCGCAGCCCGAGATCGGCACCATCGGCATGACGGAAACCGAGGCCCGCGCACAATTCGGCGAGGTGGATATTTATCGCTCCACATTCAACCCCATGAAGAACATCCTGTCGGAAAAACACGAGCCCATGATGATGAAGCTCATCGTTGAGCCCAAGTCCGACAAGATCTTAGGGGTTCACATCATGGGCCCCGATTCCGGGGAAATGATCCAATGCCTGGGAATTGCTGTGAAAATGGGGGCCACCAAGGCGGATTTCGACGCCACCATGCCGGTGCACCCCACGGCGGCGGAAGAGCTGGTGACGATGTCCCAAAAAGTGAGCTAAAAGGACCGCATCGGGCCCTTTTGTCGGTTAACCGTGAGAATCTTCAAAAACTGGCCTTTGGGGAATGATTCCTCTATATAAGGCCTCTTGATTGTAATTTTGCCTAAAAGGACTGAGGTTCGTGAGTAATAAATGGTCGCCGGAGAGTTGGCGTAACAAAGACATCATCCAGGTCCCGCAGTATCGGGATCAGGACGCATTGAAATCTGTTGAGGCCCGCCTCAAGAGCTTTCCGCCGCTTGTCTTTGCCGGTGAGGCCCGCGAACTGCGCCATCAACTGGGCGAAGTAGCCGAGGGGCGCGCCTTCCTTTTACAAGGCGGCGACTGCGCGGAGAGCTTCGCTGAATTCCATCCAGACAATATCCGCGACACTTTCCGTGTGTTGCTTCAGATGTCGGTCGTGCTGACCTATGGCGGCTCGCTGCCTGTGGTCAAGGTGGGGCGCATTGCCGGGCAATTTGCCAAGCCGCGTTCGGCCGATACCGAAGTGCAGGAGGGTGTGGAGCTGCCGAGCTATCGCGGCGACATCATCAACGCCATTGATTTTAATGCCGAGGCGCGTGAGCCGGACCCGGAACGCCTCATTCAGGCCTATGGCCAGTCAGCGGCCACGCTCAACCTCTTGCGCGCTTTCGCGCAAGGCGGCTTTGCGGATCTGACCAATGTGCACAAATGGACGCTCGGATTTCTGTCGAACTCACCGCAGAACGATCGCTATCAGGAAATGGCCGATCGCATCACCGATGCCATGAATTTTATGATGGCCTGTGGCATTACATCCGAAACCGCGCCGCAGCTGCACCAGACGGATTTCTACACCAGTCACGAAGCCTTGCTGCTCGGCTATGAGCAAGCCATGACCCGCATCGATTCCACCTCAGGCGACTGGTACGACACCTCCGCCCACATGGTCTGGATCGGCGATCGTACACGCCAGCCGGATGGCGCCCATGTGGAATTCTTCCGCGGGATCAAAAATCCCATTGGCATGAAATGCGGACCGAGCCTCGACCCGGATGAACTCATTCGCCTCTGCGATATTTTGAACCCGGAAAATATTCCTGGCCGCATGACACTGATCGCACGCTTTGGGTCCGACAAGATCGCCGACGGCCTGCCAAGACTTATTCGCAAAGTGCAAGCCGAGGGCCGCAAGGTGGTTTGGTCCTGCGATCCCATGCATGGCAACACCATCAAGGCGGGTAACACCGGCTATAAGACCCGGCCCTTCGACCGCATTCTGTCGGAAGTGCAACAGTTCTTTGCCATCCATCAGGCCGAAGGTACGCACGCCGGCGGTGTTCATTTCGAGATGACCGGTCAGGACGTCACCGAATGTCTGGGCGGCGCACAGGCGATCTCCGAAGAAGATCTTTCCTC
The DNA here is from genome assembly GCA_006226415.1 of Alphaproteobacteria bacterium. GTDB lineage: Bacteria > Pseudomonadota > Alphaproteobacteria > M2410 > M2410 > M2410. The sequence continues at coordinate 4,530 of SBGZ01000038.1, forward strand.
GCGCTACCATACCCACTGCGACCCGCGCCTCAATGCCAGCCAGGCCCTGGAACTTGCTTTCCTTCTGGCCGATGGCATCAAAAAAGAACGCGGTCTTTTCTCAGAAGGCGCCGCCGCCGCCGGGTTTTAAGGGCCGCTGTTTTACGCCTTTGTCATCCCGTGGCTTGACCACGGGATCCAGTAAAAATCTCCATAAGCGCCTCATCCTGAGGGCGAGCGTCAGCTTGCGTCTCGAAGGATGAGGCCATGTCGCCCATACTTCGAGATGGCGCTGCACGCCTGCAACTGGCGGCTTAGCCTCTTTCACAAACTTGGCAAAAGGCGGAATTTTAGATAGAGTGTGTGTGAGAAAAACACGCATTAAGAGCATATTGCTAGGAAGATTGAATGCAGTTCAAATCAGGGAACGCCGCTTTACCTTATCACCACAAAAGGAGAAATTAAGTTGGCGAATCCGGATGAAATTTCCGAGGCAGGAAACCCTCCCATTGTAAGTGACCGAATTAAGATGGAAACGCTCTATTATACGGGGGAACAATGACGTTAGCTGGTTCTTTAAATTTCAGATGGGCTGTTTGCTTTTTACTTGTCCTTGGTCCCGCCGGTGCAGCCTCTGCCCAAAGCTATCCCTCAATTGATATGGCCGATTCCGTCGGACAAAGCCGGGAGGCGTTCTACCGAACATTTGAAGGTCTCAAAGGTCAACGTATTTTTTTAACTGGAGAGCTTGATCTCTCAGGCGCAACAGAAAGTGCATATGAAAAGCCCTTTGGGGTATTCAAGCCGTGCGACGACGAGATGGAGAAGGTGGATGTAGGTGAGCCGGGCCCCAACGGTATATACTCGGCAGAACAAACCGCTATCTTAAGGGCGGCAATGCTTGCGGGCATGGAAGGGTGGCGAATTGAGGCTGAGCCTTCTGGTGAGCCGGTTGAGGAGTTTTTAGGCCCCGCCGAACCTGACATTCTCTATGGCACGTCATATCCGGTTGCGCGGCCCTATGATGAAATCAATGGTGCATGCTATGTGACTTACCTCGTGGAAGTAGGGTCTCAGAAGAGCTTTACGTCTCTTCCGGTTTCCGTGATTCTGCTGAATGTCTATGAATGAGGTTACGCATTTTGCATCTAAGAGTTGACTCATAACTACGGTTTTGTCGAAAGGCGAGTTGGTTTTGACGCACAGCTTTTACAAATACGTCGGGATGCAGATAATGACGGGCCTCGCGGTGGCATGTGTCGCGCTCGTGATGGTTACTTCTTGCGAGGAAAAGGAAGACCTCACGGCGCGGACTGTAGAGAAAACAGAGCCCTCCACGTCGGAGTGGGTCATTGTGCTCGGGGCATCAACTAAAGCATTTCTTGTTCAAAGCACTGATCTTTCTCTCTACGTCAAGGACGAAATCGTCATAGGCAAGCTTCCCTACGAGTCGAGGGAAGGTGGGGAAAATGATGTTCAAGTTATTATCGCTGCAAAGCAGGGGCTCCTAGGAAGCGCTTCAAAGGACTTGTGGTATTTAAATGACGAGCGCTTTCTTTCTGCTTGGCGGGAGGAGCTGCTGGGCAAATGGGGTGTGTCAGAGAATGCAAACGGGCTGATCCGGATTGGCATACCGGCAAAAGAAGTCGGTGGCGCTGTTCCCGGATTTCACCCGCAGTGGTTTATCGGAAGGGCTGGTGAGATCTATTTTGTGGATAGGGCAGA
>SBGZ01000005.1 GCA_006226415.1 Alphaproteobacteria bacterium
CCCTCCGAAGGCAGAGGTCACACGTTCGAATCGTGTCGGGTGCGCCAGATTTTTCAATGAGTTACCGGGTTTCGCACGCTGCTCGTTAATGCGACCTGCCCCGAAACCTGCCGGTTTAGTCTTCGTCCTCATCCCAATAAGTGGGCGCGACGTAACGGATGTTTTTGGTTGAGATCAAAACTGGCGATCCATCTCCCCGGTTTGCCATTACATATCCGTCCTTGGCTTGGTCAAAGACCGAATAAACTTGCCTCATGTCTTTGGCGTTAGGGAATTCGACGTGAACCACGTCGCCGCCAACAAAATAAACACTGACTTCAAAAGGCTCTGCCATATTCTGTTCTCCTTTAGTTTGTAGGGATATGGTAACCTCCTCTCGAAATTGCAAGTCGTTTTGGGACGAAAAATCGTGACTCTCTTCCAGCCAAGGCACCCGAGGGGACCAAAACCCGCCCCCGGCTTGTGGCCGAATTGGATCGCGCCCCTGGTCGGCCTCGTAATCGTCGGGGCCGTCCTCTTCTTCCTCGTCGATGACCCTGTTAAACGCCCCTCAGAGACCCCCTCCGAGGGCGTCTGGGTAACGGCCATCGACGGTGATACCCTCATCTATCAAGGCCACAAGCTTCGCCTCCTTGGCATCGACACGCCTGAGCCAGTACGGCAACGCCGAGTGCCCCGAGGAAGCCGCGCTAGGCGATAAGGCCTCGGCGTACGTGAAAGCCCTCGTCGCGAAAGAGAAGGTCGTTATCGTCTATTCCGGGCGGCATGATCGCTACGGGCGCGATCTTTTCGACGCCCGGATCGACGGGCGCGACCTCGGCGAGATGCTTATCGATGAGGGTCTCGCCGAGCCGTGGCGCGGGCATCAGGCGGACTGGTGCGCGATTCTGAGACCGTAAGGGCCCAACAGATTAATCAACACTCATCAGCCAAACTATGACGGTGCGCTCATCGTCTAAGTCGGTCGGCCAATCATCTGGAAGCGGGTAAACTTCACAGTCGTCTGAAAAGTACAACATGTGCGTTTGCAGATAGTCGTGATCGAGAGGATGCCCGGTCGGCATTTTCTCTGGATCAATTGAGACCGTTCGCAGATCCAAAGAATGAGCGTTGCTCGCCCCGCTACCGAGTGTTTGCTTGCGACAAAGCCGGTAAGATTCGAACCCCTTATGCAGATTTTCCACTCGGACGAAATACTGTCCTTGGGATATCTTCGAGAAAATAATGGGGTCTCCCAGATGGTCACTAAACCTAGGCAAGAGCGATCACCGCCCAAAGCCATACAGCGACTCGAACCAAACTGAGACAAACAAAGTACACTCCCGCAAAGAATATTCCCCAAATAAGCAACTTTGTTCGGAGCTTTAGATTAACTTGCGGGATCATCTCGATCTTTTTGCCGGTGCCTGTCTTCGACCTTACGTAAAGCAAGTCTGGAGGTTCGATTAGCCCCAAGAGTTCAATTGAAAAAAATTCCTTTGGAGCTAGGTTCTCGATTTCTAAAGACCAACGACCGTCTTGCACCGGATTCATAACAAAGGGAATCAGAGGCCAAACTTGAAGATGCGCTGGCCGAAAATTAAATATTAGCTCTACCTGCTCCGCAGGTCCGCGACCGACATTCTGAACAAAAATCGTATTCGTATAGTAGTTGACGGTACGGCTCGGCACTGAAGGCAGCGACATTTGCTCTGGTTCTTCTGTTGCCGCATCGGCGGAAGACACCTCCGACGCCTCATTGACGGCTGGAACAGAAAACACGAACCCATGCGTAGGAGACCAAACGACTTTAGACTTAGGCTGGACGAGCCGAGTTACTACCGCCCCCAAAAAGACAAGAAAAACGGCAGCGATTGACTGCTTAATCTCCACCAAAGTCAAAAGGTTGTTCGTTGCGTCCTGCATCAAATTTACCGCCCAAAAAGATTGAAAAATTAACGACGACAGTAAAACATTCCTATGACTGAGGTCCACAAAAACCCCGCCCTCGACAAGCGCCAAGGACGGGGCTGATCGGGTCCGCAAGCGACCCATGGAGGCGCTTCGGCCCGGGAAGACGCAGACCGAAGCAATAAGCCGCCGTCGGGAAGGACGACGGCGGCTATTCTTTTACGCGAGGCCGAACTTCAAAATCTTGATCGCGTCGGAGTCGGTGATCGACCCGCCGACCCGCTTTGTCCCGTAAATCAGGACATTCGGCTTGTCGGTATACGGGTCACGAAGAACCCGGGTGTCGAGCCGGTCGACAATCGAGTACCCCCGTTGCCAGTTCCCGAAGGCGACGCTCAGGCTGTCCGACCCGATATCGGGCATATCCTCGGCGAGGACGACCGGATAGCCGAGAAGCCGCGCAGGCTGGCCCGCCTGGAGCGAGTCCGCCCAGATGAACCGGCCTTCAGAATCCTTCATTTTTCGCACGACAGAGGCCGTCAGAGCGTTCATAACCCACGCTACGCCCGGGCCCTGCCGGTACGACGGGCGAAGATCGGTCATAAGGTCGATCAACTGGTCTTGCGGGTCGGTCGCGGCGAAGCCGCCGTCGACGCCGGTCGCCCGGTATTGCAATTGGCCGAAGGTCCGAGACGCGTCGTCGTTCGTCGACAGGGTCGCAGTCAGGAAGCCTTGCGGCTTATCGACACTGTCGCCGAAGATAAACGCGCCGCCCTCCTGAAGGGCGAACTCGTCCGCCATGTGGCGAATGACGTAATCGACGACGTCAAAGTTCGCGTCGTCGATCAAGTGCTGGCTGATTTTCGTATTCGCGTAAATCTCACCCATGGGTGGCGACACCTGGGCGAGGACAGGCGAGGCCGTCACCGGACGGGTCGCAAGCTCCCCAACCCAGCCGGACGCGAGGCCCCGGACGCCGACGTTGATCTTGAAGTCGCCTGTTTTGGCGCTTTCGACCCGGCAAACCCGCCGCATGGGCGAGATATCCAAGAGCTGATCGCGGATCATTTTGTGGACGTGGGTCTCGACGGCGTACCCGCCCGCCGCGTCCGTGCCGACGCTCATGTCACGCTGTTCGGCGGGGATTGCGCCCGTTCGGATAAACGAGCGGAACTCAGCCGCATTATCTCGTTCCCCGGCTCGATTGGTTTCGTACCCGGTTCCCCGATGGTCGGTAATTTGCGAATCTTCCAGCGCGGCCATGCGCTTGTCGATAGCGGCGAGGCCGTCGCTAAAGGTCATCTGGATTTGATCCAGCGCGTTTTGAATATCCATTCTTAAAATGCCCTAATATCTGCCGACAGCGCTCAGCGCCCTCGGTCAAGGTTGCTATGACTGCCTCGTCGTCAGCGTCCCGCAGATATTCAAAGGCATTTGCCGCCGCTTTCTTGGCAACGGTTCTCGAAAGCCCAACATCCCGTAGGGCTCGCTCGATTTCTCGTTTCGTCGGCTGTTTCGCCGACAAATAAGCGTCGTACGACCGCAAGGCGGTCTTTACCGACGTCTCCTTGTACGCCGGGAAGCTAACGACGCTGACCTCGTGAAGGTCGACGTCGGTCAGAACCCGAAGCGCTTCGTTATTTTCGTCGCGCCATTCCTGGTCGCGCACGTTAAAGCCGAAGGACATGGCATCGAGAAGCCCGGAGCGGACTTCCTCGCCGATCTGGTCGCCGAGCGGCGTCCCCGGAAGGTCGATCTCGACCCGAAGGCCCTTGTCGTCTTCGTGAAGGCGCAGGGAGCCGTTTTTCGTGCGTCCGAGCCGCTTTGCCGGGTCATGGTCGGCGAGCGCATAAACGTCCCTATTCTCGGCGAGTGAGCGCGCAAAAGCTCCGGAACGGATCACCTCGCGAAAGCCACCAAGGTCTTCGGACTTGGAGCCGAAGACAGCGGCATACCCGACAAGAGTCACCTTGTCGGCGGCGCGGCGTATTTCAAGATTCCGGGACAGCCGGATTTCAGAGTCAGTCAATTGACGTCTCCGTTATGCCCGGTCGTGCTGTCCCTTGCTAAAAAGACCGGGGTTCTTACGTTTGCCTCGGCTAAAGCCGAGACCGTTACTGGTTATGTCCCGCGCTGGCGGGTTCTCATTACTCGGGGACCATTTCCCCGCTGTCGCCTTGCGCGATCAGAGTTTGAACCTCTGCAATAAACTGCGGCCCGATTTCGAACGCGGTATTCATGGACGTGTAAGAGCGGAGTCGATCCGCGCTCAAAGTGTCGAAGTTCGAGAAGTTCAGAGTCGATTTGACCGGATCATTCGATCCGAAACCAAAAGTCAGATTGATCTCGGCTTGCCGCAAGTGCGGACGGATTGTTACGAGATGGATCGCAGCGACAAGTTTGCCCGCCACTATATCGGTAAGCGCTGCGTGGAACGTCGACCACTCCGGGTTCAAATGTCTGCGTAGACCGCCTCTCTGATCGCCCGGAGCGTCTTTGCCCCACGTCAAACCTGCCAATGTTGAAGCGACCTCGACGACTTCAGACGGGGTGGAATCTGCGGCGGCGGCTAGCAACACGTAGGCGGCATCGCTTGGCGTCAAATGCACGGCACCCCGCCCTCGGGGCGACCCCTCAAAGTCCGAGCGCAGAATCAATCCTGCTCGACGAAGTTCCCGATTCCGCTGATTAAGCGCGGGACCGTTCATGTCCAAAAGCGGGGTAATTGCGTCCTCAAAATTTCGGATCGTGATCAAGAAAACCTCCTTTTTTCAACAATCTAACCCCTTTGGTATTTTCCTGCAATAAAGTTCTTGCACTCAATCGTGACTCATGGGATAAATTCTTTGGTAGATCGCTGCAATGACTGTTCATGCGATCCAAACAGCTCTCGGGAAAGGGACTTTATGACCTCCAAACCGCGCCCATATTTGCGCCCCCGGCACGTTGTCGAAGAACTCGGCATAGCCGAATCGACCCTTTACCGCTGGCTAGACGAGGGCAAGTTTCCCCGCCCGCAAAAGCTGAACGGGACGCTATCGATCTGGACCAGGGAAACAATTGATGAATGGATCGCAAGCCAGAACGGGGAACGCAGTTGACCTTGACAGATCAAACCACCGAGGCACGACCCGCTCCACAACCCGGCGACCCTCCTCAAACCCCAGCCTTACTCGCCGCGCGCGACTATATTGATCGTGGATGGCAGCCCATTCCGATTCCCCTCAAAGAAAAACGGCCGACGATAACCGGCTGGCCGCATCTCGAAATCGACGAAAGCAACGTCGAACAATTCTTCAGCGGCCCCTGCAATGTCGGGGTAATTCTCGGCGCGGTCTCAGAGGGCCTGACAGACGTCGACCTCGATTGCGACGAGGCCGTTCGTTTAGCGGCCCGATTCCTGCCAGCCACAGAGGCGATCTTCGGGCGCGCTTCGAAACGGCGTTCGCACTACCTCTACTCGACCGACCTTGCTTCTACTTACGATAAGGCCGAAATCAAATTCACTGACCCGACCGACAATAAGACGCTCCTGGAACTGCGTATAGGCGGCGAGAAAGCCGCACAAACTGTCTTCCCGGGGTCGATACATCAAACCAGCGAAGTAATCGAGTGGGACGCTCACGGCGATCCTGAGCCGGTCTCGTCGTCCGAACTCGTCGACGCCTGCAATCACCTTGCCGCCGCCGTTCTTACCGCCCGACACTTTGGTGAACCGGGCGCACGGAACGACTGCCGAATGGCGCTCCACGGCTTGCTATTGCGGCACGGGTGGACAATCGAGAACACGGCTCAATTCGCCGGCCTTGCTATGCTGGCGGCGGGCGGCGAAGAAGACCCGGCCCAGAGGCTATCTGAGGCGCGGTCGACGGCGGACAAACTCAACGCAGGCGGCCACGTCTACGGCTTTCCGAAATTTGCCGAACTGGTCGGCGACAAGGTCGCCCGGCGGATATGCGCATGGCTGGATTTCTCGGTCACCGAAGTCGAACAAATCGCACCGACTGAGGGCCAAGTCAGTATCCGACCGAATGTCTTCTTTCTTCCTGACCCAAAAACAATCCCGCCCCGACAATGGCTTTATGACCACCGCCTCATTCGCGGGGCTGTGTCCGTCACACTCGCGCCGGGAGGTGTCGGGAAGTCTGCCCTGACTATGGCCGAGGCACTAGCAATGGCAACTGGCCGAGACCTCCTCCAGACCGGCGGGCGCTCCGATCCACTCCGGGTTTGGGTATGGAACCTTGAAGACCCAGAGGACGAACTCATACGGCGCTTTGCCGCTATTTGCCTCCACTTTGAGATCGACAATGACGATATCGACGACCGCCTTCTATTTAACAGTGTCGACGACCGGCTGGTGATAACTCACACAGACCGCGCCGGAACCACCATCCTCGAGCCCATCGTTTCCGAATTGGTCGAAAGGCTTAAACAAGAGCGCGTCGACGTTTTGATCGTCGACCCATTCGTTTCCTGCCATGACGGCGCAGAAAACGACAACATGGTGATCGACAGGGTCGCGAAGACTTGGAGCCGGGTCGCTATTAAGGCTGGGTGCGCCGTCGAACTCGTCCACCATACCAGAAAGCTAAACGGGGGAACCGTGACGACGGAAGCAGCACGGGGCGCCAGCGCCTTGACGAATGCCGCTCGAAGCGTTCGCGCACTCAATCAAATGACAGAGGCTGAGGCCGCAAACGCGGGTGTCGACAATCACAGGCGCTATTTTAGAGCCGTGAATGACAAGGCAAATCTCGCTCCGCCCGCCGACGCTTCGGTCTGGTTTGAACTCGAGAGCGTTTATCTCGGAAACGTGCCAGATGGTCAAATTGGACTCGGTGATAGCGTGGGTGTCGTGAAGCCCTGGGCTTGGCCGTGCGCGACGGACGGTTTACCGCCGGGCGCGATCCTGACGGTACAAAAAGCACTCGCGGGCGGGTCATATCGAGAAAACGCACAGGCGAACGACTGGGCGGGGTTCGAAGTTGGGCGGGTCTTGGGGATCGCCACCGCTGATAAGGCGGGGCAGTACAAGGTTAAGAAACTCATCAGAGGCTGGGTTGAAGGCGGCGTATTGAAGGTGGTTCGCCGCCAGCATGATGGCAAGTCTGTGCCATTTTTGGAGGTCGACGAATGGTTCACAAACTGACCCCCCGCACCTTGGCTGAAGTGGTGCGAGTCACGTGCGGTGATGCGGCCCAAATACGCCGCACCACCACCCCCTTTATAGGGGGTGGTGGTGGTGCGGCGGTACTGGGATCATCGACTCGAGGTGCGGGAAATGGGCTGTCATTTAGGACAGAAAAGTCGAGGGGAGGGGCGGGTCCGTTTTTTGACCTTTGGTGCGCCGGAACCGCGCGCCCCCGACAAGTTATCCACAGCAGAAATAAAAGTTTCCCTGTGTATCGAGAGCGGGACCGCATTGACTGTTGCACTTTTGCTCGACTCGCAGAATGGAATGTATACGGAGCATTTTTACCATGACGACCCGCCTTTACAGCCTTGCGGAAGCCGCAAGACGTCTCGACCCGACCGGACAACTGATTAAAGCGCGGTCGCTTCGTACTGAGCGAGACAAAGGACGCCTTAACGCGCGAAAGATCGCCGGGAAATGGTGCGTCACAGATGAAGACCTTGACGAATTCTTAGAAAGGACACGGCCATGCCAAGACCAAATAGCGGCCCGAGACTTGTTCCATTCAAAAGCCCCGGCTCAAAAACGGCCTTCTGGTATATCGTCTGGTACGAGGGAGGCCAAAAGCGACGTGAGTCGACTGGGATCAAGGTTGCGAGCGGACGAGACAGCCAACAGGCTCAAGAGTACCTCAAAGAGTGGTTAGCCCTTCGCGCGCCACGCCCGACCGGCGCAAACCATTCTTTTGAATTCCTCATAAGCGACGCGCTCGATCTCTACGGCGTACACAAAGCAGAAACCATGGCCGCGCCTGAACGCGCAGGTTACGCCATGACACCGCTTCTGGGCTTCTGGGAAGGAAAGGTCGTCTCCGACGTCAGGGCCGAGTCCTGTCGTCAGTATCGCGACCATAGGAGCGCGGAAGGCGTAAAAGACTCAACAGTTCGTCGTGAACTCGGCGTTCTATCCGCCGCCTTGAACTGGTGCGCATTGGACGGATATCTGCTCGAAGTTCCGAAAGTGTGGCGACCGAAATCGGCCCCGCCTAAAGACCGTTGGCTTACGCGGGCCGAAGTTGCGGCCATTATCCGCGCCGCTCGGAAAAACCCTCACTCGCGACATCACCTTCCCCTTTTCGTTCTTATCGGGATTTATACCTGCACTCGTAAGACCGCTATCCTTGGCCTTCAGCGCCAGCCGAACACGACAGGGGGCTGGGTTGATCTCGAAAACGACCTTATCTATCGGAAATCGACATCAGCGGCGGCGACTAACAAACGGCAGACTCCTGTACCGATTCCTCCGCGTTTGAGGCGGTTTTTAGAAGGGGAATGCCCTTTTGTGGTCTCATTGCACGGCAAGCCGCTTAAAGACATCAAGAGGGCTTTCTCAACGGCTTGCAAAGACGCCGGAATCGAAGGCGTTACACCCCATACCTTGCGCCATACCGGGATAACCTGGCTCGTGCAACGCGGTGTACCGCTTTGGGAAGTCGCCGGGTTTGCCGGGTGCTCGGTCGAGATGATCGAGAGAACCTACGGCCACCACGCGCCGGACTATCTTCGGGGCGCAAAAAATGCCCTGAATCGCGGATAATTGTGGAGCCGCGACTTGAAGAATCGTTCAGTGGCCCATATCTGTGGAGACGCCCCAATCAAGGGGTTAACAGAAAGGAGGTCAACCTTGGCCAAATTTTTGAGAACCCCTTGCAGCGACGTTTGAGCTCCGGCTAATGTCCGTTCATTGCGAACGGCTAGTGCCAAGGGCAACAAACAGGCGGCTGGTCAAAGGGGATACAAGTGGAACCGTCAACCTGCTCCACCTGTAAAAGGGGCGCAAGGCAGAGATGTTTTATCGAAGGCGGGAGGGGTTCGACCAGCGCCGTATATTTTTGCGGTACGCATGGAGCCCCTCACCACGCTAGCAAAACGATCTTCCTGCCCCGTTACCTGCCCGTTACGACCGTCGAATCCCGTCAAATCGCGACTAACGGCAAAGCGTAAATCGCAGAATGCTGCGGGCGTTAGGCCACTCCGTTTTCTCCGAAGGCAGAGGCCAGAGGTTCGAATCGTGTCGGGTGCGCCAGATTTCTCTTTAAACTCAGATGTTCTACCGTTTCACGCATCTCCAGATAACAGCGCGGCGTCTTATGGGGCCATCTAAAGGACTGCGAAAGTTTACGGAACCGCGCTTTCAACTATCTGCAGCAGCTCGGACGGACGGAGCCAAAATCGCCACCCACAATATCAATGCCAGATCCTTTGCGGATTGACGCTTAAAGAAAATGTCGAGCTGGAAGCTGATGCACCCCTCTGCACAATGTTGTAGGTCCTGCTTCATGTAGTTCTCTACTGATCCTGGTTCCAACATGGACCTTTAGGGGTCCGATCTTTCGTTCTCTATCCGCTTGCTCATGTTTACGCCGGTGATTTCATATCCTAGCGCCTCATAGAGTTTACGGGCACGCATGTTGCTATTGGCAACGCGGAGACGGATTTCCCTAAAGCCCTCCTTGGAAACGCGCTCTTCTAATTCTGACAAAGCCTCGCGGCCGAACCCTTGGCCTTGGTGCTCTGCCAATATGTAAAAATCATTGATAAAAACTGAGTTCGACGTTCGGTCGGGGGAAACCCATAGGTAGCCAACTAATTGGTCCTGACCCGCGTTGCCCGGGTGGTCAATGCATAAAAGATCTTGACCGGCAGTATGGGGGCCCTGTGGCAAGTCCTCGCCGATTTCATTCTGGGCCCGCAAATTGGCCTCTTCAAGCGGGATCCTGTAGTTACTGGATATCTCAGCCGCATAATCAGAAATGAAATAGTCAAGGTATTTCCTGTATTCTTCCTCGGACATGGAACGAAATAAAATCATGAGGCAATCTTACACAAGTTGGATGAACGAAGGCATCATGCCAACATATCACGCAGCCGTCGATCCGCCTCGCCTTGACGGGAGCGCCAATTTTTTCTTAAAAAAAATCTCTCGCTCACGCAGCGCTCAACATCCAATCGCACTTGCCACCAAGTTCGATTGAAACAGCACGCTGTGGCCTGACAGTCAGAGTCTATTCCTCGCCGGATGTTTGCGCTTCCGCCGCGTCGTCATCCATGGCGGCAGCTTCTGCATCGTCTGCGGCCTCATTGGTCTCATCAGCCTCGTTGGCCTCATCGGCCTCATCGGCTTCATCGGTCTCGATCAGAACCTCTGCCTCGCAGGCCGAGGCCTCGGAGGTTGTCGTGACGCAATTGTCGCCGTGGCATTCAACCTTCACGAAAGTGCAGTCGTCTTCACCTGAGCAATTTACTTCGCTCTCGACACGAAGCTTGACCTCGATCTTGTCGTCCCCATGCACCGCCTTGTGGATCATCAGGTGCGGCTCCCCTTTCAAGACATAGGTGTGGACGCCGTAGCCCAGGCCAAACCCCGCCACGAGGACGATGAGAAGGCGCACGACAAAATTTGGTTTGCTCTCACCGCCCAGCACAGAGATCCCGATGACTTCGAGAACAAGATTGAGCACAGAAAGCCCAATCAGCCCGCCCACCAGGTGAAATAGTAATTCATGAATATCCGGCATCGTGCCTTCCCCCATTTAGCCCCGAAAGTCCAGAGCATAGCACAAGGCCCGCCCCTGACCAAAAAGCTTTCGGGCGGGCCTTGATCGGCGCCCGGGAAGCCCTTTGAAAACAGCGGCCTATATCGTTAACGCGGTGCACTTGAGCCCGGGGGATGCCGGGGCTTGAGGCCTATTTGGCAAAGCGATTGTAGAACGTTGCAACCAGCCAGCCGGTAAGCGCTGAAAGCGCGGTCCACAAGATCAGCCCAACAAAGAAGCCCGAGGCGTTGAGCTGCCACGACATATGACCCATATCTGCATGCATCATGCTGCCGGTCATATTCATCATCGGGACAGGGACCAAAAAGACGAAGAAAGAGCAGGCAAGCCAGAGCACAAAGGCTGTGATACCGGCGGAAAGCGCGAGGGCGTTGGGATCAAGTTTCATGATCAATCTCCTTGATGTTTCAAGCCGCCGCCGCAAGGGGAGCGGCGGTGATCAGAGACCGATCCAGATTGACGGCGCGCAGGCTCTACTGGGGCGAGCCAGACTTTGCGACCGAATACGAGGGGGCACCGGTCTCACTTTTGAGACTAGGCGCTCCTGTAACTGGAAGGTCAAGACCTCATTTTGCCTATATGGGAAAGGCCTGGCATGAGGAAGACTGGGATGGCGCCAATCCCTCCGTGCCCGGATTACATTACCCGCCGAGATAAAGATAGGCCAGAGCCTCATCGAGCACAGAAGCCGGGGGCAGATCATGCTCCATCCGCGGCACGACCAAGAGCCGTGTGTGCGTGATGCCCGCCGCTTCATACTGGGCGCGGGACCGCTCGGTGCCTTCCAGATTGAAATCAAATTCTCCGGCGATGAAAACAAAGCGGTGGTGACGCAAGGCCTGATAGAGCTCTGGCGCTTCATCAATGAAGTTGACGCCGCTGAAATAAATCGCGCCGTGAAAGGACTTTGGAAACTGCGCAGTCAGAAGCGATGCAACGCGGCCGCCGCCGGAAAATCCCGAAACATATATCCGGTTTGGATTGAGCGTCCAGTGCTGCTCCGCCAGGACGCGGGCCATGAGCGCATAGGAAATGCGCTTGCCATTGCTCACGGTATTGCCTGACGACCGCGCGGCAACAAAAATTACTTGCCGACTATCGAGCACGTCACGCCAATCCGCGGGCAGCTTTGCGCGGGGCCGCGCCGGGATGAAAACCAACAAAGCGGCCGGCCGCGATGGATTATAACCGGCGGGCATGCGCACATCAAAGGTCACCTTGCTGTCAGACCTTAAGGCCTCGCGAACATATTGCGGGATGTCTTGCCCAAAAAGTTCCGCCGGGGTCACCGACAGTGTTTTTTGAAGTGACGGCGCGGCGTCAAGTTGTGGGCTTGAGCGCGTGGTCGAGCCTGGGCGTTCGGCCGTTGGCTGCGGCGCAGCCGGCGCGCAGGCCACAAGAGCACAAATTCCTAATATCGCTAAAAGCCGTGTCCCCATTCGACTTTCATCCCCATTCGACTTTCAAAAGGGCGGTTCCCTCACGTGGGCCTTACCCCTTTGTAATATTCATCGTCCGTTCTCGCGGAGCAATCCTAACGCCTTGCCAACTATCTTATCAAGCATCCGCGCCGGCATAAATTTTGGCGCCAACAGATCCGCCACATAGTTCGGCACGATAGGATAGCGTGTCTTCGGGTGGTCCTTTTGTAAAATAGTTACCACAAGGTCGCCCACCTTTTCCGGCGGCAGGCCCTTGCGCCCCATCACCAGCATATTGTCACGCAGTTTGACCAGCGCTTCGTAAAAGGGCGAACCCGCATAGGCCTCTACATCGATCTCTTCGGCTTTGTCCCATATGGGCGTTTTAATCGCTCCGGGCCCGATGACAATCACATCGATGCCAAACAACAAAAGCTCACGGCGCAGGCTGTCGGAGAGCGCCTCCACGGAAAATTTCGAAACCGAATAGGGCGCCATAAAGGGCATGGCGCGTTTGCCCGCGACCGAGGACATATTGATGATTTTACCTTTCGGGCCTTCCAGATCCGGTTCGGTGCCCAGAAGAGGCGCAAAAGCTTGTATCGTATTAAGGACGCCGATGACGTTGATTTCGATCTGGTGGCGCATTTCGTCCGGCGCGATTTCCAGAACCGGGCCCACCACCGCAACACCCGCATTGTTGACAAGTCCGGCCAGAGTTTTTCCGGTCAGACGCGCGCGCACCTCCTGGGCCGCCTGGTCGACGGCCGGTCGGTCGGTCACATCAAAAAGAAGCGGCGTGAAGGCCGCGCCAAACTCCGCCTTGAGGCGATCGGCGTCCTCCTGGCGGCGGACAGATCCAAAAACCTCATAGCCAGCGCCAATGAGCTGGCGCACCGTGGCCTGGCCAATCCCCGTCGAAGCTCCTGTCACAACAACATGGGCCATGGTTTTTCATCCTTTTGTTTGTCATCTTTGGTTAAGCGGTTAACCAAGTATGTCAGCAAATGAGGCCCTTCGATAAGTGTGTTTCCAACATTATGGGCGGAATTCGCACCCCAATACCTCAAAAGCGCCGTGCAAATGGCATGGATGCACCATCCAACTGCTGCAGAAATGCTGCACTTTTGTCGCATCAAGACAAATATTTCAGCCAAATTCGGTAGGGCCTTTGGATTTTATGGAAATTTTTGGCTGTTTTCTGCGGAATCCCCTATTCACGCGCAATTTGCCCTTCCTTCGTGCATCGGGGGAATCTCTGATCCCCCCTTGCGGGCACCCTTTTTAACGTTTAAGTTTTTCTTATTAAACATTTTGAATGTGGGGATATTGGGACATGAAAAGCTTTCCGCTTCTACTCAGTGTATTTATTTTGGCTGGGTGCTGCTCGTCCGCACCAGAGCCAATGCCAGCACCGGCACCTGCTCCGGTAGCGCAATCAGCTTCCAGAGATTTTGTTATTTACTTCGGCTTTGACAGAAGCGATCTGACCGACGCGGCGCGTGCGACCGTTGACGCGATTGCTGAATATGCCTCAGGCATGGACGGCTCAAGTGTATCGCTCCGCGGTCACACCGACAGCTCGGGCACCAGCGCCTACAACCAAGGCCTGTCACAACGCCGCGCAAACTCTGTTGCCAGCGCATTGGCTGCAGCAGGTGTTGGCAGCGTGTCATCTTCATGGGCCGGTGAAAGCGAACTGGCCGTTGAAACGGGTGATGGCGTTAGAGAGCCTCTTAACCGCCGTGTGAACGTACACGTTGAAAGTTAAGATCAGACTTTAGACGTCTAATGAATTAAGGGCCTCCACTTTCGTGGGGGCCCTTTTTTTGTCTGGCGTTATGCTTTTAAGGATGCGGCGAGAAATCGCCGCATCCGCCCTGTCAGAGCTTCCCCACCGGAATGGGTCCCTTGGCCTTCGAGGCTTTTTCGTAGAGCTCTTTGGTAAAGCTGGCGGCGGCATCACCCGCAGCATCCTGAGCCTTCATCAACCCATAAAGCGACCAGGCATTATTGGGATGCATGATCAGGCTGTCGCGGAAGGCTTTGATGGCCTCCTGATGGCGACCCGCTTGCATCAATATGGCGCCCTGGGTCTGCTGAACCGGATAATACCAGTAAGGCGGCTCGGTATAGGGAATGGTGCCTTGCAGTTCCACGGCCCTTTCCATGAGGCTCAAGGCCTCATCCGTTTTGCCGTCGGCCTGGGCGATACGCGCCTTGACCATGGTTTCCGCCAAATCCAAAACGGTCGTGCCCGGCACATCCTGGGCGTCCAATTCAGCGATCAGAGGATTGGCCCGGTTTGCGGCAATCGCCGCACTGTGAGCATGGGCGCCCGCCAAATCGCCTTGCCGGGCGGCTGAAACCCCTTGCACGTAGTGCCACATGGCATTGAGATAAGCGGCCTCCTGGGGCGGTTCTTCAAGAGCGGCGATGGCTTCAGCATCGCCATATTGCAGATAGGCAAAGAGCGGTGACGCCTTGATGGGCTGAACCCATGGGGCCGTCTCGACCATTTCAATCGGCAGAAGATCATCCAGCTTCCTGGCGAATTCCAGCGTGATATCCGCGTCACCGGCCATCTGCGCCGACACAAGCACGAAATGCACATTGTGCGGATAATAGCCGTAGCGATAGATGTCGGAGCCTTCCGTTGAATCCAAATAAGCCTCATCGACACGCACAGCTTCAACGTTTGTCGACAGCGCATCCAAATAGCGCCCCACCCGGAAGAAGGTATGGCCCGGCATGTGAACCAGGTGACCGGCGTCCGGCAATTGCGCGGCGAGGAGATCAGCAAATGGCTCGGCGCGTTCAGGGGTCCTGGAGGGCTCGGTGAGGTGGATATAAAGATGAATTGCGCCAGGGTGGTCCGGCTTCTTGGCCAGAACGGCCTCGACCGTATCGACCGCCGGTTTTATCTCAGGCTTCATGGTGACAAAGTCGCGCTCGTAATAATCCCAGGGGCTGAGATCCATCACGGACTCAGCATAAAAGGTCGCGATGTTCAGATCATCCGGGTAGGCCTCATGAACCGATTTCATCGCGGCCGTATAGGCCTTGTCGAGCGGGGCGCGGTCGGCGTCTTTGTCCGGCGTATAACGGGCGGCCAGAGCCTCAATGAGCGCCGCTTCTTTTTCGGAGGCCCCTGACTTCAAGACCATGGCCTTTGAAATGGCGGCAAAGGCGGGTTCGACGTCTTTGGGGTCCATGGGCGCATTGATGTTGGCGCCATAGGCATAGGCTTCGCCCCAATAGCAAATGGCACAGGCGGGATCGAGGCGCTGCGCCTCTTTAAAGGCCCGAATGGATTCCCAGTGGTTAAAGCCAAAAAGCAGCGCTACGCCCTGGTCGAAATAGGCTTGAGCGGCCGCATTGTCGGTCGAGATCTGAAAGCCATGGCCTTTAAGCCCGTCCCAGAGCGGCACCACATCGGGTACTTCTTCCTCGGCCACCGCCGCCTGACCCATGAAGGCCTGCATAACGTCCGGTCGAAAGAAGGCGCCGCGCTCAGACCCTTCATGACCACAAAGATTGCGCGACGCAAAAGTCGGGTCCAAGAGATCGGCCAAAGTATAGCTTCCCGATTTTCCCGGCCCCTCACCGCTCGGCACAACCATCAACGCCCCAAAGGAGACAAGGGCTGAGGTTCCCATCACCGCAGCCAACTGGATTGATTTCTTCATGATGTGTTCCCTTCAACAATTGGTCTTCGCAGACCAAAAGCGCGCCAGGTCAATTTGTCCTGACAATTTCTCTCGCCACAGATCATCTAAATTACCACTTGGGCGGCCCCGATGCAAAAAATGCCGCGAGGCTTTAGGAGGCGCCTTCTTCAGCCGCCTCCGGCTCAGGTTCCTTGGCCGCCTCCGGCTCAGGTTCGCCGCGCGGGTCCATTTCAAAAATTTCAGGTGTGGAGCTCACGACAGGCACAAAGTCTTCTTTTTCCGCATGTACCACCTCGGCGCGCACAAAGGTTCGGCTCCAGGCATAGACACCCAGAAATGCGTGAAAAACAGCCGAGGTAAAAAACAGAGCCGATGACCCAAAGGTCCCCATCACCCAAGATCCGGCGGACGGTCCGATGATGGCCCCTACCGCGTAAATCAGGTTTAAGGAGCCACTGATCTGAACAAATTGTTCGGGCTCGGCGCGGTCATTGGCATGGGCAATGACCAATGAATATTGGGACAGGCAAAAGCCGCCATAGATCATCGCCGCCAGATAGAGAAGCCACTGACCGACCAGCAACGCCACCGCCAGAAAACTTGCCGCAAGAGCCGCGGACAAGGCAACGAAGGCCAATACCAATCGGCGATCAAAGCGATCTGACAATCGGCCCAAGGGCATCTGCGCCAAGGCGCCGCCGACGATTAAAAATGACATGAAGAGGCCCACACCGTCCGCGCCAAGACCAATGCCCTGGGCAAAAATGGGACCCATGCCAAACAAAATGGACCCGACCAGACCTATGGTCAAACTGCCGGCAACAGCGACCGGCGATATCTCCAACACGGTTCCCAACCGGAACCGGGCATTGACGATGGGTGACGGGCCTTCGGCGCGCGAGATCGCGAGCGGCACCAACGACAGAGAGATGAAAATCGCCACCAGACAGAAGAGCTTAAACCCTGCAGGAGAAAAAGTGCCAAGCAAGAGCTGCCCGGCAGTCAGAGCCGACAGCTCGATAAACCTGTAAAGGCCGAGCACCTGACCTCGATTGTCGTTCTCGGCTTTGTCGTTGAGCCAGCTTTCGATGATCATGTAGAGACCGGCCAGGGTCGTGCCGATGACAATGCGCAGGAGGATCCAGACAACCGGATGAACAAACAGGATATGACAGAGTAAAGTCGCGCTAAAGATGCCAGCGTAGGCGAGGAAGGCGCGGGTATGTCCGACGCGCGCCACAAGGCGCGCACTAAAGAGGCAACCGATCAAAAATCCGAAAAAATATCCCGAAACCAGCAGCCCAATACTGAACGCTGAAAATTGTTCAATGCTGGCGCGTACAGAAATCAATGTCATCTGCAGCCCGTTGGCTGTTGCCATCAGACCGCTGGAAATCAACAGGGCTATGATCGAATTGGGAATGGCCCGCATAGGCTGGCTTTACTCGCCTTGTTTGGGATGCGCGTCACGCCAGGCTTTGAGCGCTTCATAACCGCCCCCGTTAAAGACGCGTGTGAAACCGCTTTCTTCAAGGGTGGTCTGAGCCAGGCCCGCCCGGTGACCGGAACGACAATAAACAACGATCGGACGGTGAGTGTCCTCACCAAACTCAGCCAAGCGGGCAGCGACTTCATCATGGGGGATCAACAGCGCGCCCTCCAGGTGGCCCGCATCATATTCTTTCTGAGTGCGCACATCGACCAGCAAGGCGCCGTGATCCAGCATGGACCAGGCTGTTTCTTCCTTGGCGGGGGCGTCGGTGCTGGCGCTGCTGCCCGAAGGACTGCGTATCACCAAAAATGTTGCGACAATCGCAACAACTGCGACGCCGATCCAAACAGCAAGAGTATTCATAGTTGGGTCCCTTTCAACGACTTAAGACATCCATTTGGCCCAGGCCTTTCCATATTCCTACGGTCTTGGCCTTTGTGTGACAATAGGCTTTAGGCCGGGCCCGCGCCATGCTAGAAGGAGGCCGCTATTGATTTTTCCCTTTTTGCTGCCCGTTCTGCCTGCTGATGAAGTCTTTTTCCTCCTTTCCGGCTGCCGATGCCCGCCGTATTGACTATGTGCTTTGCGACATGGACGATACCTTGACGCTTGACGGCCAATTGCCCGCCGCGAGCTATCGCGCTTTGGAGGCCCTGACCGAGGCAGGTGTTCATGTGGTGGTGGTTACCGGTCGACCGGCCGGGTGGTGCGATATGATGGCGCGATTTTGGCCGATATCGGGGGTTGTCGGGGAAAACGGCGCCTTTTATTACCGCTATGATCATGAAAACAGACGCATGATCCGCACATATGAGCAGGATGAAGCCATCCGGGCTACGAATATGGCGAAATTAAACAGCCTTTATTCAAACGCACAGGCACAGTTTCCCGGCTTTGCCATTTCCGCCGATCAGCCGTTTCGGGTCTGTGATCTGGCAATTGATTTCTGCGAGGATGTTGCCCCGCAAGAAATGGCAGATGTGGTGCGGCTGCGAGATCTTTTTGAAGCCGGTGGTGCGACCGCCAAAATCAGCTCTATTCATGTCAATGCCTGGTTTGGGGATTTTGACAAGCTGTCCATGAGCGCGCGCTTTTTTGAAGAGGTTCTTGGAAAATCTCTCGGAGAGGTTCTGGACCAAACCATTTATGTCGGCGATTCTCCCAATGACGAACCCATGTTTGCACGGTTTCCACACAGTATTGGCGTTGCGAATGTGGCCGGTTTTGTCAATCAAATGACAAGCCCGCCGAATTGGGTTACAAGCGCTGAAGGCGGTCACGGGTTTCGTGAAATTGCAGATCACTTGCTTCGTCATCGCTCATCTTGACATTCCTAAAAGAGTTTTTTTATCCATGCCGATCAATCTCCCCAACATCCTGAGCATCACCCGGATCGCATTTGGGCCTTTGTGCATATGGCTGCTGACCCAAGAGGCCTGGATGGCGGCCCTTGCGGTTATGATCATCGGGGAGATTACTGATTTTCTGGATGGCTTCATCGCCCGTCGCTACAAGCAGGTTACCGCCATCGGAAAAATTATTGATCCCATGGCGGACAGTCTTTATCGGCAGATTGTCTTTATCGGATTTCACGCTGCCGGTCTTTTGCCGACATGGATGCTTGTGATCTTATTCTCGCGGGACATTATCGTTTCTTATCTGCGCGTTGTTTCCGAGCAGCATGGCATTACGCTGAGCGCCCGACAGAGCGGCAAGATAAAAGCGCTGGCGCAAGGGTTTGCCCAGATGGGTGTTGTCATTTTGTTTATTTTGCAGGGTTGGGATGTGGTGTCCGGCGTGGATCAATTTGCCTTTTGGCTTTTCCTCGTCGCTACGGTTGTCACCGCGTGGTCACTTGTTGACTACGCGAGCGCTGTCTTTCAACAACGATCGGCAATCCAGGACAAATCCTGATTTTTGCGATTAATGCAGCACCTGGGTTTTGCCCGGGTTGAGACAAAGATCGGTAAGCTCCTGCGCGCGGGCGCGACGATCTTCCACTGTTTCTCCGTCGACAAAATGCATTTCACCGATCAGCATGTCGCCCACATTAAACTGCGCGTCCAGAACCAAAACATCCCGGTCATAATAGTCCGCCAGAAGTCCGGCAGCTTTTGTTGCAGCGTAGAGATTTCCGCCCGCGGTTTCCTCAACCACCATGACGACAAGCCCCTGAACAAATGTTTCCAGATCTGTCGGGAAATCTTCTTTGGTCCAGGTTTGAACACCCGAACTGCCCACATCGAAAGACAACTCGACGGCTTTTTCTGGAAAAACCACATAGAAGGACCCACATTTTGCGGCTCCCACGGCATGATGAGTACGCACAGTCATCCCGTAACACCTTACACACATTAATACCCTGTTAAGAATTTAGCAGGGGTGGGCGCGGCGGCAAAATACCAAGTGGTTTTATGGTTAAGTGGTAAAGATCAAGGATAGCCTTGATTTTGGTAATCCATCGGGTGGCAATTGGGTGACACCTTTACGGGTTTTTCCACCATTCTTTTTCGGACCAATCAGGACTTAAGGTTTTGCCTTTGGCCTTACCGCCCCACTCTTTGATGGCCTTGCGATATTTTTTGTCAGAAGAAAAGTTTTCGTGCGGTTCAAAATCTTCAATTTTGGCGTCGACGATTTTACCACCTGACTTTGGCAGGACCTTTTTGAAGGACCCATCGGGCGCGATCAGCGGGATCACCCGGTTCCACCGGGAAAAGACACGCCGCATGGCGGCGGACTGATCCTTCATAGCCTGTTCATCGGCCTCATCGCGCTTGAAGACATATTTGTAGGACGCGAGAAACTCATCAATGTAAGTCTGCTCAACAATCTGAAGGTTGGAGATCACCCAGCATCGATCTTCAAAGATCCAGTAATAAGCAAGACCGACCAGCTCTCCCTCTTTCGTGAAATAGGGATAGAAGGGAAATGCCCGGCACGCCATGGTGCGGTTGTGGCGTTCGCAGTGCGCTGCCCCCTTGCACTCAATGGCGCAGGTGGTATCAGCCAGCTCTTCGACAATCTTGCGCGAGGCGGCATCCACGGGTTTATATTTGCGCCAAAGGTCGGTGCGCTTCTTGAGCAGCTTCCATTCGCTCTTTTCAACCACGGGGATGGCATTGTCGGCTGTGCAACAAACCGGCTCGCCGCCATTTAGCGGCGCGCAAATACGCCCGCAGTCATATTTCTCGGAAATCGCCGACTCAAAGTTTTTAAAAACATGGTCGAAGTGCTTGGGCTTCATGCTCATTGGGGAAATTTCACTCGCGCGCAAAAATAAGGGCCTCGTGCTGGCAATAACACGAGGCCCGATTAAAACGCAAATTTGATTTTAAAGGGTCAGAATGTCCGCTTCATGTGAACGAACATGCTGGTCACAGGGCCTGCCTCGGCGATATGTCCGGGCTCCATCTGATGCAGCAGATTGGCTTGCACATCCCAGTCACCGGTGAGGCGCGTTGTATAGGCAACTTCCATGTCGATTTCGCGTCCTGAGGGGCTCAGAT
The DNA here is from genome assembly GCA_006226415.1 of Alphaproteobacteria bacterium. GTDB lineage: Bacteria > Pseudomonadota > Alphaproteobacteria > M2410 > M2410 > M2410. The sequence goes on from SBGZ01000005.1 coordinate 20,737, forward strand.
TAAGCACTTCCGAGGCAAAATCGGCCTCCAGGCGCTTGTAGCTCCATGAAACCGGGGTTTCGAGCATGACCTCGCCTGTTTCCACATGCAACGGCTGAGCGATGGCAAAGGACAGGCGATCGGCTTTTTGCCAAATCCCGGTTTTGCTGAGAGACAATTCACCGGCAGAGGTTACCAGATCCGATGTCGACCGGAACATAGAGACCTGACCGTCCTGGACCTGAGTGAGGCCGCCGCGCAGACCAAAGTTCAATGCCAAACCGTGACCAAACTGCCAGGTGCTGGCAAGACCCAGATAGGCGGTCTGAGCTTCCTGTCCGAAATCAAGCGCCCCGGAACTGCGTGTGCCGAGGATCATGTTTTCTTCGCGCACATAGCCCGCTTCAAACTTCCAGTCCGAAGCCCCGCGGGAGTGGAACCATTGCGCGACCACTGCCGATTTTCGGGCGGGAGCAAGGTTTGACGGCAGGACTTGCGAGGTTTCGCTGGCAATATCGACCGTGCCGACACCCAGAGCGAAACGGCTCCTTTTGCCAAGGTCTTTGGAGATCGCGACACGGCGCGCTTCGCCAGAACCTGACAGATAGGCATTGTGACCTGTGCTGTGCGAAATGTAAGCATCGCTGTTGGCGGTGGTAAAGACCTCGTCAGTAAAGCCCAGGTTTTCCGTCAGGCTATCACTAAAGGTCGAATAGAAAGCCGCGCCTGTGCCCAGGTCCGACTTCCAGCTCATGCGCACTGACGAATAGCCAAGCTGCCCGCCATCATCGGTCAAAGGCTGACCGTTGTCGTCGTAGTAACGCCCTGTGTCTTCTTTCGTGACCGCGATTTTCATGGTTTGGCCGTAGCCCAAAGGCATTTCCGCCGAACCAAAATTGCGCTTGGCCTCCATGATCCCCAGGAGGTTGGGTGCCACATTGAAGGCCAGAGTGCGTGTGGTGAGATCTGTCCGATACCCACGCAAATAAGCGTCCGAGAAAATCGTGTGGGTGAGGTGCTCTGACCTGTCAAAGGCATCCCCGAAGGCGGCGCCTGAAACGAGCCCTGTTTGGCTTAACGGCACCATCGTGACGCCCTCAGCAGCCTTGACAGAAACTGATGTCAGCCCTTGCGCTGAAAAGGCTGCGCCGACGTCCAGGAAGCCTCGGCCATAGGTCGCGTCCGTACCAGGGGCCCCGAGATCTACAGCTGTCGTGAACAGTAGGTTGACCACTTGAGCCGCCGACAAATGCGGGAAAGCATCAATCAAGAGCGCCGCCGCGCCGGCAATGTGAGGCGCGGCAAAGGATGTGCCGGAAACCAGATAAAGCACATAGGAATTGCTATCGGGGTCCCACAAAGACACCACAATATCCTCACCAGGCGCGGTGAGAAACGCTTCCTGATAAACGGCCGTTGTGCCGGCGGGATTGG
>SBGZ01000021.1 GCA_006226415.1 Alphaproteobacteria bacterium
GCTATTCGACCTATCGCGGCAGCTGATTGATTTGTCATGTCTCAGTCTCGCCGCACCATAAGGTTCCTGCTCGGGGAAGAAGAACGCGCTCTGACGAATGTGGACCCGCATTTGACGGTGCTCAACTATTTGCGCCTCCATGAAAATCTAACGGGTTCGAAAGAAGGCTGCGCCGAAGGTGACTGCGGAGCCTGCACGGTGGTCATCGCCCGGCCAGAAGGAGAGGGGCTTCGCTACGAGGCGCTTAATTCCTGTATTCAATTTGTGCCGCAGCTTGATGGGGCGCAGGTTCTGACCGTTGAGCACCTGCGCGGCCCGGGCGGTAAATTGCATCCGGTCCAGGAAGCCCTGGCCAAAGCGCATGGTTCTCAGTGCGGTTTTTGTACCCCCGGCTTTGTGATGGCGCTTTATGCGCTTTACAAAAACGGGGGTGAGACGGACCGCGGGCGCATCAATGACGCGTTGGCGGGTAATCTATGCCGTTGCACCGGCTATGGACCCATTGTTGCCGCTGCAGAAGCGATGGGCGGGGATGCCGCTTTGAACCAGGGCGAGCAGGCCGTGCTTTCAAGGCTGCGCGATTTTGATGGGTCCATGCTGGCCCTTGAAGGCGATAAGGGGTGTTTCTTCGCGCCGACAAACACACAGGAATTTGCCGAGCTTTACGAAGCCAATCCAGAGGTTGTGCTTTTGGCGGGCGGGACAGACGTGGGGCTTTGGGTCACCAAGCAACACCGCCGGTTTGAGACCGTGATCTCCCTTGCCAAGGTGAAGGAGCTGCAAAGCCTTGAAGAGGATGATCAATCGATCACGATTGGCGCCGGGGTTACCTATGCCCGGGCGCAAGAGATGCTGACCCGCGCTTTCCCGGACTTTGGCGAAGTGATCCGGCGCATTGGCGCGGGGCAGGTGAGAAACGCGGGCACGCTCGGCGGTAATATCGCAAACGGCTCGCCGATTGGCGATACGCCGCCGATCCTGATCGCCCTTGGTGCCAGGCTCACATTGCGCAAAGGGGACAAGCGGCGGGAGATGCCACTTGAAGATTTCTTCATCGATTACGGCAAGCAGGATCGCGCGCCGGGTGAATTTGTGGAGAGCCTCCGCGTGCCGAAGCTGGGGCAAAGCGCCAGCCTTACGGCATATAAAATCTCCAAGCGATTTGATCAGGACATTAGCGCCGTCCTTGGCGCCTTTCATCTGACGGTGGAAGAAGGGGTTGTTACGGCCGCACGGATTGCCTTTGGCGGCATGGCGGCTACGCCCAAACGGGCGACCCATGCGGAAGCGTGTTTGCAAGGCCAGCCCTGGACAGAGGCAACGGTTGATCTGGCAATGGATGCTTTGGCGCAGGACTTCACGCCGCTCACCGACATGCGGGCCACGGCGGGTTATCGCCTTAAGGTGGCGCAAAACTTGTTGAAGAAAGCCTTTCTGGAATCCAGTGATCCTCAAGCCCTCTCCCGGGTGCAGGAGGTGGCGGATGTCTGAGGCACAGATTAAAGGGGGCGTTGCAGAGGCCCAGGTTCACGACAGTCAGGTCAAGCATGTGTCCGGGCTGGCCACATACGTGGATGACATCGCCGAGCCGCGCGGAACCGCACATATCTATGTGGCAGGTTCAACGGTTGCCCATGGCAAGCTGCTCGGGCTTGATCTTGAAAAGGTGAAAGCGGCGCCGGAGGTTTTGTGCGTTTTGACCGCCGATGATGTGTCGGGGCCCAATGACGTCTCCGTGCTCCACACCGGCGATGATTTTGTTTTTGTCCAGGATGATATTCCCTTCCACGGCGCCGCGCTCTTTGCGGTCGTGGCCGAGACCTTCGACGGGGCGCGGCGGGCGGCAAAGCTGGCCGAGGTGCGGGTCGAAGAGCTGCGCCCCATCCTGTCCGTGAATGAAGCCATGGCGGCACAGTCTTTTGTGGAACCGCCGCACACTCAGGCGCGCGGGGATGTGGAAGCGGCTTTGAAAGAAGCGCCGAAGCGCATCAAGGGGCGTTTGACCGTTGGCGGTCAGGATCATTTCTATTTGGAAGGGCAGGTGAGCCTTGCGGTGCCGGGGGAAGACGGCGATGTCACCCTTCATTGCTCCACACAGCACCCCAGCGAAATTCAAAAGAATGTCGCCCTTGTGCTGGGGCTGCCTTCCAATGCGGTGACGGTGGAAGTCCGGCGCATGGGGGGCGGTTTTGGTGGCAAGGAAAGTCAGGCGACGCAATGGGCTGCCATTGCTGCGCTGGCGGCGCGTAAACTGGGCCGCCCTGCGAAACTTCGTCTGGAGCGCGATGACGACATGGTGCTGACCGGCAAGCGCCATCCCTTCGAGATTGCCTATGATGTGGGTTTTACAGGAGCGGGTGACATCACGGCTCTTGATATCGACTACATGGCAGACTGCGGCTGTTCCAGCGATCTGTCGGGGGCCATTGTGGACCGTGCCCTTTTCCATGCTGACAACGGCTATTTCATTGCCCATATGCGGGCAACGGGCTATCGCTGCCGCACCAACAAGGTGTCCAACACGGCCTTCCGGGGTTTTGGTGGGCCGCAGGGCATGATGGGCATTGAGCAGGTGATTGAAGAGGTGGCGCGGGCCTGCGGGATGGATCCCTTTGAGGTGCGCCTGCAAAATCTTTATGGCGGAGACGGCCGCAATGTCACCCATTACGGCATGACCGTGGAGGACAATGTCTTGCCTGAGCTGATGCCCGACCTGGCCCGCTCCTCAGATTACACAGTGCGGCGTCAGGCGATTGACGCTTTCAATGCGGTCAACACAATCCTTAAAAAAGGCCTCAGTCTGACGCCGGTTAAATTCGGCATTTCCTTTACCACCACCTTCCTCAATCAGGCGGGGGCGCTCATCCACATCTATGCGGACGGCTCGGTGCACCTGAACCACGGCGGCACGGAGATGGGGCAGGGGCTCTTTACCAAGGTGGCGCAAGTGGTGGCCGAAGAGCTCAAGATTGACCTCGCCCGCATTAAGATCAGCGCGACCCATACCGGCAAGGTGCCCAATACTTCCGCCACGGCAGCCTCTTCCGGCGCGGATATGAACGGCATGGCGGCGCAGGCGGCCGCGCGCAGTTTGAAGGAGCGCCTGATCCGTTTTGCCGCGGAGCGCTTTCAGGTCGAAGTGCATGAAGTGGACCATGTGGCGAACGGGTTCAAAGTGGGTGGTGAGACGCTCTCCTTTGAGGAACTCGTGGGCCAGGCCTATCTGGCGCGGGTGCAGCTTTCCGCGACAGGTTTTTATAAAACGCCGAAGATCCATTACGACCGGGAAAAGGCGAAGGGGCGGCCTTTCTATTATTTTGCCTATGGGGCGGCGGTGTCGGAAGTGGTGATCGATACGCTCACCGGGGAAAGTAAAGTAACCCGCGTCGATATCCTCCATGACGTCGGCAAGAGCCTCAACCCGGCCATGGACCTTGGTCAGATCGAGGGCGGATTTGTGCAAGGCATGGGCTGGCTCACCTCAGAAGAACTCTGGTGGAATGACAAAGGGCGGCTCATGACCCATGCGCCGTCCACTTACAAGATCCCGACGGCGGGAGATCGGCCGGAAGCTTTCAATCTTCAGCTTTGGGATGGGCGCAATGTGGAAGAAACCATTCATCGCTCGAAGGCTGTGGGCGAACCACCGCTGATGCTGGCCATGTCGGTTTATTTCGCCATTGCGGATGCGATCTCAAGTCTTAACCCAGACGCGGGGATGCCCTGTCTTCGCACACCGGCAACGCCCGAGGCCATTTTGGAGGCGGTTGAGCAGGTTCGGGGGCGCGGATGAGCTGGGTTGAACACGCCATCAAAGCCGCCAAGGCGCTTGAACCGGCCGTGCTGGTAACGGTCATCGCCGCGGAGGGCTCGTCGCCGCGGGAAGCAGGCGCCAAGATGCTGGTCCTGAAAGACGCCTTTGTCGGTACCATTGGTGGCGGCGGTCTTGAGCTGCGCGTGCTGGAAACCGCGCGGGGCTTTTTTGAGAAAGACGTTTCACCGCAATTTGAAGATATTCCCCTCGGGCCGGACCTTGGCCAATGCTGCGGCGGCTTTGTGCATCTGGTCTATGAGAAAATCGGCCGGGGCGACCTGGGCTGGCTGTGGGACTGGTCCCGCGCTGAGCAAGGCATTGCCCCAGGCGTGCTCAGGACCCGATTTGGTGAAGGGGGCGGCAAGGAATGGCGCGCGCAACCGGTTGAGACCCCTTCCACGCATTTCGACAAACAGAAGTGCGTGTTGACCGAAGAGGTGCGGCGCGAGCGTTTGCCTGTCTGGATTTTCGGGGCGGGTCATGTGGGGCTGGCGGTTGCCTCTGTGCTTGCCACGCTCGACTTTGAGGTCACCGTGGTGGACGAGCGGCAAGAGTGGCTCGACAAACTGGATGTGACAAAAACAAACCCGCTTTTTTCTCTGGTGCCAGAAGGCGAGGTGGCGCGCGTGCCGACAGGCGGCTATGTGCTCGTCATGACGCCCACCCATGCCCTCGATTTTGATATTTGCGCGGCAGCTTTGGCGCGGGATGATCTGCCTTATGTGGGCATGATCGGTAGCCGGTCGAAACGGGTGCAGGCGCTTCGCTATTTTGCTTCGCAAAACATTTCTGAAGCGGCGATTGAACGCTTTGTGTCGCCGATTGGCCTTTCGGGCCTCAGAGACAAGCGTCCGGCGGCTATTGCGGTCTCGGTGGCCGCGCAACTTCTCCAATTTAATCTGCAAATGGCTGAGAGCCTTGAGGAGATTTCTTCATGAAGACCCCAGAGGAATTTATGGCCCGCGCCATCGAAATTTCCAGGACCAAAATGAACGAAGGTTTTGGCGGGCCCTTTGGCGCGGTGATCGTCAAAGATGGCGCAGTGATCGCCGAAGGGTTCAACAATGTCACGTCATCGAATGACCCGACAGCTCATGCGGAAGTGACCGCCATTCGTGCGGCCTGCGACAAGCTCGGGACCTTCGATCTTTCCGGAACGGAAATCTATACCAGCTGCGAGCCTTGCCCCATGTGCCTGGCGGCCATCTATTGGGCGCGCTGCGACAAAATCTATTACGCCAATACGCGCGAGCATGCGGCGCAGATCGGTTTTGACGATCAACATATCTATGACGAGATTCCGAAATCTCACGAACATCGCTCGATCCCGATCGTGCAACTCCCTTCTGAAGAGGCGAGAGCTGCCTTTCAGGCCTGGGAAGAAAAAGAAGACAAGATTCCTTACTAAGGGCGCGCGCATGGAAATTCTCTTTCACGAATGGATCAGCCTCCTTGTCAGGTGGCTGCACATCATCACTGGCATCGCCTGGATTGGGTCGTCGTTCTTTTTTGTCTTTCTGGACCTCTCCTTGCGCAAACGGGCGCATGTCCCTGAGGGGGTGGCCGGTGAGAGCTGGCTGGTGCATGGCGGCGGCTTTTACCATGTGAACAAATGGATGGTGGCGCCGGAAACCATGCCGGAGGAGCTGCACTGGTTTAAGTGGGAGAGCTATTACACCTGGATGTCCGGCTTCGCGCTTCTGGCGGTGGTTTATTATATGGGTGCCAATTCATTCCTTATCGACCGCAATGTGCTGGCGCTTGAGCCCTGGCAGGCGATTGGCCTGTCCGTGATCTGCCTGGCGTCTGGCTGGGTGATTTACGATCTTCTTTGCCGCTCGCCGATTGGCAGTCATATCGGCTGGCTCGCGGTTTTCGTCTTTGTGTTTGTGGTCGGCGCTTCTTATGTTTTTGGCGAGCTTTTTGCGGCGCGGGCGGCCTTCCTGCACGTGGGCGCCATGATCGGCACCATGATGACCGGCAATGTGTTTTTCATCATCATTCCCAATCAGAAAAAAGTCGTGGCGAGCTTAAAGGCGGGGGAAGCGCCAGATCCGGCGCTCGGCCTGCAGGCCAAGCAGCGCTCGACCCACAATAATTATCTCACCCTGCCGGTTCTTCTGATGATGATTTCCAATCATTACCCGATGACCTTTGGTGCGGCGCATAATTGGCTCGTGGTGGCAGGCATCCTCATCGTCGGCGGCGTGGTGCGCGACTATTTCAATTCCAAGAATGCAGGGCTCACAGGCGGGCGGCTCCGCTGGCAATGGCCGGTGGCGGCACTCGTCACCTTTTTGCTCATGGTTTTCACCGCACCGCGGGTGGTCTCCCACGAAGGCGCTAAGGTGAGCGATGCGCGGGTGATGGAAATCGTTGCCACCCATTGTCAGGGCTGCCATTCCGCTCAGCCGAGTGATGAAGATTTCGCCGAAGCGCCAGCGGGCGCCCTGTTCGACACGCTGACCCAGGTGAAAGACCGCGCCGACAAGATTTACACCCAGGTGGTGGTTTCCGATGTCATGCCGCTTGGCAATAAGACGGGCATGACGGATGAAGAGCGCGCCGAGCTCGCCGCATGGCTGAAAGCCCAGCGCTGAGCCGCCCTATTTTTTGATATAGCCGAACATATGGCCGCCGATCTTGCGCATTTGAATCTCTTCCGCGCCCTCGGTGATGCGGTAGCGCCGGTGGTGGCGGTAGATGTGCTCGAAAGGCTTGTGCCGTGAATAGCCAATGCCGCCGTGGGTCTGCATGGCCTGGTCGGCGGCGTTGCAGACGAGGCGGTTGGCCCGGTAGTTACACATGGACACTTTGTCGGACAGAAGCTCGGCCACCTTGGGCTTGGGCATTTGGTCCATCTCCCAGGCGGTTTTGTGAATGAGCGCGCGCAGCATGGCGGCCTCGGTATTGAGTTCCACGAGCGGAAACTGGATGCCCTGATTGGCCGCCAGAGGTTTGCCGAAGGGCTTGCGTGTCATAGCGTATTTAACGCTCTCATTGATGCAATATTGCGCAGCGCCGAGGCTGGAAGCGGCCTGGCGAATGCGGTTTTCGTGGACAAAATGCTGGGCGAGGGCAAGGCCCCAGTCAAGCGATCCGAAGATGGCGCTGTCGGGCACCCAGACATTGGTCAGTGAAATGCGCGGGTGATCGGTCGGCATATTAAAAGTCCAGAGGTATTCCTCGATTTTAAAGCCCGGCAGGTCCGTCGGCACCAGGAAGCAGGTAATGCCCTTGGCATCGCCATCCTTGCCGGAGGTGCGGGCGAAAACCATGTCGTGGCTTGCGATATGCATGCCGGTGTTCCACATCTTGGCGCCGTTGATCAGCCAGCCGTCCACGCCATCGCGCTGTTCCCGCACCGCATTTGTTTCCATCCAGGTGGCATCGGAGCCGTGTTCCGGTTCGGTCAGGCCAAAGGCCACCTTGTGGGTGCCCGCGAACATGCCGTTGATGAATTCCTGTTTTTGTTCTTCGGTGCCGAAGTCGCGGAACATCAAGATTTGCGGAAAATTGCCGACGATGGAGCTTTCGTTCTGCAGGTCGTTATGGAGGCCGAGACCCTTGGCGGCCAAATGCTCGCGAATCACTGCCATGTCGAAATTGGAGCCGTCCTTGCCGCCGAATTCAGACGGCAGGCCGTACCGCAGGTGCCCGGCGGCATCGGCGCGGCGGCGCATTTCTCTTAAAAGATCTTCCCATTCTTCGCGGGGCAGGCCGTCATTATCCCAGTCGGTGCGGGCATATTCGCGGCGGTGATCGAAAAAGCGGATGTTGTCGTTTTCATTTTCGAGCGGTTTAATCTCCCGCTCAATGAAGGCGTCGAGCTCAGCCAAATAGTTGGTGAGCCGCTCCGGCATGGTGAAGTCCATTGGTTCCTCCCTTTTTGTCTCCATTATGGAGGGAGATAAGCGAGAAATAAATTAAAACCGTGCGCTGTGTGGGGGGGCAGGAAATCAATCATGAATTGGAGGATACGTCGAGCTCTAGGCTGGCTTGGTATTTCGCTCCGTCAAAGGATCTCTTGATGATTATCGGTCGCTCACTCTTGATACCTTTGCCGCTAGCAATAAATTCTAAGAACGCTAGGTTTGGAATGGATTTTACATGTTCGGATCCCAAAACATTCGACAGGTAGGTTAGGCTAGTTTGATCTACTAGCGAATGAACGAAATAGGTGTTGCATTGTGAAAGTACCGTTTTACTGACCAAAGCTGTACGCTGCGAAACTAAGAGCAGACCCACACCGTATTTACGGCCCTGAAGGGCGATCTGCCCTATGCGACTAACTACCCATTGTGTCGTGTGATCGAATCCAGCACCCGCGGTTTCGGGAATTATCGTATGCGCCTCCTCCAGTACGAGGAGAATTCGTCGGGCCTTTCTGTTCTTACGCGCCCATTCCATAATGGAAGAAAGGTATAACTCAGTTAATCGCAATGTCGCCTTAGTGTTGGAAATTTCGGTCAAAGCCAACACGCCCACTGATTGACGCTCGTCTTCCAAAAATGATGTGATTGTCAGATGTACACTGTCTTTTATCTTAGTGACGAATTCATTTAGTACTTTCTTTTCCCTCCCGCCGCCATAATCGCCAGTTTCCGCAGCAAATATTGCTTCTTCAAGTTCCGCGACCTCGTTGTCTCCAAGTCCAATTTCGAGTGGCTTAAGTTTTGCTAATCTGGCCAAGTATTCTCCCGTCAAGTCTACGCAAAAGACTTTCGCACCACTTGCAACGGCCTTTTCAATTACCTCGAAGGCAAATTCTGTCTTTCCTGTGCCAGTGGTACCGAGAATCGCGGAGTGATAATCTATGAGGTCATCGATATTTGCCTCCAAGGGAATGTCTGTAGTGGGTACTGTGCCAATTGAGAATTTTCCGTCGCTTTCAGGTTTTTCTTCTGTATAGGAGCCCTCTACTTTGAAGACGGGTTGATTCATCGAAGGAAGCCATTGAAACTTCTGGAACCCCTTGTCAGGGTCAAATGTACCAATCTGCACCGCGTTAACAATGTGGGTTCCTCGGGGGTTTTGTTGGAAACTTTCCTCAGAGGTCTGTGCGTCCAGCACTTGATAGAACACACGGCTCGCTCCAATCTTACAAAACAAAATAAAGCCCTTCGAGATGCTTTGGTCGGAGGTGACCTCAAACCTTATCTCTCCAATACTGCTTCCCTCCACCACAAAGCCGACCAACACAGCATTGCTGCCGTAACCGCTCATGGTTTCGATGATTTTTTGTGTGCTCTCGCTGTGGTCGTTGCTTTGATATATTTTTCCAGGTTCGGCATGGAAATCCGCATTTGTTATTTGACCGTAGCAAATCCCAGTGCCGATGACCTCATCGTCTCTAATTTGCGTGTAAAGTGGCAAGCAATAAGACAGCCTGTCGCCAGGCAGTGATGCTATGAATATATTATGACCTCTCCATGTGGCGGGGTCCGGAACAATTGCGCGAACAATATTGGGGTGGTCGACTCGGGTTATTGTGCCGACTATTGATTGGTTCAGATTCGAGTGCGAGCGCTGTAAATAGAGTCGATATCCAAATGAAACGATAATCTCGACTGGGTTCAGCACGACGAGAATAAACCATGCCAGCCAGAGTAATGCCTGAGTGGCTGACCCTGCCGGATAGAATCCTAAGATGCTCAAGAACACTGGAAGTGAGAAGATGAATCTCTCTTGGCCAAATTTTTCGTTGAAAAACTGGATTGAGCGAAACTTTGAAACATCAGAGTCGTTTGCAGAGGCGATTATTGCTGCAATACTTGATACGATCAAAACGATTGAAAATATCGTCGAAACTAATTGCAATATATTGACGAGCTCGACAAAGCTAATGGCTGTAGCTGTGTCCAAGGTCAATACTGCCGCCAGTACGGTGATTGAAGATATTAAAGTGTCTTTTGGGGGGCTAAACCATGGTGCTGAGATGAGTGAAACCAACCACATTGCAATTGCGGCCACTAACCATAATGTCTCACCGCCTGATGAGATTATATAGTGGCCTGTCGCGGCCGCGTAAATTGCATATGCCGTGAGAATGTTGAGAATTAGTATTAGAACTCTCAGTCCCTGCGATAGGTATGGCGTCTTTTGGCTCATACGGCATTCGTCCCTTAATTGGCGCTCTCGAAAATACACTCACCTGCAGAATGATTGCAACCATAAGTGATGGCTTGCAATTGATGGTTATAAGCGGAGATTAAGAAAAGTGAGGCGGTGTATGGGTCATGGTCGAGCCAATGGAGGCCCTATCGGGTTGAGGGAAACCAGTCTCCGTCCCGACGATTGCTCTTTCACATTGAGCGTTTAGGCGCCAAAGGTCTACCAGGCCCTAGGCCGGCACCGGAGACCTTCCAATTAATTCTTTCTAGCTGCGAAAACTCAAGGGTGGGAGGCGCGGCTTCACGATGCTTTTTGAGGGGAGGATTTTCGTGAAGCGGCGCCTCCCGAGAGGTGGGGCCGGAGGGGAACCGGCCCCCGAGGGGCACAGGGGATTAGACGGTCGGTCCCAATCCAAGACCGACAGAAAGTGCCCAAAGGGCAATCGGTGTTGCCGTCATGGCGATGAGGGCCGCAATGAGGGTCCCAGCAAAGCCCAGGTTAGAGTTTTTTTCCTCGGCCATACGCTTGGCGAGGAAGTGATGGGCCTGAAGATGTGCTTCAGGATCAAAATGCGGATACATATCTCGTGCTCCTTAAGCAGTTGAATTTGGTCAAAGCTGTCCCGTTTTCACGAAAGGGTTTTCGTGAAATTTTGAAACGATTGTTTGGTTTAGGATCCCGTTTATCAGGCGTGTTTAAGGATCCGCCTCATATCAGGATCGGTTAGTAAGCAAAACTCACAAAGATTTTTGACATAAAAAACCTCCGTTCGTTGGCGGAGGCAAAATGGAAACCTTTGAAGTTTCCGTATCAGCCTCCTGTTTCAGGATCGGCTGATACACGTAAATGCGGTGTGTCAGCCGTGGGTGCGGCGCCCGTAATCGAAGTGACTGAGGAGGGCAAGCTCTGCCTTGGTGACATTGCCCCACACAGCGTCAAAGCATGCTGCCATCAGGCCTTGCGGCTGACGGGCGATCGCATGGGTCGCGCCTTGATATGTGGTTTCAATGATCATCAAAGAGTCATCCTTTATTGATTACGGGAGGGGTATATAACGCCGCTTCGCCAGAGTGGCAACACCGTTTGATAAAAAATGTTCAAATGGTACGTATGATGATCTTTTTGTCACATTTGCCCGGACAAAAGGAACTTGTGTCAACAAATTACCAGGTGTCCACCATGGGCCGCTTTTTGCCGTCACGCGGGAGCGGTTTGGGCGCGGCGCGCAGGCCGCTCATAATCCAGTCTCGTGAGTCGTTGGGATCAATCACATCATCGATTTCAAAGAAGCTCGCCATGGAGATGGCCTTGCCGCGTTCATAGGAGCGGGCGACCATTTCGTCGAAGGCGGTCTTGCGCTCGGCGGGATCTTCAATGGCTTCGAGTTCCTTGCGGTAGCCGAGTTTGACGGCGCCCTCCAGCCCCATGCCGCCAAACTCGCCGGTCGGCCATGAGATGGTGAAGTTCGGGGCATGGAAGGAGCCGCCGGCCATGGCCTGGGCGCCGAGGCCGTAGCCCTTGCGCAGGATGATGGTGAAGAAAGGCACGGTGAGGGAGGCGCCGGTGACAAACATGCGCGCGGCGTGACGCACGAGCGCGGTTTTTTCCGCCTCCGGGCCAACCATGATGCCGGGCGTGTCGCACAGGAAGAGGATCGGCAGATCATGGGCATCGCACAGAGCCATGAACCGCGAGGCCTTGTCGGCGGCGTCCGCATCAATGGCGCCTGCCAGATGCACCGGATTGTTGGCGATGATGCCGATGGGCCGCCCTTCAATGCGTGCGAGCGCGGTGACCATGCCTTTGGCAAAGCCTTCGCGCAGTTCCAAAACACTGCCCGAATCGGCAAGGGATGTAATGACCTCGCGCACATTGTAAATGCGCAGGCGATTTTCCGGAATGATCCCGCGCAACTTGCGCTGATCGTCGCAGGTCCATGTCTTCAGGGGTCCTTGAAAGTAAGAAAGATATTGCTTGGCGGTTTTGACCGCCTCTTCCTCGTCCTTGACCAGCACGTCAATGACGCCATTGGGGCTCTGGACGGAAACCGGTCCCACTTCTTCCGGCGTATAGACGCCGAGATTGCCGCCTTCGATCATTGCGGGCCCGCCCATACCGATGGTGGAGTTCTGTGTGGCGATGACGACATCGCAGCAGCCGAGCAGCGCCGCATTGCCGGCAAAACATCTGCCGGAATTAATGCCCACCAGGGGCACGAGGCCGGACAGCTTGCCGAAGTAGGCAAAGGCGAGGCAGTCGAGGCCCGCCACACCGGTGGCATCGGTGTCGCCGGGGCGGCCGCCGCCGCCTTCGGAAAAAAGTATCACCGGCAGGCGGTTTTTCTCCGCGACCTCGAACATGCGGTCCTTTTTGGCGTGGTTGTTCTTGCCTTGCGTTCCGGCGAGCACGGTGTAGTCGTAGGACATGGCAATGACCTCCGCCTCGTCGCCCGGAAAGAGATCGCCGTTGACGCGGCCAATGCCTGCGACCATGCCATCGGCCTGGGTGCGTTCAATGAGGTCCTGAAGGTCCCGGCGGCGGCGCTGGGCGGCGATGACCAGTCCGCCGTATTCGCGGAAGCTGCCGTCGTCGCAAAGGTCATTGATGTTTTCGCGCACGGTGCGCTGGCCGGTCTTGCGGCGGCGGGCCACGGCTTCCGGACGGTTTTCATCGAGGAGCCAGGCGTGGCGGTCGATGTTTTCCTGAAGATCGGGCCGGATGTGGTCGAGATCGACGGCGGTTTCTTCCGCCTTGCCCGCGCTGACGGCCTCTCCAGGCTCAAGGCTCGCCAAAAGGTCGTTTTCAAAAACCGTGTCACCGGCTTCGACATGGAAGTCCAAGACCGTGCCGCCGGTTTCACTGGCGATAACGTGTTCCATCTTCATGGCTTCCATGATGAGGATGGGCGTGCCAGGGGGCACGCTCGCGCCGGGTTCGACTTCCAGACTCAAGACGGTGCCCTGCATGGGCGCGCGCAGGGCGCTGACACCCTCAGCCAGCTCGGGTTCGCCAGCGCGGGGGGTATCTTCGCCCGTCCGACCGTGGGCCAGAATGGCGAGGGGATCGTTCTTGTCAAAGGCAGGTTTGGCCTCTTCTTCGGCGCTCACGAGATCGCTGACGTGATCATCGATGAAGCGCGTATAGGTGTCGCCGCGTCTGACATCTTCGCGGGCGAGGAGGGCGGTGAGAAACGCCTTGTTGGTTTTAACGCCTTCGATACGGGTCTCGACCAGTGCCCGATGCGCCCGGGTCATGGCCTGGGCCAGATCGTCGGTTGGGCTGGTGACAATGAGTTTGGCGAGGAGCGAATCATAGGCCGGGCTGGTGCGGTATCCCGCATAGCCATAGCCTTCGACACGGACGCCGGTGCCGCCCCCCAATTCATATGCGGTGAGCGTGCCGCCCTGAGGTTTGACGTCCCCTGTCGGCAACATGGTTTCCATGTTGAGGCGCATTTGTATGGAGGTGCCATTGGCGGCGGGCACAAGCGCCGGATCAATGCTTAAGGCGTCAAGACTGCCGCCGAGGGCGATGGCGGTCTGTAGGGCGACAAGGTCAAGCCCGGTCACTTCTTCGGTCACCGTATGCTCCACCTGCAGGCGGGCATTGGCTTCGATAAAAGCGATCATTGACTGATCGGAAAGGTTTGCCGCCTCGATGAGGAACTCGAACGTGCCCAGGCTGTCATAGCCGATGGCTTCTGCCATGGTGCGGGTCGCTTCAATGAGGCGCGCTTCGACGGCCAGGGGCAGAAAGGGGGCGGGCGCGATTTCGATCAGCTTTTGATGACGGCGCTGCAAGGAGCACTCGCGGGTGCCGAGGACTGCGACGGCACCGGAGCCATCGCCGATCACTTGAACTTCCACGTGGCGCGCCTTTAAAAGCGCTTGTTCCACATAAACATCGCCGCGCCCGAAAGCAGCCGTCGCTTCTGACTGACAGCGCTCGAAGGCGGCCGGGATTTCTTCTGCCGTTCGGACGATGCGCATGCCGCGCCCGCCGCCGCCGCCGATGGCCTTGATGACCATGGCTGCCCCTTTTGGCAATGCGTTAAAGAAGGTCGTTGCTTCTTGAAGGGTGGTTGCCCCCTCGGTGCCGGGCAAGAGGGGGACGTTCAGGCGTTTGGCGAGGGCACGGGCGGCGGCTTTGTCACCGAAGAGTTCGAGCACCTCTTCACGCGGGCCAATGAAGGTGAGGCCTGCCTCTTGGCAGGCGCGGGCAAACGCCGCGCTCTCACTTAAAAAGCCATATCCAGGATGGATGAGGGCGGCGCCATTTGCCTTGGCGATTTCTATGATCTGTTGTCCATCTAAATAGGCGCTGGCGCCGCGCCCCTTCAAAGGGAGGGCCTGATCTGTCCTCTGGGTGTGAAGGGATGCGGCATCGTCCTCTGCGTAGATACCCAGGGTTTCCAAACCCAGGTCCGCCGCGCTGCGGGCAATGCGAATGGCGATCTCGCCGCGATTGGCGATGAGCAGACGGGCCTTGCTCATGTGTTCCTCCCCGTTGAACTTGCTGAGACCTTGTGAACGGTCTGTTTTTCACATGGTTGTCGGAAAGCGGGTCAAATGCAAGAGGCAGAGGGGATTGGAATGGACGCGGCGCAAATGCGGCTTGTGCATATGGGCCGAACGGGAGAAGGTGTTGGTCATCGCAAAGAAGGGGACAACAGGCAGCGCCCATGCAAAAGACATTTTTCGACAATCGACTAGTGAGCGGCGCCCTGCGTGCCCTCAGCGGGCTGTGGTTTCGCCTGCAAGGTTGGCGCATAGAAGGCGAGGTGCCCGCGGAAAAGAAATTTGTCCTTATCGCCGCGCCCCACACGTCTAACTGGGATTTTCCTTTCATGGTCGGGGTGGCCTTGGGGCTCCGCCAGAGCATCTTTTGGATGGGCAAACATACGCTTTTTACCGGGGTCAAAGGTCCGGTGGCGCGCTGGCTGGGGGGAATTGCGGTGGACCGGCAGGCGGCACAAGATCTGGTGGAGCAGACTATTGCGCAATTTCAGAACCAAGAGACGCTCATCGTGGCGATTGCGCCGGAGGGCACCCGGGGGGCGGTGACGCGCTGGAAAACCGGCTTTTACCGCGTTGCGGTGGGGGCCGGGGTGCCAATTGTGCCGGGATTTTTGGACTATGGCCGCAAAGTGGGCGGCGTGGGCCCCGCGATCTATCCTACCGGGGATCTGGAAGCGGATATGGCTAAAATCAAGGCCTTCTACCAGGGTATACAAGGCAAGCACCCGGACCGCAGCCCTCCTTCGCAGGAGGCCTGAGGGGGGGCAAGGAGACCCGAGGTCTGGTAATCTCTGGGATTCTCCTTGATTTTATTGACCCAGCCCTTAGAAAGAGCACTTAGATTTCGGGGCAATGCTTAAGGTTTTGACATGATTACAGAAATTTCATCTCGTCCAGTTCGGATCTCGCTTGTGCTGGCCGCTTTACTGGCGCTGGCTGCTTGCGGCGACAAGGACGAAAACAAGACGGCGGAAGAGACTGCAACTGATGCCGCCGTGGCCGACAAACCGACCTCCGTGCGGGATGTTTTCCTGGATGCCAATACAGGATCGGCCAAAGGGCCTTCCAAACCCCGCGTGCTTGTGGTCAATCAGGCGCAGGTTTTTGGTGCGTCGAAAGCGGGACAGGATCTTCGTGCCAAGCTACTCGTCATTCAGGAAGAAATTGGCAAGGACCAGGACGCCGCGTTGAAAGCGGTCGAGGAAGAGGCCAGAGCGCTAATGCAGCAACGCGCGATTTTGCCGTCGGATCAGTTCCGCGACAAATACGAGGCGCTGGTTCAAAAGGAACAAGTAACCAAGCAAAAATTCGCCAAGGAATTGGAAGCTGCTCAGGTTCAGGGCGAGAACGCGGTCATGGCGCGCCTGACGCCGATCCTGCAGCAGATCATGGTTGAAAAGCAGGGCACCATCCTGATGGATCGCTCTCAGGTGCTTTTGTCTTCGGGGTCTTTCTCAATCACCGAAGAAGCCGTAAAGCGTTTGGATGAAGCGATGCCGACAGTTGAGGTGAAACGCCGGACCTGGGATGAGCTTGCTGCCGAAGCGAAGGCCCTACAGGAAGCGCGTGAGAAAGCGCAGGCCGAGGCCATTAATGGCGGTGCCGCCGACGAATAGAGAGCGTCGTCAAAAGAGTTAAGGAAAAGGCAGCGGAAATGTTTCGCTGCCTTTTTTATTTTCCGGATCAGGCGATCTGGAATCGGAAAGGGCCGCCCCTTCTTAAGGTGGCGGCCCCCGCGAGAGCAGGAAATCATCCAGCTCAACAATCTTTATTTAAAGATTGTGGCAATTTAGTTGTTAACCGGAGGTTGCTCCGACTTCCAAGCCAAACCGCTCAAACTGTCAAATTTCCTATATGTCTCACTCGACATAGGACACCTCCTTTCGTTTTGTTAACAGGACCCACAGGATAAATCGATTTGGCCGCCTAAGCCAAGCGACTTCTGCCATATGATTAATATGGAAAGTGGGGACTTTCGGGACTTAGGCCCCACTCCTTCAGCTTTCAGCGTGATGTGGCGGGATCTTCTTTTCAAAGGAGAGGGAGAAGAGCACAAGGGCCGCCAGTATATAGGCGAGCGCGATATTGTAGGGCATGAGCAGGGCGCCCTTTGGCAAGCTTGGGTCCATGTCGCCGAGCATCCAGGGCAGATAGATCGCCCCTTGCGGCGCCAGGGAATGGATGAAGCCAACAAAGGTGAAGAGCGCGCAAAGCACCATCATGGCTGCAGCATCCCGCAGACGTCGGTCGATGATGAAGGCCATGGTCGCCGCCCAAAGGAGTGCCGTGACGATGTAACCGCGCGACAGAGCCAGCAGTACATAATACTCGTTCATCCAATAGGCTGGGAGGATCGTACTCATCTTGATCGAAAGATTGCCGAGCGCGCCGCTCACGTGACCGAGCAGTATATCAACCTTGGCCTGCGCGAAATTAATGATCGCCGGCAGTGATGCCATAGCAATCGCTGGCGCATGGCGGGCCGGCAGGGTTTCAAATCCGAGGCGGACAATGTCAAAAGCGACCACGATGAGGATCGGTTTGGCAACGGCGCCGGGGATGACATTGGACAAAAGCGCGATGGCGCCGGAGACACCGCCGATAAACATTGTGACGGTGACGGCCATGGAATAAGCGGCGCGGGCGCCCATGCGCTTGTAAGTGAGGTGACCGAAATAGGGAGTTGTCTGGATGACGGACCCGAGGAGGGCGCCAAGGGCTGTGCCCAGCGCATCGCCGCGAATGACACTTTCGGTGGTGTATTCATCGCCGGCCAGACGCAAGGCTTCGGTGATGTTAATTGAGGAAGCAGCAACCAAAACGCCGAAGGGAATGGTGAGCGGCAGATAAGTGATCGACCGGCCGAGCAGTTCTTCAAATCCGCCGAAGGTGATTGACGGCATCAAGAAGCCGCCGCTTTCTACTGTCGGCCAGCCGAAGGGTTGTCCCAGGGCGTCAAGGATCCCGTATTTTCCGAAGACGTAAAAGAGGACCGTGCCAACCACGAGGCCAACCACGGCGCCGGGAATTCTAAGGGGCAGCACATGGCCCGCGATCAGCGCAAAGGCCATGATGGTGAAGGAGATGAGGCCAACCGTCGGCACTTCGAAAACACCGGCGATGGAGTTCGCGCCAAGCCAGACAATGGCGATGCCCATGATGGAACCGATGAGCGCCGAGGGGGGCACAAAGCGGCGGATGGCACCGCCAAAGAAAGAGCAGATGAGCTTGACCAGGGCCATCCACAGCGTACCGGCCATGCCGACATACCAGGCGATGCGGGCTGCTTCGTAAGGGTCGCCGGTCTCGGCCTGGGCGACCAAAAAGACCGGGCCCAAGACACCAAATGAATAGCCAATGATGGTGGTGATATCGAGCCCCAAGGGGATGGCGGTTATCTGCGGCGAGCCGGTGCGCTTGGCAGTTCGGAACGACAGAAAGGCATAGATGATATTGCCGACGACAATGGCGAAAGCGCCGCCAGGGATGATCTTTGAATTGATGAAATCAACGGGGAAGCCAAAGCCCTGCAGAAAGATACTGAGAACGAAGAGATTGACCACGCAATCGAGCAGAAAGGCGAAATAGGCATTTAGATCGCCGCCAGCGATCCATTGATAAGATGGCGCCGCGGTTTTTGCTGCTCGTGCCATGTCAGTCCCCCTGATCTAAGTTTTCCCTGATAAAATCCCCAATTGAGATCGCATGATTATATCTGGTCGCCGTAAGGGAGCCAGATATTCTTGACCTCGGTCGCGTGGCGCAGAAGGTGCTTGCCGGACCCCTGTTCGGGGTCGAACCAATCATAGGCGCGGCCATAATTGACCCAGGTGCGCTTGATGTTGTCAGCGGAAAGCTCTTCCACCTCGCGGCTGAGCGGCTGCGAGCCGTGATACCAGATGCCGTCCACATTATCGTGTTTGGCAAGAACAGGCGCGAGGTCCTTGTGGGGACCGGTCACGATGTTGATCACACCGGCAGGCACATCAGAGGTCTCGATAATTTGGTAGAAGTCGGTCGCCAGGAGCGGGTAGCGCTCCGATGGCACGATGACGGATGTATTGCCCATGGCCATGGCGGGGGCCATGAGAGAGATGAAGCCCAAAAGGGGCGCATCGTCCGGGCAGAGAATGGCCAAGGTGCCAACCGGCTCCTTCATGGCGGCGACCACGCCGCGCATGGGAGGCGTGTGAATCTGGCCGTCATATTTGTCGGCCCAGGCGGCGGCATTAAAGAGTCGCTCGATAGAAAGGGCGACTTCTTTTTTGGCTTTTGCAGCGGTGGCGCCGGTCAGGCTTTTCAGGCGATCTTCAAACTCATGGGCGCGGATGGAAAGGTTTTCCGCCATGTAGAAAAGGATCTGTGCCTTGTTGTGATGGGTGGCATTGCGCCAGCTCGCAGCCTTGGCCGCTGCTTCGACAGCGTTGCGAATGTCTTTGTATTGGCCATAAGCCACGGCTCCCGCATAGGCGCCGTTGTGCGAGACAACCGTTAGAGAGCTGTCATTATCGGCGCGCGCCTGTTTGCCGCCATAGTAAAGCTTGGCGGTACGATCAATGGTCGGCAGATCGCCGCCCGGCTCGACGAAATGCGCTGGCGGTGTTTCAAGGGGCGTTATGTCTTTGAGGTCTTTTTCAAAGGCGGGCTTGAGATATTCCATCATGCCCTCGTGGCCGCCCTCGCGGCCCACACCGCTTTCGCGGTAACCGCCAAAGCCCGCGGCGGCGTCAAAGAGGTTGGTGGAGTTGACCCAGATGACCCCGGCCTTGATTTGCGGCGCCACTTCCATGGCCTTGCTCAAGGTTTCTGTCCAGATCGAGGCGGCAAGACCGTAGCGCGTGTTGTTGGCAAGCTCTACGCCTTCCTTCAAGGTGCGGAAGGTTGTCGCCGAAAGCACAGGCCCAAAAATTTCTTCGCGGGCGCAGATGTTGGAGGACTCCACCTCTGTCAAAAGCGTGGGCGGGTAATAACAGCCCTGGCTTGGAACCGGGATATCCGGCTGGAAAAGAGTGGCGCCGTCTTCGACACCTGCTTTTACAAGGGCGTCGATCTGATCGCGCTGAACCGGATCGACAATGGCGCCGATGTCGATGCCCTTGTCGAGGGGGTCGCCCAGCCTCAGTTTTCCCATCCGTGCACGGATCTTTTCGTAGAGGCGCTCGGCAATGCCTTCCTGCGCAATGAGGCGTGAGCCCGCGCAGCAGACCTGGCCTTGATTGAACCAGATGGCGTCGACGAGCCCTTCGACCACGCTGTCGAGGTCGGCATCGTCAAAAACGAGAAAGGGTGACTTGCCGCCAAGCTCGAGGGTCAGTTTTTTGCCGGAGCCTGCGCTCGCGCGGCGGATAATGCGGCCCACATCCGTAGAGCCGGTAAAGGCGAGCTTTTGCAGGCCGTCGTGGTTCACGATTTCAGCGCCGGTTTCGCCGTCGCCGGTGACGATATTGACCACACCCTTGGGCAGGCCTGCCTCCTCGCAAATCTCAGCAAAGCGCAGGGCGGTGAGCGAGGTATATTCAGCGGGCTTGAGGACCACTGTGTTCCCGGCGGCAAGTGCAGGGGCTACTTTCCAGGCGAGCATCAAAAGCGGGAAGTTCCACGGGATGACCTGGCCAACCACGCCCAGAGGCGCAAAGTCCTTCAGCTGCGTGTCGGCGAGCTGCGCCCAACCGACATGGTGGTAGAAGTGACGGGCAACCAGCGGCACATCAATATCGCGGGACTCGCGGATTGGCTTGCCATTATCGAGGCTTTCAAGAACCGCCAGCATACGGGCGTGCTTCTGGATGAGCCGCGCGATGGCGTAGAGATAGCGGGCACGGGCATGACCTGAAAGGCCCGCCCAGTCCTTGGCGGCGCGGGTTGCGGCCTGAACGGCTTCGTCCACGTCTTTCTTGGAGCCTTGCGCGATTTCCGCCAGCAGGTCACCTGAGGCCGGATTGTATGACGCAAACCAGCTTTTGCCCGAAGGGGTGACCCAATCGCCGTCGATAAAGTGATTAAATTTCTTGTCGTGCGCGGCGAGCCATTCCATGGCTTTGGTGCTGTTTTCCGGGGCGGGCCCGTAGTCCATGGATTCGAAATCTTCCAATACGCTCATGTTTCTTAACCCATTGGGTGACGGTTGGCGGCGGAGTAGCGGCCGGTCAGGTGATATTCCAGTTGGCGCTCGATATCGCCAAGGAGGCCCGAGGCGCCGAAGCGGAAGAGATCCGGTTCAAGCCAGCGGCGTCCGAGCTCTTCCTTCATGAGGACGAGATAGCCGACGGCTTCTTTGGCGGTGCGGATGCCGCCGGCCGGCTTAAAGCCGACTTTGATGCCGGTGCGCTCGTCGAATTCGCGAATCATTCGGGCCATGGTCAAGCTTACTGGCAAATTGGCATTTTTGGATTCCATGCCGGTGGAAGTTTTGACGAAATCAGCGCCTGCCATCATGCAAACGAGGGCGGCTTTGGCCACATTGGTGAGGGAGCCCAGCTCGCCGGTGGCGATAATGGTTTTAAGGTGTGCCTGGCCGCAGGCCTCTTTAAAGGCCACGACTTCTTCATAAAGCGCTTCCCAATGGCCGTTCAGGACATGAGCGCGGGTAATGACGATATCAATTTCGCCAGCGCCTGCCGCCACGGAGGCGCGGATTTCAGCAAGGCGCACGTCAAAGGGGCTGAGGCCCGCCGGAAAGCCGGTTGAAACGGCGGCAACGGGAATGCCCGTACCTTCAAGGGCCGCTACGGCGGTTTCGACCATGGTGTGATAGACGCAGACAGCGCCCGTGGTCAGGTGCAGGCCCTCAACGCCAAATCCTTTGAGGAGTTCGGTGCGGACCGGATTTTTGGCCTTGGCGCAGAGGCGGCGCACCCTTCCCGGCGTGTCGTCGCCCGCCAGGGTGGTCAGGTCTATGCAGGAGATGGCCTTGAGCATCCAGGCGACCTGCTGATCTTTTTTGACCGAGCGGCGGGTGTTCATGGTGGCGCAGCGGCGCTCCACGGCACTCAGATTGACCCGGATGTCTGTCAGCCAGTCTGGCTCAAAGGCACGCGGGCGGTTGTGCGTTAGTGGCTCAGCGCCGCTTCTGGCGTTTTCATTGGCAATCTGCACGTCGTGCATAAGGCTCTTCTTTGGCTGATTTGGCAGTTTTCTGCCATTTTTGTCCATTTACCCAACAATCCGCCCTGATCCTAACCATTCGGTCAGGATTGGCAAGAAAGTTCAGCCTATGGTCTCGATCTTTGTGCCTTCTGTCAAAGGATTGATGCCCAGGTGAAGGGCCATGGTCTGGCCGATATCGGCGAAGCTGTCGCGCCTGCCACCGGAGCCCGGGTTGACTTCCGGGCCGAAGAAGATGGCGGGCACAAATTCGCGGGTGTGGTCTGTGCCTTCCCATGTGGGATCACAGCCATGGTCGGCGGTGAGGACAACCAGATCGCCCGGCTTGAGGTTTTGGCGCAAGCGTCCAAGTTCCAGATCAAAGGCTTCAAGGGCTGCGGCATAACCGGGGACATTGCGCCGGTGACCATATTCCTGATCAAAGTCGACAAAGTTGGTAAAGATCAAGCTGCCGTC
>SBGZ01000058.1 GCA_006226415.1 Alphaproteobacteria bacterium
GGCGCGCGGCGCAATTTGAATCCGCTGTAAACTATGTGCAGGTGGAGCGCCTGCGCCGCCGTCTTATGGAGGAGATGGCGAAGCTTTTTGATGGCGTGGATTTTATCCTCTCGCCCAGTTTTGCCAGTCAGATGTTGCTGATCACAAATTTGACAGGGCACCCGTGCCTGGTCATGCCAGCAGGTTTCAAAGACCTGCAAACGCGCCCGGCCTTTGATCCGGCCCTTGTTGTGAAAGAACCGGTGGTTCGGTCCGTGCCCTGGTCCTTGTCAATCTGGGCACCGCTCTTTGAAGAGGGCCGTCTTGTCGGTCTCGGTCATGCGCTGGAGGCGCATCTCGGTCTTGTCATCCAGCGCCCGCCGATCGCCTGAACTTTAGTCCCAGAGCCGATTTGCCACCATGCCGACTTCCGCTTCCACCGCTTCGGCGGCGGCAAGGCAGTCTGCTTCATGGAACTTGCGTCCGACGATCTGAACGCCGGTTGGCAGGCCGTCCACTGTTCCGGTCGGCAAAGCGATGGAGGGAAGCCCCAAAAGGTTCATGGCATAAAGCGGTGCTTGCTCCAGCAGCATGGACGGCACCCGCGCATCGTCAAGATCTGCATCCTGCGGGAAGGGCGCCGCCCGAGAGACCGGCAGAACAACCAGCGGATATTGCTCCATGAAATTTTGCCAGGCGCGAATGAGCCCCGTGCGTGTGGCGAGCGCCTGCGCATAGCCCGGCAAATCCAGCTCCGGCGAGAGTTCAAGGACACGGTCGAGGAATTTGTTGATATCGGGTGAGCCCACTTGCCGCGCGACATCCATGAGGCTGAGGCGGATTTCCGCCGTAATGAGGGCCTGCCAATTAAGCATGACTTCTTCGGTAACCGGTGGATCGACGTGTTCCACCACATAGCCTGCCGCCTGCAGCGCATCGGCTGTTGTCTTAAGCGCCGCTTGAACCGAAGGCGCGCAGTCAGAGGTATTCGGCCAGGACGAGACCGCAACCCTGATCGGCTGGTCACTTTTAAGAAGGGGCGCGGGTGCCCACCAGGGGTCCTCGGCGCTGCCTTGAGACATCACGTCAAGGCCCAGTCGCACATCCGCAACAGTTCTGGCCATGGGGCCTTGTACCGCCATAAGAGTCATGGCAATGAGCCGGTCGCCCGGCGCCGAAGCATTGTAGCTTGGGATCCGGCCAAGGCTTGGGCGCAGTGCGACGATGCCGCAGGAATAGGCGGGATAGCGAAGCGAGCCCCCGATGTCGTTGCCATGGGCGAGGGCGCCGATCCCCATGGCGAGGGAGGAGGCCGCCCCGCCGGAAGATCCGCCTGGTGTGATGCCCTCGTTCCAGGGATTAAGCGTCCGCCCCCGCAAAGGATTGGTGCTGAACCAACGCAAGGAAAACTCCGGCACATTGGTCCGGCCGATAACCACGCCGCCTGCTTTCTTGAGATTGGCCACGACCGGCGAGTCCGTTTGGGCAATCACCGCATCAAGGGCGGGAATGCCATTGGTATTGCTCCAGCCCTTCTGATCCACGTTTTCCTTGATGGTGATCGGTACGCCGTGGAGGGACCCCACGTCATCGCCGCGTTGAAGCGCCGCATCAGCAGCCTTGGCGTCCTCAAGTGCGCTCTCGGAAAGATCCTGCGTGACCGCATTGATTGCCGGATTGGCCGCGGCCATGCGCGCCAAGGCCGAGCGTGTGGCTTCTTCCGATGAAAATTCTTTTGTGCGGATACCCGCTGCCAGTTCTCGCGCCGACAAGCGCCAAAGATCGGTCATCTCTTCCTCCCACGAAAGTCTCTTTTGTTTGACCGTAAGGGCTTGGCTACTATGATAAAAGGGAAAAAATAATGGCGGGCCACATTCAAATGCCAACACTGCAAGATCTCATCGATGAAAGCGCACGAGCCGTGGTCTTTACCGGCGCGGGGATCTCGACCGAGTCGGGCATTCCCGATTTTCGCTCGCCGGGTGGGGTCTGGACCAAGATGAAGCCGATCTATTTTCAGGACTTTGTGGGCTCTGAAGAGATGCGCCGCGAGGCCTGGCGGCGCCGTTTTGAGGGCGGCG
Organism: Alphaproteobacteria bacterium; assembly: GCA_006226415.1. Taxonomy (GTDB): domain Bacteria; phylum Pseudomonadota; class Alphaproteobacteria; order M2410; family M2410; genus M2410. Next base: position 2,061 of record SBGZ01000058.1, read on the forward strand.
ATAAGCTGGTGGGCTCCAAACCCAACAAAGGTCATGCGGTCATTGCAGACCTGGTGCAAGCGGGCAAGGTCTCTCACGTCATCACACAGAATATCGACAATTTGCATCAGGACTCCGGAGTGCCGGAGGACAAGGTGATTGAGCTGCACGGCAATGCTACCTACGCTCATTGTCTTGACTGCAAGGAACGCTACGAGCTCGAGGATCTGCGCGCGCCCTTTGTTGAGGAAGGCATCATCCCCATGTGCAAATCGTGCGGCGGCATTGTCAAATCAGCGACCATATCTTTCGGTCAGGCGATGCCGGAGTGGGAAATGCTGCAAGCGGAGGAAGCAACGCTCGCCTGCGATCTCTTCCTCGCCATCGGCTCCTCGCTGGTGGTTTATCCCGCCGCGGGATTTCCGATCCTCGCCAAGAAAAACGGCGCACGGCTTGTCATTCTCAACCGCGAAGCGACGGAGCTCGACCCTTACGCCGATCTCGTCCTCAACGCCGAAATCGGCCCGACCTTGGGCGCGTTGACCCTTTAGGCATCCCGGCTTTCCTTCCACTTCTGATAATGCGAAATCAGTTCATCCGGCAAAGCATCTTCAAACTGCTTGTCAATTGGGTACTGCGGCATGCTTTCCGAAATTGCATTGAGCAGGGCAAGACCCTGTCGTTTGTCTTTGGGGCGTTTAAGGGGGCTGCGCGTTGGTTTTTCGGACATCCAGAGTTTGTGGAGCGCAAACCAGCGGGGGTCTGGCGCCACAATGCGAGCGGGGGAGCCGTCTCGGCAGCCGACAATTTGATCTACCGGTGTCCCGAGGAGTAGCCACTCCTGTTCAGGAAGCGGTACGGGGCGAGGCTGGTCATTGGGCTGCATTCCCGAAGTGCGGGAAGGGGCAATCAAAATTTCGACTTCATAGGCCTTTGAATTGCGTGCCTGAAAACTGCGTTCTGTATTGACGGTAAAGGTTGGGTCAATTGCTTTGAGGACATCCCAAAGCCTGACTTCAGATGGTTGATCAGAGGTCCAAGCCAGATCAAAGTCTTCGGTTTCATCTGGTGCGTCAACAATTTGTCCTGCTGCCTCAAGGGAATAGGCCGGCATGGCATTGGTACCGACAACCAGAACATAACGTCCCAGAAGATCCTGCTTATCCAGTTCGCGTAGCAGAGATCCTGCGTCACTTGAGAGAAGTGGCAGACGATTTGCGCGATAGAGACGGCCGCTTTCATCAATCAAGGATTTAAGGTCGGCGCGTTCTTTCTTGGCGCTTTCCTTTTCAGATTTGTAATCCAAGAATTTTCTCTCAAGGTCACCATTCCAACGGCCAAGGCTTTTGCCATTGCCGCTCCGGTCAAAGATTTCATAAAGATAATCCTTACCGGCAATGCGCTTGCGGCGCAGGTCATAGGGCATGTGCATCAAGCGCCTCTCGACATCCATCCAGGCTTCGTAGCGGGTACGAAGGTTGATCAATGTTCTGAGTTGTTCGTCCGAAAACGGTAAGACGGATGCCATGGTGAAATTATCCCACAAATCGAGAGTTTTCAATTATGTGGGATAAAGTGTCTCTTAGCAACAAAATAGTCTAATTCTTTCAATGAGTTCAGCTCTGTTCAGGCGCTCCCCAATCCCTTAAACTCTGAGTCGATTTGGCCAATGGGCCATTGCCAGGACATCAGGGGGATTTCATGCAGGCTTTGACGGATTTTACATCCAGCATCAATTCGGTGGTTTGGGGCGTGCCGATGCTGATCTTGATTCTCGGCTCCGGTATTTTGCTAACCGTTGGTCTTGGTTTCATGCCGATCCGCAAGCTCGTCACGGCTTTTGGTTTGCTCTGGAAAGGCCGCGAAGCCAAGGAAGATCTGGCCGGCGAAATCTCTCCCTTCAACGCCCTGATGACGGCGCTCTCTGCAACCATCGGCACCGGTAATATTGGCGGTGTCGCCATTGCCTTGGTAGTGGGCGGACCGGGTGCTCTGTTCTGGATGTGGATGACCGCGCTGGTGGGCATGGCGACAAAGTTTGCCGAGGCGGTTTTGGCGGTCAATTACCGCGAGGTCGATGAGATCGGTCACCACGTTGGCGGCCCGATGTATTACATCAAGAATGGCCTCGGTCCCCGTTTTGGTATTCTGGCAACCATACTCGCCTTCGCCTTTGCGCTCTTCGGCTCAATCGCGGGATTTGGCATCGGCAATATGACCCAGTCGAATGCGGTCAGCGGGGTCATGGAAGGCACCTTCGGCATCAGTCCCACTATGACTGGGATTGTCATTGCGGTTCTCGTGGGCCTCGTCATTTTGGGGGGGATCAAGCGTATCGCTTTGGTGGCCGGTATCCTCGTGCCTTTCATGGGCATTGCTTATTTTCTCGCCGGTCTCGTCATTCTGGCGATCAATTTCACGGAAATTCCAGCGGCCCTCAGCCTCATCGTGCGGGCCGCTTTCTCACCTGTCGCCGTTGGCGGCGGCGCGGCCGGGGTCGCGGTTATGGTGGCCATCCGCCAGGGTGTTGCGCGCGGCATCTTTTCCAATGAAGCCGGTCTCGGCAGTGCGCCGATTGCTCACGCTGCCGCGCAGACCTCGAGCCCTGTGCGGCAGGGCCTGATCGGTATGCTGGGCACGTTCATTGATACGATTGTCATTTGTTCAGTGACAGGTCTTGCCATCATCACGTCCGGCTTGCTGGTCACCAATGGCGGCGATGCGAATGGGGCAGAGCTCACCCGCCAGGCTTTTGACAGCGCTTTGCCGGGCTTTGGCGGCTACATCGTCACCTGCTCACTGGCAATCTTTGCTTTTACAACAATCTTGGGCTGGTCAGTTTACGGGGAGCGCTGCGTCGAATATCTGCTTGGCGTGAACGCCATCATGCCGTTCCGGATCATGTGGGTGTTCGCCATTCCGATCGGCGCAACGTCCCAGCTCGACTATCTCTGGCTGCTCGCTGACACGCTCAACGCCATGATGGCCATCCCCAACCTCATTGCGCTGCTCCTGCTCAGTCCGGTGGTTTTCCGGCTGACTCGGAAGTATTTCAAGGATGAGCAAGAAGAGACTCAGTGAGTTTCACCCAATAGCTGGCGCCAAGCGGCAGGACGTCATCGTTAAAATCATACTGCGGGTGGTGCACCATGCAGCCGCCCTCACCATCGCCGTTGCCGATGAGGATGTAGCAGCCCGGCTTTTCCTTTAGCATAAAGGCAAAGTCTTCTGATCCCATCACCGGGTCGATGCCCACATGCACACTTTCCGCGCCCACAAGTGCGGCGGCGGCCTGGACGCAGTGGTCTGTCTCTTCCGCTGAATTGACCAGCACCGGATAGTTTTCGCGGTAATTGACCACCGCCTTGATGCCATGCGCCGCCGCAATGTTCTCGGCAATCTGCCGCATGCGGTTTTCAATAAGCTTGCCGTCATGATCGGAGAAATAGCGCGTACAGCCGGACAGGCGAACCTTGTCCGGAATGACATTATAAGCCGAACCGCCATGGATTTGAGTGACACTCACAACGCCTGAATGGATCGGATCGAGGGTGCGGGCGATGATGTTCTGCAAGCCCAGCACAATCTCGCTCGCCACCGGCACCGGATCGATGCAGCGGTGCGGCATGGCGCCGTGGCCGCCGACCCCTTCGATGTCGATGTCGAAATTGGCGACCGAGGCCATCATCGGTCCGGATCGCACGGCAAAATGGCCGACCGGCAGGCCCGGCATATTATGCATGCCAAAGACCGCTTCCATGGGAAAGCGCTCAAACATGCCGTCATCAATCATGGCCTTGCCGCCAGCGCCGCCTTCTTCCGCTGGCTGGAAGATGAAATAAACCGTTCCGTCAAAATCGCGGGTTTCGGCAAGATGTTTCGCCGCCCCTAAAAGCATCACCGTGTGGCCATCGTGGCCACAGCCATGGAAGGCGCCCTCATGGACCGATTTATGGGCAAACTCATTGGCCTCGTCCATGGGCAGGGCATCCATATCCGCCCGCAGGCCAAAGGCGCGGTTGCCGCCGCCGCTCGTCAGCTTGCCAACAACACCGGTCTTGCCTACCCCGCGTGTCACTTCAATGCCGTAGCTTTCCAGGGCATCAGCCACCAGTTCGGCGGTGCGGTGTTCCTCATAGGCAAGCTCCGGGTGTTTGTGGATATCCCGGCGCAGGGTCGTTAGCTCACCGTGAAAGGCTTTGATTTCCGGATAGATGGTCATGGGGGCTCGCGCTCCTTGCATTGGTGTTCCGGCCAAAAGAATGGCGAACAATGCGCTGAAATGCAATCCTGGTCACTTGGCAGGCGGGGAGGGTCCCATGCTAAGCTGTCTTCAAAAAAGGAAAGCCCTTTGAGCGACGCAGGCGCCAGTGCCCCCAGCACACTCTCGGATGAAGACCAATACCGCGAGATGGTGGAGAAAAACCTTCTCCGCAACTATCTCGCCAATCTGGTGCATGGGCTGTTGGGACAAACAGGCTTTCGGCTGGTTCAGGCGCCAACCTTTTTGCCGGCCTATGTCTTTACGCTTTCTGGCTCTGAGCTCCTTGTGGGGCTGGCGCTCGCGGCCCAACCTGTTGGCGCGGCCCTGTCGTCTCTCGTCGGTGCAAGCCTCATTGAACATCGCAAACGCGTTCTGCCGGTAGGGTTTGCGGTTGGGATGATGATGCGGGTTCAGGTGCTGGGTCTGGCGCTCTCTGGCCTTTTTCTGCCGCCGCAGCAAGCCTTTTGGGCTGTCTGTGTGATCCTGCTCCTCTTTGGTCTCTTCCAGGGCATGCAAGGGGTGATGTTCAACTTCCTCATGTCCAAGGTCATCCCCGTTGACCGGCGGGGAAGATTGACCGGGCTAAGGAATTTTCTGGCCGGCATTACAGCTTCCTTTGTCGCCTATGTCGGCGGGCGCCACTTCATCGAAGCCAATACGCTGGGAAATGGCTATTCCGCCACTTTTCTGACGGCCTTTATTATGACCAGCCTCGGGCTACTGGCCTTGTTGGCCGTGCGGGAGCCGGAACCCCCGACCGTGCGTCCGAAAACCCGGTTGCGCCACCGTTTTGCCGAGCTCCCGGAACTTCTGCGCGGCGATCCGGATTTCACCAATTTTTTCCTGGCCCGCGCCCTCACAGCGCTCGGGATGATCGCCGTCCCATTTTATATTCTCTACGCAGGTCAGGTTGTGGGGCTTTCGGGAACCAACATTGGCCTTTTGACCATTGCCTTTATGTTGGCCCAGACAACCACCAATCTCGCCTGGGGCACGATCGCCGATCGCAAGGGAAACAGGTTCGTCTTTATTCTCTCCGTGGCGCTCTGGATGCTTGCCACGGCCACCCTCATGATGACCCATTCCATTATGGTCTTTTTGGCGGTATTTGCCTGCCTTGGTGCGGGCCTTGGCGGTTATCAGATTGCCTCGCAGAACCTGGTGTTGGAGTTTGGGTCACGCGACGATTTGCCGATGCGTATCGCCATCTCCAATTCAGCAACCTCTGTCATGATGGCCGTGAGTCCTATACTGGGCGGCCTTCTCTCTGAGCAATTCTCGTTCATAACCGTTTTCATGGTAACCCTTGTATTTCAGGCGGGGTCCCTCGTTATGATTGTATTACGGGTGCGCGAACCACGCTTCCGGCGCGGCAAAATTCATTGACCTTGAGGGGGCTTCTGCCCTATTCGCTTAGGAATAAAAATCAAAAGCGACTGGATCTCATGACTGAACAAATTCCCCTTTGGACGCCGCGCCCAGAAGACATCGACGACAGCAACCTCACCGCCTTTCAAAGAGGGCTGCCCCAGAAGTTCGGTAGCTATGCTGAGCTGCATGATTGGTCGGTCTCCGAAACCGGTCCATTCTGGGAGGCCATCTGGGATTATGCCGGTGTGATTGGCAAGAAAGGGGAAGAAACCTTTCGGTCGGATGGCGATATGCGCAAAGCGCGGTTTTTCCCCAAGGCCTCGATCAATTTTGCGGAAAATCTGTTGCGTCTCAAAGGCCCGGCGCCCGCCATCATCGCCCGCGCCGAGGGCCGCGATGAGGTGACGCTTTCTTGGGATGATTTGCATCAGCAAACCGCCGCGCTTCAAGGCTGGCTCGAAGCCCAGGGCGTGGATGCGACCACGCGTGTGGCCGCCATTGTGCCCAACGGTCCGGAGGCGGTTGTCGCCATGCTGGCCACCTCGGCTCTCGGGGCCACCTATTCGTCTTGTTCGCCCGATTTCGGCGAGCAGGGGATCCTGGATCGCTTTGGCCAAATCGAGCCGCGCGTCCTCATTGCTTGCAATGCCTACACCTACGGCGGCAAGGTCTTTGATATCCGCGACAAGGTTCAAGCCATCCGGGCGCAAGTGCCCAGTATCAAGGCGGTTCTCTGGATTGATTTTGTCGAAGGACTACCCGGCGAAGGGGCGTCCTGGGCAGCCGTTCAAGCGGATTTTGCAAACCATAATCTGCGCTTTGAGCAGACCTCCTTTGCCCATCCGCTTTACATCATGTTTTCCAGCGGCACGACGGGAAAGCCTAAATGTATTGTCCACTCAGCTGGCGGCACGCTTCTTCAGCACCTCAAGGAACACAAGCTCCATGCCAATATAAAACCAGGTGACCGGGTTTTCTATTTCACGACCTGCGGCTGGATGATGTGGAACTGGTTGGTCTCGGCGCTGGCCAGCGAGGCCACGCTTTTGCTTTATGATGGCAATCCTTTTTATCCGACCAGAAGGGTGCTTTTTGATTTTGCCGCGGAGGTGGGAGCGACCTTTTATGGTGTGTCGGCGAAATACATCGATGCTCTGAAGAAAAAGAACATCCAGCCCAAAGAGTCTCACGACCTTTCGACAATTCGCACCATAGCCTCAACCGGGTCGCCTCTTGCGCCTGAGAGTTTTGACTATGTTTATGAATCCATCAAGAAGGATGTCAACCTCGCCTCCATCTCAGGCGGTACTGATATTGTTTCCTGCTTTGTCCTGGGCAATGCAACATTGCCTGTGTGGCGCGGCGAAATTCAATGCGCCGGTCTGGGAATGGCGATCGAGATCTGGGATGACGAGGGCAAGCCAATCATCGACGAGCGCGGGGAGCTTGTTTGCAAGGTTGCTTTCCCCTCCATGCCGATTGGTTTCTGGAACGATCAGAATGATGAGAAATATCGCGCCGCCTATTTTGAACGCTTCGACGGCGTTTGGTGCCACGGCGATTTTGGCATTGAGACATCCCACGGCGGTTTTGTCATCGTTGGGCGGTCTGATGCCACGCTCAATCCGGGCGGCGTGCGTATTGGCACGGCAGAGATCTATCGTCAGGTCGAGCAGATTGACGAGGTGACCGAATGTATCGCCGTTGGTCAGGAATGGCAGGATGATGTGCGCGTGGTGCTCTTTGTCACTTTGGCTGAAGGTGCCAACCTGACAGATGACCTCGCCAAAGAGATCAAAACCCGGATACGAACCGGCGCCAGCCCGCGTCACGTTCCCGCCAAAGTGATTGCGGTGCAGGACATTCCCCGCACCAAGTCCGGCAAGATTACCGAGCTTGCCGTGCGTGATGTCATTCATGGTCGTGAGATTAAAAACACCGAGGCACTGGCCAATCCAGAGGCACTTGAATATTTCAAAGACCTTGAGGAACTCAAGGACGTTTAAGACTCCTGGGCGATTTCAAACCTCTCTTGGTAGTCTGCGAAGGCCCTGTCAACGCGTGCCCGGCTGAGGCCGAAATCTGCCGCATCGTAGTGGTGTCGACCCTTAAAGTGCTGCGGTTTGCTTTCAATTTCCTGTGTCATTGCCGCCTTTGTATCGTCACAGAGATCTAGTGCAAATTTCTGGTAAATCGTTTCAACCACTTTCATGGGATCACGAACCGTCTCCTCATAGTGCACGTCGATAATTCTGGACGGATCGATTTGTGAACGGTGTTTCAGAAATCGATTAAGCCCCAGGTCGAGATGATGAAAGGCTTGATCGCCAATTCTTTTGGGGTCGAGCGAAGATGCCCCCATGCCTCGCGCGATCATTGTCAAACTGGCTGTCGAGGCAGCCACTTTCAGAGGATCCCGGTGAGTGTGGACGAACAGGGCATCGGGAAAAGCATCCAATAAACCTTCAATGCCGAAAATATGGGTCGGTGACTTCAAAAGCCATCGTTCACGCCGATAGCCGGTTTGAAGATATTTCAAAATATCGCGGTAAAAATGATAAGGGGGCCTTTGGTCGCTGGCGAAAAAATATTCGTGATAAGCAGGTGCGTCAAACTCAACAAGAAATAGGTAGGACAGAAAGCTGGTCGACAGGAGATGAATACACTCTTCTGGACCGTCAATGCCCAGGTGATGCACGGAGGGAAGATCCGGCGCGAGAAAATAAGCCGCATTGCGCTCAAGTCTGGCGAAGGCTCTTCGCAAGTCGCCCGGGTGACCTGGACCCTTGGGCGCGGGTGTGGGCCGATAAGATTCCCAAAGGCTGAGAGTGCGGTGGCGCGGATCTTTCGCCAGGATGTTGAACAACCTTGTGGTGCCAGTGCGAGGGAGGCCCAAAATGATGAGAGGGCGCGCAATGATTTCTTTGGACATCGCTGGCGTTCGCTTAAAGGCAGCTTGCAGGCGCAGCCTTGCTTTCAAAAACCGGAGAAGATTTTGTCGGTGCAGATACCGGCCGACGGGATGAAGCCGGTTATCTTGATCCATGTCTTCAAGCAATAAGGCCAATGCGCTTTGAAAGTTCAGATCCCCAAAATCATCAAGTCCCGTTGCGCCTGTTGCGACCTCCAGCAGATGATCAACGTTGTCGCTGGTAGGCAAGAGGCCAAGTCCCTGCAGGCCTGGTGCGATGCGGTTGCCAAGGCGGACCGGCCAGCGCTGGGTGGGCGTGGTGAAGTGCTGTGTCACCGCCCGCCCCATCTCACTCGTTCAAAAGATAAGTCGCAATGGCGCCGATATCTTCGTCCGTTAGCTGGGAAAGACTGCCATCAATCACTTCCCCCATGGATCCCCCCATAACATCACCGTCCGGCAGCAGACCTATCTGCAACGCCCAGATGAGATCCTCTTTGGTCCAACCATTCTGCATGAGCGCAGCAGTAGAGATCGCAGGCACTTTTTCGTTGTCCGGCGGTAAAACCGAACCCGCCAGGTGCCGCTTTTCATCCCGCGCGCCAAACCCGTTGCGCGGCGTATGGCATTCCCCGCAATGTCCCGGTCCATTGACAATATACTGGCCGCGCAACCAAGCATCAGATTTGGCGGGCCGCTCCGCAAGAGCCGATCCCGGACTGAAGAACAAAATTTGCCAGATGGCCATATAACGGCGGTTGAGGAAAAAAGGGTTGATCTCGTGAGGCTTTGAGGGCGTTGCGGAGGGGGTGACCTCCTGCAATGCGGACCACATATCTGCAACATCCTGCAGGCTTAAATGCTGATAAGAGGTATAGGGAAAAACAGGGTAGAGGCTTTCGCCATGCTGCCCTTTCCCGTTGAGCATGGCATTGGCGAAGTCCTCTCGTGACCATCCGCCAATGCCTGCCGTTTCGTCGGGTGTGATATTCGGACCGAAAAAGGTGCCAAATTGTGTTTTGAGCGCGACGCCGCCCGCAAAGGGCGCGGCACCTTCGGCGGTGTGGCAAGCGGCACAGCCACCAAGCTTCAGAAGATAAGCGCCGCGCGCCCGATCGCCCGCGACATTCGCCAAGTCAGCGTCTTGCCTGGGTGTCAACGAGGGTGCAACCATGAGCGCGCTCAAAACCAAGAGCGCGGCAGGCACGGCAATAAGAGTGAGACGCTTGAGCACGCCGATCTTTTATTGCTCTTTCTCTAGACGATAGACTTTGTGGCAACCACCACAAGATTGCGCCATTTCGCCAAAGGCGGCTTTGCTGGCATCAAGACCCTCAGCTACAGCGAGAGCATCGGCTTTCGTCTTCAGAAGTCCGGATTTGATTTTAAAATTTTCCCAATCGGTCCAAATATTGTCGAGGGCTTCCGATGGCGCCTCATTTGTGCCTTGCGGGAAAAGCGCTAACAGAGGCTCGCCAGCCACCGCGCTAATTTTCTTTGCGTTTTCTGTTACAACGGCTTGATCAAAGGTTTCTTCACTGCCCAGCGTACCTCTGATGGCCATAAGTGCGTCTTTGAGCCCCTTCATGGCATCCATGCGCTCTTTAACAACACCGGTAGGCTGTGGGCCTTCCTCGCCGTCATGAGCCAAAACGCTGGCGCTTGTCAGGAGTGGCAGGGCAAGTGCAGAGGCGGTAAGCGCGCGGCGAATGGTCTTGGAAGAAAAGCGTATCATGAGGGGGACTCCGTTTCTGGTGATACTCGAATGGGAATTCAAACAGGAAAAAAGGGGCCGCGCAAGATCATCGCACGGGCCCCTTTGCAAATTAGTGATTGTGGCGATGAAAACCTATTCAACCTGCCAGGTCCGGCCCCGCCGGATGAGCTCGTTAAGGTCAGCTTTTCCTTGTTTTTCACGGACTTGACTGATTTGAGCCATCACATCCTGATCATAAGAGGGCACAGGGTTATTGTAGATGACACCCAGAACAACCGGAAAATTCGGCCTTGGAAGTGTAATCAGCATTTGCGCAAGAGTGGCATTGGCTTCGTCGTGGACAAGAATATCTTCTTCTGTCACCCCGTTTTCACCAAGGGTGACAACCTCCAATTGGAGCGTCGTGGTGTTTAGACGCAAGCCCTTATTGCGCTCCTTGCCGAAGATCATGGGCTTGCCGTGTTCCACAGTAAGCTGTTCGTCAGCGGCAGCCTTCTTGTTTGTGAATTCATCAAACACACCATCGTTGTAAACGATGCAATTCTGATAGATCTCCACAAACGAAGCGCCTTTATGGGCGTGAGCGCGTTTAAAAACATCCGGCATGTGCTTTTGAGCCGTATCGATGGTGCGGGCAATAAAGCGGGCACCGGCGCCAAGAGCAAAGGCGCAAGGGTTAAGTTCCCGGTCGACCGAGCCAAAAGGCGTGGAGGGTGACCGCGTGCCCACATGCGAGGTTGGAGAATATTGGCCTTTCGTCAGCCCATAGATCTCATTGTTAAAAAGCAGAATATTGAGATCCACATTCCGGCGCAGAGCGTGCATCAGATGATTGCCGCCGATTGAAAGCCCATCGCCGTCGCCGGTGATGACCCAGACGTCAAGCTCGGGGTTTGCCAGTTTCACGCCGGTCGCCAAAGAAGGGGCCCGGCCATGAATGGTGTGAAACCCATAGGTCAACATGTAATAAGGAAACCGCGACGAGCAGCCGATGCCTGAGATGAAAACTGTCTTCTCACGGGGTGTGCCAATTTCCGGCAAGGTCCGCTGCATGCATTTCAAGATGGCATAGTCGCCGCAGCCCGGGCACCAGCGCACCTCTTGATCGGTCGCGAAATCCTTCGCGGTCAATTTTTCAGGAGCCACATGTTCATTCATTTGCGTTGTCTCCTATTCCGCGGCCTGGGCTGCAACATTTTCAAGGATCGCATCCAGGATCTCCTGGATCTTAAACGGTTGCCCCGACACTTTGTTGAGCGGGCGGGCAGGCACCAGATATTTGTCCCGTAGAGCGGTGATAAGCTGCCCCATATTCATTTCCGGCACCAATACCCGTCGGTAGCCCTGCAAAAGCTCTCCGAGGTTGCTGGGGAAAGGCGCCAGATGGCGAATGTGGATCTGCGACACATCATGGCCTTGTTGACGTGCGCGATGGACGGCTTGGGTAATGGGCCCATAGGTGGACCCCCAGCCGACAACGACCATATCTCCGGAAGTGTTGCCCTGCGCGACCTCCTGCAAGGGAATGTCATTGGCGATTCCGGCAATTTTTTGATGCCGGATATCCGTCATTTTTTGGTGATTGGCTGGATCGTAAGAGATGTCGCCGGTGTCAAAAGACTTTTCGATACCCCCTGTGCGATATTCAAGTCCTGCTGTCCCCGGCTTGGGCCAAATGCGCGCGAGTGTCGTCTCGTCACGCTTTAGCGGGTTGAAATGGCCGTCTGGGCCAATGTCATCCGTCGTCGCGAAGGAAACCGGAAAGGCTTCAAGCGCGCTCAAGTCCGGAAGCAACCAAGGCTCCGCCGCATTGGCAATATAGCCGTCCGTCAGAAGGATCACGGGCGTCATGAATTTGGTCGCCAGACGAATGGCCTCAATCGCGCAGTAGAAGCTGTCGCTCGGGCTGCGCGAGGCAATGACCGGAAGCGGCGAATCGGCATTGCGGCCATAGATGGCCTGATAAAGGTCCGATTGTTCGGTCTTGGTCGGCAGGCCCGTCGATGGCCCGCCTCTTTGTGAATTGACGATGACGAGCGGCAATTCCGCCGAGATCGCGAGCCCCATGGCTTCGGTCTTCAGGGCGATGCCGGGGCCGGAACTGGAGGTAATCCCAAGCGTCCCGGCATAGGAAGCGCCGATGGCCGAGCAAATGGCGGCGATTTCGTCTTCCGCCTGAAAAGTTTGGACGTCAAAGGCTTTCAGTTTTGACAGTTCGTGCAACACCGACGAAGCCGGCGTGATCGGATAGGAGCCAAAAAAGAGCGGGAGATTGGCCAATTGCCCGCCAGCCACCAAGCCCCAGGCAATCGCCTCGGCACCAGTCACGGTTCGGTAGGTGCCAGGCTGCTTTTTGGCATCGCGCACGTGATATTGTTTCAAACCACCGGAAATCTCCGAGGTTTCGCCAAATGCGTGGCCCGCATTGAGCGCGGCAATATTCGACTCGCGAATAGCCTCAAGTTTAGCGAACTTCTCAGACAGCCAGTCGACAATGGGTTGCCGGTCCCGGTTAAACATCCAGAGCATGAGCCCCAGGGTCCACATATTTTTGCAGCGCAGGGCATCTGCCTTGCCAAGCCCATACTCGGAAACCGCTTCAAGAGTCAGCTTTGAAACATCAACCTCAATGACCTGAAATTTTGCCAGATCGTCGCCTTCCAAAGGATTTCCCTCAAAGCCAGCTTTGGCAAGGTTGCGGTCCGTAAAGGAACCGCTGTCCACCAGGATCAGGCCGCCTTCCGGCAGCCGGTCCACATTCACTTTCAAGGCTGCCGGGTTCATGGCAACCAAAACGTCCGGCGCGTCGCCGGCGGTCATCACATCCTCTGAGCCAAAATTGATCTGGTAGGCCGAAACACCGAAAGTCGTTCCGACAGGGGCGCGAATTTCGGCTGGAAAATCCGGAAAAGTCGACAAACCGCGCCCGGCCAGGGCCGTTGAAACAGCAAACTGGGAGCCGGTGAGCTGCATTCCGTCGCCCGAGTCACCGGCAAACCGGACGACAACGGAGTCGCGGATATCACCAGCTGGGGCAGAGCTCTTTGTTGTAGTCATTTTTTATAACTCTGGTCTCAATTGTAGTCCTCAGCTTTGCATTAAATACAATTATGTCCGCCCCGCAACAAGGAAGGGTATCAAGAGGTGTGAATCTGCAGGAAATTGGCGGTTTTTTGCGCCTCTGTCACATTTTTTTGATCCAAGAGGGCGGCTAGGAAATAGATGCCGGACTTGCTATGGTTTTGTTTTTGCCCAACAGATTTCGCCATTACATTCGTTTACATAGATAGCGCGAATTGCCTTTCCCGGATGCGCCCCGGACAAACCTTTAAAGGGAATACTATCATGTCACCAAATTCGTCCTTTGACCCGGTCGCAAAAACCCTCCACTGGTTGATGGCGGTTCTGATGATCGGGGCCCTCATTTTTGGGCTGATAATGGAAGATGCCTCTCATGCCGAAAAGGCGTCTTTGCTACAAGGCCACTCCGGGGTCGGCTTGACTGTCTTCTTTTTGGCCCTGTTTCGCATCTATTGGCGCCGCACACATGAGCCGCCGGCTCTGCCAGCGGGTATGAAGTCATGGGAGCTGAAGCTCGCCAAGATAAATGCGGGGCTGCTTTATGCGCTGATGCTCTATATCCCTCTGATGGGGTTCTTGCACGCCGCCACGAGCGTGGAGGAAGAGGTTCATCCCTTTGGCTTGTTCAATGTCACTGCACTCTTACCCTCTTCTGAAGGCGTTACAGATATCTTCCATGAGCTCCATGAGATTGGAGCCTTTTTGCTGATTGCCGTGGTGGTTTTGCACGCAGTGGCGGCATTTAAACACTTGATTATTGACAAAGATCGCGTATTCCAACGGATGTTTCCTTTCATGAAGGGCTGAAGGATAAAACGTGATTTTGAATGAAGAGCAGGCACTGATCCAGGAAGCGATCCGGCGTTTTGCGCAAGAGCAAATTGCGCCGCGGGCGGCCGAATTCGAGACCGCCCGGGCCTATCCTCAGGAGCTGTTTAAAGACCTGGCAGCCCTTGGCCTCATGGGCATGACCCTTGATGCGGACTACGGCGGCTCCAAGACAGACTATATGTCTTATGCCTTGGCACTCATTGAAGTGGCCGCCGCCGACGGCGGTCTTTCCACTATCTTGAGTGTTCACAATTCCCTGACCGGCCTCATCATCGCCAACGAAGGCAGTAAAGAGCAAAAAGAGCGCTTTCTTCCAAAGCTTGCCTCGGGCGAGTGGATTGGCGGCTTTGCCTTGACGGAGCCCCATGCGGGCTCCGATGCGGCAAGCCTGAAAGTGCGCGCCCGCAAGGATGGCGATACTTATGTGCTGAGCGGTGCAAAGCAGTTTATCACCTCCGGCCAGATCGCCGGGTTAATGATCGTCTTTGCGGTCACCGATCCGGAGGCGGGCCGCAAGGGCATTTCCTGCTTTGCCGTTGAAACCGATACGCCCGGCTATACCGTCACCAAGGTGGAAGATAAGCTGGGACAAAAGGCTTCTGACACCTGCGCCATCTCCTTCGACAATATGGTCGTGCCCGCCGCCAACCGTCTTGGTGACGAAGGGGCGGGATACAAGATCGCCCTTTCGAATTTGGAAACCGGCCGGGTGGGCATCGCGGCCCAATCGGTTGGCATGGCCCGCGCCGCGCTGGAGATCGCAACCGAATATGCCAAGGAGCGCGAAAGCTTCGGCGTGCCGATCATCTCGCACCAGGCTGTCTCCTTCCGATTGGCTGATCTCGCCACCAAGCTTGAAGCCGCCCGGCTTATGGTCCTTAACGTAGCCGCTTTGAAAGACCAGGGCGTGCCCTGCCTCAAAGAGGCTTGCATGGCCAAGCTTTTTGCCTCTGAAGTGGCGGAGGAAATTTGTTCCGGCGCCATTCAAACCCTTGGGGGATACGGCTATCTCTCCGACTATCCGCTTGAAAAGATCTACCGCGATGTACGTGTTTGCCAGATCTATGAAGGCACCTCTGATATTCAAAAACTCATCATCTCAAGAGCACTTTAGAAAACATGATCCATATTCCTTCTCTTAATTTCGGTCACGGCGAAACCATCGATATGCTGCGGGAAACCGTAGCGGCCTTTGCGCAAAACGAAATTGCGCCCCTTGCGGCAGAAATAGATCAGAACAATGCTTTTCCACGCGAGATCTGGAACAAGCTTGGCGACCTGGGCGTGCTCGGCATGACAGCGCCGGAAGAATTTGGCGGCGCCAATATGGGCTACCTTGCCCATGTGATTGCCATGGAAGAGATCTCACGCGCTTCGGCTGCGGTCGGATTGTCATATGGTGCGCATTCCAATCTTTGCATCAATCAGATTACCCGCAATGCCACTCCAGAGCAGAAAGAACGGGTCCTGCCGAAACTGATATCAGGCGAGGCGATTGGCGCCCTAGCTATGTCAGAGCCGGGCGCCGGATCGGACGTGGTGTCCATGAAACTGCGCGCCGAAAAGCGCAACGACCGGTTTGTCCTGAACGGCAATAAGATGTGGATCACCAATGGTCCGGACGCCGACTTCCTGGTGGTCTATGCCAAGACCGATCCAGAGGCAGGGCCACGCGGCATTACAGCCTTCCTGATCGAAAAGGGCATGGCAGGTTTTTCCACCGCGCAAAAACTCGACAAGCTCGGCATGCGCGGCTCCAACACCTGCGAGCTGGTATTTGAAGACTGCGAAGTGCCTTATGAAAATGTCATCGGCGAGGAAGGCAAGGGCGTCAATGTCCTGATGTCCGGCCTCGATTATGAGCGCGTGGTGCTTTCCGGCGGGCCGCTCGGCATTATGGCGGCTTGCATGGATGCGGTGGTGCCTTACGTCCATGAGCGCCAGCAGTTTGGCAAGCCCATCGGCACCTTCCAGCTCATGCAAGGCAAGCTGGCCGATATGTATTCGACCTGGGGCGCATGCCGCGCCTATGTCTATGCGGTGGCCACCGCCTGCGACCGGGGCGAGACCACCCGCAAAGATGCGGCGGGCTGCATTCTTTATTCGGCGGAAAAAGCAACCTGGATGGCGCTCGAGGCCATCCAGACCCTGGGCGGCAATGGCTACATTAATGAATACCCGACCGGGCGCTTGCTGCGCGATGCCAAGCTCTATGAGATCGGCGCTGGCACGTCAGAAATCCGCCGCATGCTCATCGGACGCGAGCTCTTCAACGAGACGGCGTGAGGCCCCTCACATCCCCCATTTGTTGGCCATGGGCAGCACCGGTTCTTCGCGCGTGATCATTTCAAGCAGCACCGGGCGACCCTTCCGGGTTTCTTCGATACCGCGCAGGAGAGCGGGGCGCACCTCTTCCGGTTTTTCAACCCGCTCGCTATAGCCGCCAAGGGCGCTGGCCACCCCAGCATAGTCGCCTGTGACCCGGTTGGAGGAAAAGTTGCTCACCGCCTCCGGCATATAGGCGCCATAACCGCCCATCACCCCGTTGTTGAGCAGGACTGTCATGATGGGCAACTCCAGCCGGGCAGCGGTTTCATAGTCCATGCCCGACATGCCAAAGCCCGCATCGCCGATGAGGTTGACACAAAGCGCCTCGGGTCGGGCGAGCTTGGCGCCCAGAATAAGTCCGAGGCTGGATCCCAAATGGGTCGACTTGCCCCAGCTCAGGTATCCGCGGGGCTGTGTGGCTTCATAAAAAGGCGTGATCTGGTCGCGCGGATTGCCCGCATCGTGGGTAACGATAGAATTGGCCTTGTCGATGCATTGGTTCATTTCCCAGATCACACGATAGGGCGAGATCGGTCCCGGCTCGTCGCAGGTCAGGCGCGGCATCCATTCTTCCAGGAAAGCGTGGCGCATTTCCAAGATCTCTTTTTCAAGCGCTTCATTACGCGCTCGGCCGTTTTCGCCAAGAACGTCTTTGGCTTCGGCAATGAGTTGCTGGAGCACCAGTTTCGCATCGCCAATGATGCCATATTCGGTCGCATAGCATTTGCCCACATCTGCCGCATCATTGGTGATCTGACCGAGAGTTTTGCCTTTCGGCATGCGGGCCGTGAAGTCATTGATGGTAAAGCTGGTGCCAATGCCGAGAATAAAATCGGCATTTGTCGCAAAGTGGCCGACTGCGGTGGGCACCGTGCGCCCGCCATTGCCCAGCGCCAAGGGGTGGGTTTCAGGAAAGGCGCTCTTGCCAAGCTGGGTGGTCATCACCGGCACTTGAACAAGCTCGGCAAATTCTCTGAGCTCCTCCCAGGCTTCTGCGTAGAAGATGCCGTTGCCTGCCACCAGCACCGGCCGTTTGGCCGCCAGCAGCGCTTCGAGCGTTTCCTTCACATCTTGCAAGTCGCCTTGGCTGCGCCGCGCCTTGGGTGAGGAGTAGGAAGGCATCTCCCCCTCATAAGACCCCCAAAGCACGTCCTTGGCCGTCTCCAGCAGAACCGGGCCGCCGCGTCCGTTTTTCAGCAGCGCAAAGGCGCGTTCTATGTGCCGGGCGATGTCTTTGTGCTCATTAATCGTGGCCGACCATTTGGTGACATCGCGGAAGGAGCGGGCGCCATCAAAATGCGGCGCATAACCCTGTTGCGCCCGAAAATAGGCCCCTGGCAAGGCCAGGATCGGCGTGTTGTCACCATAAGCCTGAGCAATGGCGCCAAAGGAGGCCTCAATGCCAGGGCCGTCTTGAACAGCCACAACGCCTATTTTTTTGCCGTTGTTCACCCGCGTATAGGCGTCCGCCATATTGATGGCCACGCGCTCAGTGCGGGCAATCAGCGGACGAATATCGAGAGCCGCTGCCGAGTTAAATAAACGGTTTTCGGGAAACCCGGCAACAAATTCAGTGCCTTCGGCTTTAAGAATTTGAGCAAGAATATCGGCGCCGTTCATGAGCTTGTCTCCCTTATGTTTTTCAAATCAGTCTCCACAAGGGCGCGGAGGCGGTCAATGGCCTCTTGCGGACTGCCTTCAAGGTCTTCCGGCTGAATGAGCGGCCCAAAGGTGAGCTCAAAGCGTGCGCCCCTTTTGTTCAAGAGTTCATTAAAGAGCGTGATGTCGCGCAGTTCCGGATGCAGAAAACTGAAAAGGTAATAGAGCGCCGAGTTCCGCCCGCGCATATACATCGGCAGGATGGGCACATTGAAGCGGCGCATCAGCGTGATGGTTGAAGCCATCCACGGTCTTTCCTGCAAGCCGCGAAAGGTCAGCCGCGCCACGCGGCCAGACGGGAAAATGCCCACCATCCGGCCTTGATCAAGGGCGAGATGGGTCAATTTCAGCATAACTTTGGTTTTGCCGTGACTGCGCTTGTCCATGACCCATTCCACCGGGATCAACGTGTCAATAAGCCCCGGCGCGGCGCGCAAAGCATCGCGATTGGCCCAAAAGGACAAATCGTCCCGCACGGGCCGGATCGCCTCGGTGACCACAACCCCATCGGCAATGCCTGTGGGATGGTTGCCAATGAGAAGGACGGGCCCCTCGGTGGGCACATGTTCCAGCCCCCGCACCACAAGCTCAGGCTGCAGGCGCTCGCCCAGACGTTTGAAGATCTCATGGCCGGTCAATCCTTCATATTCGTCGGCCATGGCCACGGCGTCCGGGTACTTGAGCTGAGGGTAAAGGAACCGCTTGACGAGCGACCAAAGGCGCGGACGATCCATTAAATGGCTTGCCCGCTCCTCAATCAGCACATCCACAATGTGCCGAGGGTCGGTTTCAGGCTTCCGCAAGGCAGCCAATTCGGCTGAAATCAGCGGGTTTTGGTCAAACATCCGAGGCGCTCCAGGCTTGTGCACAAGATTGCGGCAGGCGCTACATGTGATCTGATTCCCATTGAGTGGACTATGCCCATTTGCTACATC